>JBIOIZ010000070.1:0-15773 GCA_044450385.1 Candidatus Dormibacteria bacterium
CTGTTCGTCGAGCATGCTGAGCATCGCCATCATCGGCGGGTTGGTGTGCTCCCAGAAATCACAGCCGGCATCAAGCGACTCGAACTCGAACGTCAGCGCCTGCGGATAGATCTCGATCGACGAGGTGAGGCCCTTGAAACGGCGGTGCACCTCATCGGTGACCCCCCATTCGAATGGGGAATGCATGCCCGGAGGTGGTGCCGGTCCACGCTCGGCCAGCATCGCCGTGAAGCGTCCCAGGAATCCCTTGGGCCCGTAGTTGGCCATCGCCACCAGGCCGCCTCGTTTGGCGACGCGGAAGAGCTCGGCTGCGACGCGCTCCGGGTCGGGAGCGAACATCGCACCGAAAACCGACGCCACGACATCGAAGCGGTCATCGGGGAAGGGAAGTTGCTCGGCGTCCGCCTCGCGCCACTCGATGGCGAGGCCAAGCGGAGCGCTTCGGGCACGGCCGAGGTCGACCATGGCCGGGGTCAGGTCAGTGGCCACGACGGTCGCCCCGAGGCGAGCCGCCGCTATCGCGAAGTTCCCGTTGCCGGCTGCGACATCGAGGACTTCCGAGCCGGCCTGGAGGCGGCTCCGCTGGGCCAGTTCGATCGCATGGGGCTCGAGGTGCGCGGCGATCGCGCCGTAATCTCCGAGCGACCACATCCAGCGGATCGCATCCTTCATCTTCGCGTCGTCGGCCACCGGTAACCTCCTATGCGGCGACGTCCCGCCGCGCCAGCACGAAGCCGGCGGATCCGAACCCCACGACCACGATGGCGAGCATCGCGATCAGCCCACCGACGAATACGGACGTGATCAGGGGCGTCCCATACAGCTGAAACACTGACAGGTTGTCCGCCCATACCGGCCATTTGAACAGCGGTCCGAGCTCGAAGACGAAATATGAGATCGTGGTGATGGTCGAGAGCACGACCACGGCCACCCGCGGCCGCCAGCCGGCGAGGAGTGCTCCGACCGCAGCAAAGGTGAGTCCAAAGGGGATCAGCAGGGAAGTCGCGTTGATCAGCCTTCCCACGTCGAGGGGGATCGACTCGGCGGGGGCAAGCGCGAGGATCACGGCCATGGCGGCGAACGCCATGATGGCGAGCACCACGGTGAGCTCGCCGGCGCGCTCTCTCAGGACTGCCCACCTCGAGCATGGCTCCGCAAGCTGCATCTCCAGGACGCCGGACGAGTCCTCTGCCGCCCAGCGCGACACCGACGCGATCGCGAAGATGGCGACGAGCGCCTGCGCGAAGCTCAGCCAGATCAAGGCGAGGAGCACGGTGTGCACATCGCCCGCGAGGCCGCGCAGGTATGGGGTCAGCGACGGTGTCGATGCGAAGAATGTCGCGGTGATATTCACAAGGAGCACCACGGCGGCAGCGGCCACCGCCATGCCGCCGGTCCAGGCGAGGGCTCCGACCCTCCGGATCCAGAGCCCGCGCACGACCGGGATGCGCAGCAGCGGGTTCGACGACATCTCGCGGGTTTCTTGGGCACCCCGACGCCGCGTCCGGATGAGACCCGTACCGACGTCGCGCCGGACGAATGCGATTGAGGCCAGGACCGTCGCAGCCGCGGCGAGGGCGAACAGGAGCAGTGTCGCGCTGAAATCGAAGGTACCGCCCGGAGCGACTGCGTTGGATTGGTTGAACAGATGGAACACCGAGATGTCCGTGAACGGCGCTGGGTGAAGGCTCGACCGCCCGATGCCGTCGAGCAGGAACATCACCACCAGCATTGCGCTCCCGGCCGACGCGGCCACGCGGAAGTCGGCCGCCAGTTGCGAAATCAGCAGCCCGATCCCGAAGCAGGCGAGGGTGAGCCCCCAGAGCGCCGCACTTTCCCCCACCAGACCGGCAACGTGAACGGGGCTTCCCGCGATCAGACAACCCATCCACCCGGCGGCTCCGGCCAGCGTCACGATCGCCGCGCTCAGCACCGCGAAAAACGCGCTTCTGGTGACCAGCAGACGAAGGCGTGAGTTCCCCGCTGCAAGCCAGACCTCGACAAGGCCGCGATCCTCATCACGGCGCACTGCACCGCACGCGCTCATCAGGCCCCAGGCGGCGAACACGATCGCAAAGAAACCATAGCCACGCCACTGCAGGTAGCCCGCGGCGGTGTCCGGTCGCACCGGCGCCGGCAACAGCCAGGTGAACTGTGCGCCGAGCACGATGATCGAATGTCCGAACGCCTCCTGCGCGGCGTGCGTTTTGCCGGCAAAGATCGGAAACGCAGCGCTGTTGACCAGCATGTAGAAGATGCCGAAGTACGCCATCGCGATCAACCCGATGCGATGCAGGCGCAGCAGCAGGCGGGGAGACATCACGTGCTGTAGTAGCTGAGGAAGATCGACTCGAGGCTCGGCTCCCTGCTGACCAGGTCGACCACTGAGTGGCCGCTGATGGCTCCGAGGAGTGCGTCAAACCCGCCGTGCACCGTGCAGGTGAGTCTTGAACCGTCCACCTTGACGTCGTCGACTCCTGCGGCGGCGCGCACGGTCGCTTCCGGGACCTCGCCGTTGAATTCGATGACGACCTCGTGAAAACGCAGCTCGTGAACTCTGTCCATGGTCATGTCGGACACGAGACGGCCGTCTCGAATGATCCCGACTCTCGAGCACGTCTCCTCGACCTCGGACAGCACGTGCGACGAGAGGAAGACCGTGGCGCCGGCTGCGCTCACCTCGCCGACCAGGCGGTGGAACGTCTGCTGGTTGAGCGGGTCGAGACCACCGGTCGGCTCATCGAGGATGAGCAGGCGCGGGCGATGCATGAAGGCAAGCACCAGGCCGAGCTTCTGCTTGTTGCCGCGAGAATATTCTCGAAAGCGGCGCCCCAGGTCGAGCTCGAACCGTTCCGCCAGATCCTTCACTCGCTCCCTGTCGATGCCGCTGCGCATGCCTCCGAGATATGCCACCACCTCGCTCCCGCGCATCCCGCCAAACTGCGGTAGGTCGCCCGGGAGATAGCCGACTTCGCGTTTCACCGCAACCGAATCGCGATCGCAGTCGAGATCGAAGACGGTGGCGGTTCCCGCGGTCGCGTGGATGAGGCCCATGAGCAGCCGGATGGTGGTGGTCTTGCCCGCACCGTTGGGACCGAGGAAACCGAAGACCTCGCCTTCGGCGATCTCCAGATCGAGTTCGAAGAGGCCGTGCCCTGAACCGTAGTCCTTGGTGAGCGCGTGAGTCGCGATCGCACTCGTCATCGGTTCCTCCGCTTCTCCAGACGCCGCATCACGATGGGAAACTGCTGGACCCACTCCTCGCACCAGTCAGCCATGTTCTGCAGTCGCTGTCGCCCCTGGCCGCCGGGTGCGACGCGCGCACCCTGGCGCAACCGAACAATCAGGTCATTCATCTGCGCGGTGCGCGCGGCGATGATCGATTCGATGTTGTACAGCGCCTCGTACAGCACACGCCTGCTGCCCGGCTGACCCACAACCCGTGCCAACCCGAGGTGCGCGAGCTGCCGCGATGCGACGCTGGCGCCACTCTTGGCGATGCTCAGATCAGCTGCTATGTCGTCGAGGGTCGCTGGCTCGCGCTGGAGCAGCAGGTATGCGTAGATGCGGCCGGTGGTCCGAGGGATCCCCCAGCCGGCCATGAGCTGGCCCATGTCGTCGATGAAGGTCATCTGCGCCTGGTTCATCCACCCACCTATATTCAATACATTCAGAATATCACGATCACTATGAGGACCGCGCGAGCCGCTCGAGCAGGCTACGCTTGGCGGTATGAGCGAGGTGCAGCGGATCCTCGACGCGATCTTTGCGATCTCGTCCGACCTGGAGCTGCCCGCAGTGCTCCAGCGAATCGTCCAGGTCGCGTGCGACCAAACGGGAGCGCAGTACGGCGCGCTCGGAGTCCTCGGGGCCGAATCGGCTGAGGGCGAGATCCTGCTCGCCGAATTCATCACCGAGGGTATCGACGACGCCGTCGTACGCCACATCGCGCACCTCCCACGGGGGCTCGGAATCCTCGGCCTCCTCATCCATGAGCCACGCCCGCTGCGCCTTGATGACCTGGGTGCCCACCCGGACTCGGTGGGATTTCCAGCCGGCCACCCGGCCATGCGCACCTTCCTCGGTGTGCCGATCCGGATTCGCAACGAGGTCTTCGGCAACCTCTACCTGACCGAGAAAGCGGGCGGCGGCCCGTTCACGACCAATGACGAGACGCTCGCCGTGGCGCTTGCCAGCGCGGCCGGCGTCGCCATCGAAAACGCGCGACTCCATGAGCGAGTCCAGGAGCTCGCGCTGCTCCACGATCGCGGGCGGATCGCCCGCGACCTGCACGACACGGTGATTCAGCGGCTCTTCGCGACCGGCCTCGGCCTCCAGGGACTCTCGCGGGGGGTCCGCGACATCAAGGTCGCCGACAGGATCCAGGTGGCGGTCGACGATCTTGACGCGACCATACGCGAGATCCGCAGCGTGATCTTCGAGTTGCAGGCGAACGAGCGGGGACCGTCCGGCTGCCGCGTTCGCGTGCTCGCGCTCGCCGCCGAGATGACCCCTGCACTGGGATTCGAGCCGCGTGTGCGCTTTGACGGCCCCGTTGACAGCATCGTCGGTGCGGACCTTGGGGAGCACCTGCTCGCCGCACTCCGGGAGCTCCTCAGCAATGTCATACGCCACGCACAAGCTACCGCCGTCGAGGTCCGCGTCCGGGCCGGGATCGAGGTGACACTGACCGTGGAGGACAACGGCGTCGGTTTGAGGGACGATCGCAACGCCGGCCTCGGACTTGCCAACCTGTCAGAGCGGGCCCGGAACCTTGGCGGCTCATTCAAGCTCGAAGCCGGTGAATCGCGTGGCGTTCGAGCGGTGTGGTCCGTGCCCCGTGAGACGCACCGGAGGCGCTGAGCCCCTCAGCGAGCGCCCTGCGGAGCCCGAGCCGGCCGTTCGAGGTTGCGCGACACGTTGACGAGGAATGAGCGGATGCTCGCGACGGCGACCCGGTGGAGCAGCAGAGTGTCCGCGTGCCGGCCGACGAATCCCAGCGGCGGGTCGTAGCTGCCCAGCAGCGTGATCTGACAGGTCTTCGACCCCAGCGGCGCGAATTCGAGGTCACCGTCGAGGTGGGGGAAGAACCGGGTCGCTCCGGGTGCCCACCAATGCATCGGAACCACCAGACGGTCCTCGTGCTCGTACGGGTCGGCGAGATCCACGTCGATCGTCTTGCCGAGACGCTGCACGCCCATGAGCGGTGCGAGACGGACCGACAGGCGCTCGCCCTCCCGGTACGCGGCTCCGGCGCTTTCCGCGATCAGCCCACGTGGATCGGCCCGCACACGCGCGGCCACCTCGTCATAGTCGCGGTCGATCTGCACGAAATCCTGGATCAGCATGTCACCGACGAGCATCCGACGATCGGTCGACCCTGAACAGAGCATCTGGGCTCGGATCCATGTGACCAATGGCCCGCCTACACTGGAGCGATGCCGGCCACCCGTGTTCGCGTGTTGCTCTGCGACGATCATGAGCTGGTGCGGCGCGGGCTTCGCTCGTTGCTGGAGTCCGATCTGACCATCGACGTCATCGGCGAGGCGGGGTCGGCCGACGAGGCGGTGAGCGCCGCCGCCGGGACCACGCCGGACGTGGTCGTCATGGATGTACGGATGCCGGGGCGCTCCGGCATCGAGGCATGCAGGGACATCCGCGCGCATCGCGAGCAGACTCGGGTGCTCATCCTCACCTCCTTCGCAGATGACGAAGCGCTGTTCAGCGCGATCATGGCCGGTGCGTCTGGATATGTCCTGAAGCAGATTCACGGCAGCGACCTGCTCGACGCAATCCATCGAGTCGCCAATGGCGAATCACTGCTCGACCCGTCGGTGACCGGCCAGGTTCTTGCACGGATTCGCGGCGACGTCCTCAGCGGAAGCAGCGACACCGGGGTGGAGCAGTTGACACCGCAGGAGCGGCGCATCGTCGGCCTGGTCGCTGAGGGGATGACCAATCGCCAGATCGGCGACAAGGTCCATCTCGCCGAGAAGACGGTGAAGAACTACGTGAGCAATATCCTCATGAAGCTCGATCTTTCACGTCGCGCCGAGGTGGCCGCCTTCATGGCGAGACGCAAGCACGACGGCGACGCGCAGACCTGGTCCTAGCGTTCGAGCGGGACGTTCGTCACTGCCCAGGGCTCGCGGGGTCACGGGATTGATGCACAGCGGTGCTGGCCGCGTTCGGCGAGAGTCCGAGGATGAGGTCCAGGTCAATTCAAATAAGGAGATACCTGCGTTGCGCGGCGCTAACGCATCCCCGCGGGGACGCCGCCAAAGCTGCGCACCGCCCACGCGACGGCGCCGATCAGGCCTGCGTCGGTGCCCAGCGCCGCGGTGACGATCTTGCACCGGCGATAGGGAATCTCGAACGCGATCTCGGCGGCGGCGAGACGGGCGGGCTTGAGCAGCAGGTCGCCGGCACGGATCAGCCCACCGCCGATGACCAGGACGTCCGGGGCGAGCACGTTGAGGAACCCCCCGATCGCCCGTCCAAGCGCGTGGCCGGCGTCGTTGAACACCTGCAGCGCGAGCGCATCACCGGCATTCGCCGCGGTCGCAATCGCGCGCGCATCGATCGAGGCGGGGTCGTCACCGTGCAGGGATGAGGGGCGACCCGCGGCAAGTTCGGCCCGAGCCCGAGCCGCGATCGCCGTTCCAGACGACGTGCCCTCGAGGCATCCCGGATGGCCCTCGCCGCAGCGTGGGCCATCGTCGCTGATCGGCGTGTGGCCGACCTCGCCCGCTGATCCGGTGGCTCCGCCGTAGAGGTCACCGCCGATGAAGAGCGCCCCGCCGATACCGGTGCTCACGGTGATGAACAGCAGGTACTGCGCGCCACGCCCCGCGCCCGCCTTGAGCTCCGCATACCCGGCTGCAGCCGCGTCATGGCAGATGACCACGGGACAGCCGACTCGCTCCGAGAGCATCGCCGCAGCCGGAACCTCGTTCCATCCGGTCATGTTCGGGGCGTTGTGGACGACACCCGAACCGGGATCGAGCGGACCCGGAATGCCGATCGCGAGCCCGCGAATGTGCGCGGAGTCCGCGGCTTCGCGAGCGCACTCCGCGACGGCATCGAGAACGGCGGCAGGGCCCTCCCGCGACGGGGTATCGCGCACCACCGGCTCGCCATGCGTCACGTCTCCGATCGCCACCGCGGCACGGATGCTCGTCCCACCGAGGTCGACCCCGATCAGCACGGGGGGAGGCGTCATACGGCGCCGACCGAGTCGTCCCAACGGCCTGGGCTCGCGATCCGCTCGGCGTCGGGGGGCCCCCACGCTCCCGCGGGGTAGAAGGTGATCGGCGGGGGCGCCTCGATGACCGGCTCGACAGCCCGCCATCCGCATTCGACCTCGTCCTCACGGATGAACAGCGTGTGGTCGCCATTGAGCGCGTCGTGCAGCAGCCGCTCGTATGCCTCGGGGGGCGAGGTCTTGAATGAGTCGCCGTATTTGAAGTTCATGTCGACGGACTGAGCGGTCACCTCCGGCCCTGGCTGTTTGGCGACGAATGAGAGCGCGATGCCCTCATCCGGCTGAATGCGCACGACCAGACGGTTGCGGTTCAGGGCGTGCACACCGGCGGTCTTGAACAGGTGGAGCGGGACATCGTGGAAGGTGATGACCACGCGAGTGTCTCGCGTCAGCAGCCGCTTGCCGGTGCGCAGCAGGAAGGGCACGCCCGACCACCGCCACGACTCGAGGTGCAGGCGCAGGGCGGCATAGGTCTCCGTCGTGGACGTCGGCGAGACGCCTGGCTCCTCCCGATATCCGACCACCTTCTCACCCTCGACGGTTCCGCCCGTGTACTGTCCGCGGACCACGTAGTGTGGGTGGATCGGCTGAATCGATTCGAGCACCTTCACCTTCTCGTTGCGGATGGCCTCCGCGTCGAACGAGAGCGGCGGGTCCATCGCAACCAGCGAGAGGACCTGGAACATGTGGTTCTGGACGATGTCACGAATGGCCCCAATCTCTTCATAGAGCTTGCCGCGGCCCTCCACACCGATGGACTCGGCAACCGTGATCTCAACACGTGAGATCGCCTCGCGACTCCAGATCCGCTCGAACAGCGAATTTCCGAAACGAAAGACGAGGAGGTTCTGGACGGTCTCCTTGCCCATGTAGTGGTCGATGCGGAAGATGCGCTGTTCGGGCACCACATCGTGAAGCGTTCTGTTCAGCTCCATCGCGGACTTCAGGTCGTGACCGAAGGGCTTCTCGATGATGATCGACGTTCCCTCGACCAGGCCCGCCGTCTTGACTCCCTCGATGAGGGATGTGAACGCAGACGGTGGAACGGCCAGGTACGCGATGCGGCGATCGAGCTTTGAGACAGGGCGTATGGGCGAGAGGTCATCGTTGGGAGGAAGCGGGACGAAACGGAGCCGCTTGGCGAATGATGCGAAGATCCTCGCCCGGAACGGCGTTCTCGAGAATTGCTTGACCGCTGACTCGGCGAGGTCGCGGAAACGGTGATCGTCCCAGTCGAACGGTGCCGCCCCGATGATCTCGCCATTGGCGGGCAGCAACTTCTGAAGGTGCAGGTTGTAGAGGGCGGGGATGAGCTTGCGCTGTGCGAGGTCGCCGGTGGCTCCGACGATGACGATGTCCTGATCTGGCGGCGCGTGGAGCGGCATCGACTCCGGGAGCGGGCCCGCTACCGGCCGGAGAAGTGACGTACGGTGACGGAAACCACCTTGATCACCGCCGCGATGATCGCGCACGAGAGGCTGAGGACCAGCACCGGCAGCTCGGCGCCGGGGGTCGAGTAGGTGTATGTCGCGAGCACCGCGCTCGCGAGCAGACCCATCACGCAGACCACGAGCAACACCACCACAGCGCGTGTCGCCGCATCCAAGGAGGGCGTCCCCCGCATCGTCTCCGCGACACTGGGGCTGAGCTTGTCTGCAGGTGCGAAATGCCGGATCGCCACGACGATCAGGCGCAGTGCGATTACTGCGACAAAGATGAACACGATCGTCAGCACGAGCGGCAATTCGACGCTTGGCGTGCTGTACGACAGCGCTGCAAACAACCCGGCGAAGAGCAGCCCCACAAGCACCGAGATCATTCCGAGCACCGTCAGCCAGGTGATCGCGTCCCAATCGGGCAACGTGACCGTCGGGAACTGAATCGGCCGGACAACCGACTCGCCGCCGGTGAGCTGATCCATGAACGCGGGCTGCGCGCTGAGCCCGGAGACGCGCGCCTGCATTCCATAGTGAACCCGTTCAGTGGCGACGGGCGATGCCTCGGCGAGCAGTCCCGGCTGCGGACCCGGGTAGAGCCGCCGTTCCTCGGTGCGACCGTCAGGGTAGGTCAGCCGGAGCAGCCCGCACTTCTCACAGTGCCACGCGCGAATCGGCAGACCACCGACGATCGGACCGTAGTACGTGACGGTGCGGCGCAGACCCTCGGGGCCGATCGCGCCCTCGTAGTGGGCGAACTCATGCGCGAGGATCCCGGTGACCGGCGCGGGGTGGTCACAGGTCTCCGGCGTCGGCGGCGTGACAGAAGGTGCATCAGCCACAGTCACTGGGGATCGGATTGTAGTGCTGTGAGCCTCAGCCGACGGTCCGGCATGCGCGGGCGTTGAAGCCGGCAGCGCGCATCACCGCCGCAAGCTGCTCCGCTTGATGGTGTTCATTGGTGATCGTGAACACCGCACCGCCGCTGCCGGTCAGGTGCCAGTCGGCGCCCGCCCCGGCCTGGCGTGCCCGATGCAGGGCATGTGCCAGCGCTGGACTGGCCCGGCAGGCGGCTGCTTCAAGCGCGCTCCCCATCAAGCTCGGGTCGGGCGCGTGGCCTGCGTTGATGAGCTGCGCCAGACGCTCGGAGCGGCCGTCGTCGCGGATCTCGCCAGGAAGGACAGCCGCATACGTGTTCGCTGTGGAACTCGGTGTCGTGGATGCGACCACAAGGTGGAGTGCCGGGGTGGCGAGCGCCTCGAGCCGATCGCCCCGACCGCGCACCCGTTGGGCTGATATCGGGAGCAGAGCCGGCACGTCGCTGCCGATTCCCAGCGCGGCTCCTGCAACCTGCTCAGGATCGGCCGTCACGCCCAGGTCGGCGAGCCGGCTCATCCCGGCGCGAAGGACAGCCGCTGCATCGGCCGAACCGCCACCGAGCCCGGCGCCATGAGGGACGACTTTGGAAAGCCACACACGCATGGCCAGCGGCCTGCCCGCCAGGGTGCGAAGCGCCTGGGCGGCACGTGCTGTCAGATTGCTGTCGCCCGTCGGGACCCCATCGGCGGCCGGTCCGCCAACTGTGAGAGCGAGGCTGTCGATGTCGGCGAATTCCAGGCTGAGTCCGACCAGGTCGTGCCAGTCGACCGGGACGAGGACGCTGTCGATGTCATGCCAGCCGTCGGCGCGACGAGCCACCACCGCCAGCGACAGGTTGAGCTTTGCGTATGCGGGCACGACCCGCGTGGAGAGGCGAGACACAGTCGCTGATATACTGCTGGCTTCGTGCGTCCCTGGCTCGTATCTGCCCGGGGGGCGCGCCCCAGTTATCGAGTGATCTAGAAGAGCGAGCATGGCCAACTCCCGATCCGCGCGCAAGCGCATCAGGTCCAGCGAGCGGAAGCACATCCGCAATCGCGCGGTGAAGTCCGCCGTGCGTACCAAGGTGATCAAGGCGCGCCACGCGCTTCTCGAACAGGGCGTTGCCACCGGCGACGCCGAGCTGCACGCCGCAATCCGCGCTCTCGACCGCGCGGCCGAGAAGGGCGTGCTCCACCGGAACAACGTCCGCCGTCGCAAATCGCGGCTGGCGTCGATGGCCGCACGCCTGGCGAACGTCGCAGAGGGCGCCGAGGGCGCGGCGGTGAGGTCCGCCGCAGCCGGAGGAGCCAAGGGACGCAGCGCCAAGCAACCCGCTCGTGCCGCGGCTGCGAAATCCACCAAATCCAGCGCCAAGGCGCCCGCAGCGAAGACGACCGCGGTGACTGCTGCAGCTCCCAAGGCGACAACGACGGCGAAGTCACCCGCCAGGACAGCCAAGACCAAGTAGCGCGCGAACTCAGCCGAGCCTAGCGGTGACGCTGACCGCGCTCGGCGGTCACTTCGGCAGCGGCCCTCAGTACAGCGAGACGGAGTCCGTCTGCCTCAGCAATCTCGCCCGTCTTGAGCTTCCGGTCGACGTCGTGCAGCGCCGCAAGCCAGCCGGCCACCACTGCGGGGGACACGCTCCTCGCCTGGCGGGCCAGGCGGTCGACCTGCCAGTCCGGTTTCCCAAGCGCGGCTCCGAGGCCGGACGACGAGCCGTGCGTTTTGACATAGGCCTGAGCCATCACGAGGTCCCGGATCTGCCCGGCGAGGATCGCCAGCAGGTATTGGCCCGCCCTCCCCTCGGAGAGGAGCCGGTCGACGGACTCGGCCCCCTTTGCAGGGTTTGGGCCGAGCAGTTCAGCGAGCGTGTCGTACAGACCGGTGGACTCGTCGCCGGCGACGGCCATCCGAACTTCGGTGATCGAGAGCGGTCGGCCGGATGCGAAGGAAACCAGCTTGTCGAGCTCCGAGGCGATGCTGCCGAGATCGGGACCGGCCACCCGAATCAGCTGATCGACCGAACCGGCGCCGAGCCGCAATCCCCGGACGCCGATCTCCCGCTCGACCCATGCCCGAAGCTCACGACCCTTGACGGCGGAGTGGAAGATGATCGACCCGCCTTTCGACTTCACGGCGTTGAAGACGGGGTTGCGGTCGGGCACCTTCGCGTGCGCGACCAGGCAGAGGACCGTGGTGGGGGCCAGCTCGCCGAGAATCGCGACCAGGCGTTCCGGCGGGTCGGCGCCACCCCGTTTCGCGGACCCGGTCAGCTGGGGCGGGTCGCGGAGCAGCAGCGCACGCTCGAGGTCGAACAATGGCATCTCAGCGACGGCCTGCCGGAACTCGTTGAGCCTGCCGGGGGCGTCGAACACCTCGACATCGACCTCGGGCGGTCGCGCGCGGTCGCGCCACGCCCTGACCGATCGATCGACAAGGAAATGGTCGTCACCATGGATGAGCGTCAGCTGGTTCAACGGAGGAGTCGAGGCCACCGACGCAGTATCGCAAGCGTGCTCACGTGCGCTCGCGAAGGCCGGCACTGCCACCCGCGTACACAAGATCGCCGTCAGTACTGGTGCGATCGGTGAGATAGCCCTGCGGTGCTGGAGCAGCGGGTACGCCTTGCGCGATCGGGACGGCGAGTTGGAGCGGACGAGCGGTGGCGAGAAGCGCGGGAGAGATGGCTCCGCCGGGCGGGGTGACGATGAGGTCCGCGACAAGCGCGCTGCCGTAGACGGCGCACAGGTTGTCCTGATCCGCCGTTCCCGTATCACCGAGCAGGAGCAGACGGCCGGTCGGATCGTCGACCGTCAGCGCGCACATGGTGCGTCCGGTGGCGAGCGCGATGTAGCCGAGACAGTGCCAGGTCGCTCCGCCGAATGACCATGCCCCACCGGAGGCCTCGAGGACGTTGGCACCGGCACTCTCGAGTGCGGCGACGATGTTGTTGCCGCCGGGGTTGAGACCGCCGGGCGTCACCACCGTCCCAACGCTGTAATGACCCGGGAGTCCACCGAGTCCGTTGACCGCCGCCCGCTCGCCCCCGGTGACCACGACCATGTCCAGGTGGGCGGTGGCGGGTGGCAGCACTCTTCCAAGCGCCGCGTCCAGCTGCGCCGGCGAAGAGCCACCGTCCACGAGGACATCGTGCCCATCGCCGGTGCGTACCAGGACGGCGGGCGAGGATCCGATGTTCAACACGGTCACCCGGAGCCGGCCGTCGGGGCGCGATGCGATTGCCCAGGCGATGCCGGCGGCAAGCAGCGCAGCGCACCCGGCAGCGAGCAACGCTCGAAAGTTCACCGAAGTGGGGCCGTTCGATGGGTTACCACCGCCAGAGTCACCAACCCGGTCACGATCCCGGCCGCCTCTGTGATGGTCCACGCGACCGGCCAGTTCCCCACCTGAACCGCCGCGCCGGGAATCGCGGCCGTCACCTGCGCCACTGTCGTGACCGCTGAGGTCCCAAGCCCGGTGACCTGGAGGAGCACCCAACCGAAGGCCGGGTTCAGGGTGCTCAGAATCGCGCCCGTGGCACCGGTGACGATCATCATCGGGAGGATCGGGAGCACCAGCGCATTGGCGATCGGACCACCGAGTGAGATCACGCCGAACGTCCCCGCCATGATCGGCACCGTTGCCAGCTGCGCGGCAATCGTGACGGCGAAGGGTTCGGCGATGAGCCGGGGTCCCGGAAGCCGAGCGGCGATCGGCCCCGCGAGCAGGAGTATCCCGGCCGTACCCAGGAACGAGAGCTGGAAACCAGGGTCCTCGGTGAGCTGGGGGTTGAGTCCGAGCATGATCGCCGCGGCCAGCGCGAGCATCGGGATCGGATCGGTGCGCCGTGCGCCGGTGGCGGCGAGCATCGCTGCACCGGCCATGAAGGCGCTTCGGATAGCCGCCGGCCCTGCCCCGCTGATGAGCACGTAGGCCGCAACCGCCGGCAGGGCAACCAGCAGGGTTCGCCGGCGCGACCATTCGAACACTCGGGCAACAGCGCTGACGAGGCCCACGATCAGCACGACCTTCAAACCGCTCACGACCACCACATGAATGAGCCCGGCGTCCTGGAGCGGCGCGCGGACACCTGCGGTGAGCGGCTCATGGATCCCGAAGGCAATGCCGAGGGCGAGGGCGGCAGCCGGTTCCGGGAGCGCACCGTCAACAGCGCTGCGCAGTTTTTCCCGGGCCCACGCGATCACGCGGGCGAGCGATGGCCTCCCGGCTGCGAGAACGAAGACCTGCGGAGACATCGCGATCGCTCTGACATCCTCGCGCTCGAGCGTTGCGGCCGAATCGGCACCGGGGCGCCGATTCAGGGGACGCAGCCCCGAAGCATCGACCTCGACCTGGTCACCGGGCGACAGCACCGGGATGAGAGGACCGCTGACGAGCACACCGCCGGTGACGTGACCGTCTGTGTCCGCGTCCGACAGGTGACTGGCATCGATGATCGCGGTGGATCCAGCGCCGGGATCGGCGCTTCGCACGGTGCCGATGATCACGATCGGGCGCGATCCGAGGTGACCGTCGATGGCGCCGGCACCGGGCGGCGCGACCGCCGCCGCGCCACGGAGCACCCCCAGCACGATGGCGGCGCCGACCAGGACAGAAGGAAGCAATCGACGGGGCGCGACCGTCGCCCACAGCAGGAACGAGCCGGCAAGCGCGCAGACCAGCGGGATGAACGCTGCACCGGACGGCGATGCGGCAAATCCCACGCCGCAGCCCCCGGCAAAGCCGCCCCACATGCAGGACGCCCAGCGCCCGGCACGAGAGCCGGCCAGACGGCTCACTGCTGGGAAAGCACAACCCGTAGGTAGTGCTCCAGGCCGGTGACCGTGGCCGGATCAACGCCCAGGTCGCCGTGGAGCTGGCTCATCGAGGTGAACGGCCCCCACTCGGTGCGGTACCGGACGATCTCGCCACCGAGACCGGGAGGCATTCCGGGCACGGCATCAAGCTCGGATTCCGCAGCCGTGTTGATGTCGAGCTTGGCGGCGGTGGTCCCACTCTTCATATAGGGGACGTTGACCTGGTGACCGTCGTTCACCCGCTGCGCCATGTTCGGGAGGTGGCCAGGGTCGGCCAGCGTCGTGATCCCGCCGGCCGCGGCGATGGCGTCCGCAACCCTCGCGCCGGGGCTCAGCTCGTACAGGCCGGGGTGAGCGACCGCCCCACTGACAAAGATGAGGACGGTGGGTGGAGCCGGTGGATTCACCGTTTCACCCACCGGCACGGGCGCCGCCGCCGATGCCTGGTGGAGGACCGACCAACCAGCCACGCCGGCAAGTGCGAGAGTCCCTGCCACCGCAACCAGAAGCCTCCGCGGAGTAAGGCTTGACTGTGTGTTGTCATTCGCGAACATTCACAGAAGTCTAACTGTCAGAGGTGTTCGAGGGCAAGCCACTTCGTGGTCATTCCCCGAATCGCGCTGCGGTCAGCGAGACGTCAGGTCGGACGCGGCGGTGTGTTCGGCAGCCGGTATCTGAGCTGTCCGTCCTCGCCGACGACGGTCGCGGCACCCGCCCGCTCCGCAAGCCAGCGGACTGCGCGACCCGACACCTGGTCACCGAGACGGCTCAGCTCCTTGGCGATCTCGGAAGCGGACGCGGACCCCAGCTTGCCGATGGTGGCCAGCACGATGTCGGGAGTCACCGACGCGGGCGTGGCCCGTCCCTTCGGCCCCCGTCCCCGTCGCCGGCCCTTGGCATGCCTTGCAGCGGGCGCGACCACCCGCCGCGACACTCTCGGCGAGGCAGCGGCGTCTCCCGCTCGATCGATCAGGACAAGCGCCTCGCGCACCTCGCGCCGGAGCGCAGCGTTGTCCGCCTTCAGCTCCGCGACCTGCGTCACGAGCGCCTCGATACGAGTGACAAGCCGCTGAGCCGCCTGGACGATTGGCGAACTGGCACCCGACGCCGGGTCTCCGTCGAGGGCGGCGGCTACGTCGGGCATGGGGTCTCCTGGAGATAAGAGCTGTTGCAGTACCGCGACGGAAAGCGCAGCGCTGTCCTGGCGCAGTCATTGTCCGATACTCAAGCTCGGAGCCGCAATCGACCCATTCGCGGACTGCAATCCCGCGGTCGCATCGCTCGCAGCGAGCAGCGTGTGCCCGGTACCATGACGCGGGGCCATAGCTCAGCTGGAAGAGCGCTTGCATGGCATGCAAGAGGTCGGGGGTTCGAGCCCCCCTGGCTCCACCA
>JBIOIZ010000071.1:0-15577 GCA_044450385.1 Candidatus Dormibacteria bacterium
CGCGGAGGGAATTGCCGCAAGCAGCAGCGTCCCGGATGGGTCGATGCGGCTCTCCCGGTCGAGGTGCGTGCTCCTCGGCAGGAGGAACCATCCCAGCACCAGCCCGACCAGGCCGATCGGCACGTTGACGAGGAAGATGAGCCGCCAGCCACCGAGCGCAGCGAGCGCTCCGCCGAGTGCCGGCCCGGCGCTGAGCCCCACCGCCTGTGCAGCGCCCTGAATCCCGAGCCCGGTCCCGAGCTGCGAGGCAGGGAGCACGTCGCGGATCAGCGCATACGAGTTCGCCTGAAGCATGACCGCCCCGATCGCCTGGACGAGCCTCCCGAGCACGAGCAATCCGAGCGATGGAGCGAGCGCACAGGCCGCCGAGCCGGCGACAAAGATGGCAAAGCCATACGTGTAGAGAAGCTTCCTGCCGACGCGATCGGCAATCCTGCCGACAGCCGCGACCGATCCCGCGAGCACGAGCACGTAGACAAGCACCACCCATTCGACACTGGCGATCGATGCGTGTAGGTTGGTGCGGATGACTGGAAGCGCCGTGGCCACGATGCTCGCGTCGAGCTGCCCCATGAAGGCGCCGACGCACACGGTCCCAACCGCGAGCCAGGGCGCCGCATGGAGCTCTCGGATGCGAGCCGGACGGCGGGGTTCCGTCAGGATCCGTGGGGTGATGCGACGGGGCGCCTCGGGCTCAGGCATGAGCGCCTCCGCCTCCTCGCTGATCACGCGACGATGCGACCGCCATGCGCACATCATCCGGCACAGCAGCGTCGTGGACCGCCGCGGTCGGCAGCATATGTCTCCGCCCGGTGACGGAACGATGGTCGCCGAGATCAGATCGTTCTGGCGCTCGATACTGCGATGACGCACCTGTCCACGCGCCCGGGAGGCCGCATCCGTTGACCCAGCAGCGCATCCTTCTTGCTGACGATGAGCCACGACTCCTGCACGTCGTCGGGCTGTATCTCAGCATGGAGGGATTCGAGGTGTGCGAGGCCTCGGACGGCAGCGAGGCGCTCGCGATGCTGGAGACCCAGACGTTCGACCTGGCAATTCTCGACGTGATGATGCCCGGGGTCGACGGGATCGAGGTGTGCCGGCACATCCGCTCGCAACCAAGCACGCAGGCGATGCCGGTCCTCGTGTTCACGTCGCTCTCCTCCGACAAGGACGTGGAACGCGCTCGCCTCGCCGGCGCCAACCATCTGATCACCAAGCCGTTCAGCCTGCCAGGCCTCGGGGCCGTGGTTCGCTCGTGCTTCGAGGACGCCCCCGCCCTCACCGGCTGATCGGGTCAGGACCAGCCGGCGAGGACGTCTGGGGCTGAGCTCAGGCGATCGCCCTGCTGAATCGGCGAGCCCCGATCATGACTCCGACCACAGCCAGCGCCGCCATGATCGCGAGGCCCTTGAAGACGTCCGGGTCTGCGCCGTGCCCGTTGAACACATCGCGTGCGGCGGTGACCGCGTACGAGAGCGGGTTCGCCTGCGCGATGTGCTGCAGCCACTGGGGTGCGAGCTGCAGCGGGAGCAGCACGCCGCTGAGCAGCAGCAGTGGCAGTGACAGCGTGAAGATCAGCGGCGCGTAGGAGTCCTCACTCTTCAGCGCGAGCGCGGCGGCGTACGCGAGCGACGACATGCCGAGTCCGATGAGCGCCACCAGTCCGAGCATGACGAACACACCCGAGACCGTCGGCTGCAGACCGAATGGAATCGCCAACAGCAGCAGGATCAGTGACTGCACGACCAGCGTGAGGATGTCGCGGAGCGCGCGCCCGAGCAGCAGCGCGAAGCGGCTCACCGGTGTCACCCGGAAGCGCTCGATCACCCCGGCGCGCAACTCCGCGATCAGCCCGAAGCCGACGCCGCTCGCACCGAAGAGGCCGAGCTGGATGAGCAGACCCGGAACGAACACGTTGTACGCGCCCCCGGACGGGAACCCGGGTGTCTCCGTGAGTGATTTCAGCAGTGGGGCAAACAGCACCAGGTAGAGCACCGGCTGCAGAACACCGATCACCACCCACGCCGGGTTGCGCAGGAACACCATCAGATAACGCTGGAACATCAGCCACGTGTCTCTGAGCATCTTCATCTCGATTCCCTCCTAGGCCGCATCGCGCAGCGAACGTCCGGTCTGACGCAGGAAGACGTCGTCGAGGCTTGGACGGTTCAGTGAGAGCGATGCAAGCGGTATGCCCTCGGCGTCAAGCACCCGAAGGATCTGCGGCATCGCGGTTTCGCCCCGGTCGACGTACAGGCGCACCAGGCCGTCGCCGGTGGTGGCCTCGCGGACAAAGGCCTGGCCGCGAAGAAGGTGGAGCACCCGGTCGCTTGCGTCATCGACGCCAACGACGACAACGTCACCTGCGACCTGGCGCTTCAACTCGTCGGGCGTGCCGAGGGCAACAACCCTGCCGTGGTCGATGATCGCAATGCGGTCGCAGAGCGCGTCGGCTTCCTCGAGGTAATGTGTCGTGAGGAACACGGTCGTCCCGGTGTCCTGCAATTTGCGCACCTCGTCCCACATGCGCGCCCTGCTCTGCGGGTCGAGACCCGTCGTCGGCTCATCGAGGAAGAGCAGCTGAGGCAGGTGCATGAGGCCGATCCCGATGTCGAGGCGGCGCTTCTGACCTCCTGAGTACGACTTCGTCGGCCGGTCTGCGCAGTCGGCGAGTTCGAGGGCGTCGATGAGCTCGGCCGCACGCTGAACGGCTCGCGCCTTGGTCATCCCGTACAGCCGGCCCTGCATGACCAGCTCGCTGCGTCCCGGGACCTCGGGGGCGCTGCTGCCCTCCTGGCTGACGTAGCCGATCTCATAGCGCACCTTCGCCGCGTTGTGCAGGAGGTCGTACCCCGCGACGGTGGCTTCGCCGCTGGTCGGGGGGAGCAGCGTCGAGAGCATGCGCAGCGTCGTCGTCTTGCCGGCGCCGTTGGGGCCGAGGAACCCGAAGATCTCGCCCTTCCTGACGTCGAGATCGACGCCGGCCACTGCCTCGACGGCGCCCTTGCGCGACTTGAAGGTCTTTCGAAGATTGTGCGTCTCGATCAAGGTTTCTCCTTCCCGTTGGTGTGCGATGTGTGGTCCTGCCCGGGCCGGTGCAGGAGCTTCGCGAGATGGTTGTCTCGGTGGCGATTGCGACGCTCGGCATCGGCCGCGTGCATCGCCTCGAAATGCGCTCTGATCAGGTCCTCGTTCCAGACGAGCGCGCCTCGCTGCATGTCGGCGACGATGGAGCGGATCCAGTCGATCTCGGCACCGGCCAGGGCCAGCGCATGCTCGAGCTCGAGCAGGACGAGCCGCGGAAGGCCGAGGTCGTCCTGGGCCATCTTGAGGGTCGCATCGAGCGCCGAGACCTTGGCCCGCAGGCTGACGATGCGACTCGCGAGCGCGGTCTCGGCTCGCTCCTGGGTGATGTAGCCGAGGAGCCCGACGGCCACCCTGAAGACGGGGGTCTCGTCGACCGGCGTGGAGAGCAGATCGGCGAGCCAGTTTTCGAGCTCCTCACGCCCTTCCGGCGTGATCCGGTACACGGTTCGCTCCGGACGGCGGCCCTCCCGGCTGGTCTCGAGGGGCTCGATGTAGCCCGCCGCCTCCAGCTCCCCGATCGCTCGGTAGAGGCTGCGGGTCTTGCCCACCGCGTAGCCCTTGTGACGCTCCTTCAGGAGGCGCTGGAGCTCATACGGATGGCAGGGCTGCTCGCTGAGCAGGCCGAGGGTGGTGATGGCCACCATGTCCTTGGGCTGGGTGCGCATTTCCATATTGCGCTTCGCACTATAGCATGTCGCATCGTCAATGCAACGGGGCGTCAGTCCTCCGCGTGCCGCGCGACCTCGTGGTGTTCCTCGAGGTACGCGCGGATCGCGAGGAGCGCGGCGATGCCGTCACCAACCGCCGACCCGAGCTGCTTGGTCGAGCCACGGCGAACGTCTCCAGCGGCGAACACCCCGGGAACGGACGTGGTGAAGCCCCCCTTGTCGTCCACGAAACCGCGGGAGTCGAGATCGACGCTGCCGCGGAGGAATCCGGTGTTGGGATCGAGACCGATGAAGACGAACGCTCCGCGAGGCGTGACCACCTGTTCCTCACCGGACTCGCGATCGCGAAGCCGCACCGATTCGAGGCGGCCATTGCCGGCGAACTCGACGACCTCGGTGTTCCGATGCACCACGAAGCGTGGGTCGTTGTTCACCTTGTCCCGGAGAAGGCGAGAGGCGGTGAGCTCCGGCTCGCGCTGCACGATGCGGACGCGCGTGGCGAACCTGGTCAGGAACAGCCCTTCCTCGAGCGCCGAGTTTCCGCCACCAATGACTAGAAGCTCCTCGGCCCCGCGGTAGAAGGGGCCGTCACAGGTGGCGCAGAAGTGGACTCCGGCGCCGATGAGGGCGTCCTCACCGGGAACGCCGAGGCGGCGATACGATGACCCTGTCGCGATCAGCACCGCGTGTGCCTCGATCTCCTGCTCGCTCGCCAGGCGAAGGCAGATGTCGCCGGACTCCGAGCCGTCCGCGGCGACATGCTCGACGCTCACGGCGCTGAGCAGCTCGACTTCATAGCGACGGGCCTGGGCGATGAAGCGCTCCGCGAGATCCGCTCCGCCGATGCCGTCCGGAAACCCGGGATAGTTGTCGATGCGCTCGGTCACGCCTGCTTGACCGCCGAGCCCGCTGCGCTCGATCACCACAGCATCGATACCCTCTCGCGCCGCATAGATTGCAGCTGCGAGCCCGGCGGGTCCGCCGCCGACGATTGCGAGGTCATAGCAGCCCCGCTTGGCCTCGAGCGTCAGCCCGAGCTTGCGTGCGAGCTCCTCGTTGGTTGGGTCGATGCGCACATCGGTGCCGTCGAAGACGATGGTCGGGATCGTGCGCCCACCCTGCTGCAACTCCTCGACATGGCGGAGCCCGGCGGCGTCCTGGTCGATGTCCACCCACTCATACACGACTCGCTGTTCCGCGAGGAATCGCTTGGCTCGCTTGCAGTCCGGGCACCAGGGGGCGCCGTAGACGGTGACCTGGGTCATCAGCCGAGGCGGGTGAGGTCGGCGCTCACGCCGGACAGGGTCCCCAGAAAGCGGTCGACGATATTGCCCTTCCTGTCGATGATGATCACCGTCGGCGGCTCGATCACGTTGTACTCGGAGGCGATGACCTCGCTCGCGTCGTTGACGCTCGGAAACGGAACCTTGTAGTGCAGCTCGTAGGCGGCGCCGTTCGCACTCGATTCGTTCTCGTCCACCCCGAGGAAGGTCACGCCCTTCGGCATCCACTGCGCGGCGAGTTTGTTGAGATCCGGCTGCTCGGCGTTGCAGGGACCGCACCATGAGCCCCAGAAGTCAAGCACCACAACGTGTTCGTGCGTGGACGACCAGTTGAACGGCGTGCCCGACAGCGTCGGGGCACTGATCGGCGTTGCCGGTCCGGTCGGGCCACTGCCGAGGTTGGGTACCGACGACAGGTCCTGCTGCAGCCCGCAGCCGGCGAGCATCAGCATGGCCACGAACGCTGCGCTGAGAACCCGTCGAGTCACGGCGTGACCACCAGGTCCTCGAGCACGAGCGCTCCAATGTTCTGGTCGCCTTCGACGACAACTCGCGAGCGAGCGTCGGGGTCATCCTGGCGGCCGCAGGTGAGGACGGTCAGTGTCGCCAGGTCGAGGCGCAGCGTCGACGTCGGGGCGGCGGGCACGGTGGCTCCGGCGCGTCCACGCGCGCCGTCGAAGCTGATCGCGCGCAGGGCTCCGCCCGTTCCCGTGACGTCGAAGACCACCACCGTCCCCGCGGCCGGCGCGATCCGTTCCTGGAGCTCGTTTCCCGCGCCCATGAGCATCCGCTCCCGGCTGTGCGCCGCCGCAACGCCGTCGAGCCCGCCCGGCTCGTCCAGCGCTCGGCGGATGTCCTGCTCGTGGGCCCAGAGATCAAAGACCCGGATGGCCAGGATCGAGCGGACCTTCGCCTCGCCGAAGAGCCCACGCCCCATCTCGTCGAGCTGGGAATCCTCGAGGGTCCCGAGGCCGGCCAATCGCTCCGTGGTCACGTCTCGATATTCGGCGAGCAGATCCGCGAGGGGAACGCCGCGGCGAGCATCGACGCCGATCTCCATGAACGCCCCAGGTTGGTTGCGGATGTATGGCAATCCTTCCGGCACCGCGTGCTCGACTCGCGGCCGCCCGATCAGGATGCTCTCGATGTCGGTGATATGAGCGACGTGGTCTCGCACAGTCCAGCCGGGGCAACCGGTTGCCAGCATCGATCGCGGATCGTCGAGCCCGCGAGCCAGCGCGCCGACATTCGAGAAGATCTCTCCGTAGGCGGTGCGGAACTGTTCCGCCGTGGCGATATTCCCGCTCTCCATCGACATGCAGCCTAGCGCGTCGCCACAATCAAACGCGATGCCACCACGTGCAGACGCCGGCATGACGGCCGTCAATTCGTCCGGCTTCCCGGCTCCAGCAGGTATCTATGCTGTTCCCGTTGTTCTCGCGCCGCTCTCCGGCCGCCTCCATGTGCTGCTGGTGCAGCGGGTCGAGGCACCGTTCGCGGGCACCTGGGTCCTCCCCGGAGGCTTCATGAGTCCGACCGAGCGACCCGAGGAGACAGCCCAGCGCAAGCTCACGGAGAAGACCGGTGTGGGGGCGGTCTACCTCGAGCAGCTGGAGACCTATGGCGACCCGGAGCGGGACCCACGCGGCTGGATCCCCACGGTCGCGTACCTCGCGCTCATCGATGCGGCGGTGCTGCGGGCTGAAGAGTCCAGCGCCCGCTGGGAACCGGTCGACGCGCTCCCGCCTCTCGGCTTCGACCACCCACGCATCGTGGTCGACGCAGTCGACAGACTCCGAGGCAAGCTCTGGTGGTCGAACATCGCAGTCGGCCTGCTCCCGGAACGATTCACCATGCCGCAGGCGAGGCGGGTGTTCGAGGCGATCAGCGGTGTGACCTACGAACCGTCGAACTTCCGCCGCGAACTGGAGCAGTCCGGCCTGGTGCGCGCCACCGGGACGCTGGCCAAGGGCGGCCCCGGACGTCCTGCAGCGATGTATGAATTCGTCGAACGCCAGCCCGCCTGGAGCGTGCGACGCTCGCGCCCGCCGGCGATGCTGCGACGCCGGGCCTGAGCGGCGCGCGCAGTACTGCACTCAATTCCTTTCGCATCGTTCACGATATCGCCAGACCGGGCGCCAACTCGGAGCGCTCGCTGTGAGGAGACGTGACGATGACCGACCAACCCGTGCAACCGGTGCACCATCCCGCCGCCATACCAAAGGTGGAGGAGCTGTTTCAGCACCGACCGCACCCGCGCATCGCACAGCGCAAGAGCGAGAAGCCGGTGAAGGTGGACGACGAGCGTGTTGGTATCAACGGCAAAGTTGCGATCGTCATCACCGCGGTGGTCGGAACGATGTGGTGTGCCTACGTCTTCACATTGATCGCACTGATCTCACTGCCGAGCGCGATTCAAAGCGGCCAGGCGATCGTCATTGTTGCGTGGATCGCGCAAACCTTCATCCAGTTGGTCCTCCTTCCGATCATCATCGTGGGGCAGAACATCCAGGGCAAGGCGGCAGACAGGCGTTCCGAGCAGACGTACAAGGACGCGGAGGCAATCCTCAGCGAATGCCTGCAATTGCAAGCGCATCTCCAGGCGCAGGACACCGTGCTCGACGATGTGGTCGCGCACGTCAAGCAGCACCACGAGCAGCTCGAACAGCTCTCGGCGAGGGTCGGCCCCGCCACCGCATAGATCGCGGCCGACAGCCGCAGGTCGATCATCGGGCGTCTCGGAGGCGTGCCCGGCGCCTAGCGTTCTGATGTGCAGACCGACCAGCTCGATGCGCGCGTGGCGTGATGACGATCACCACCTTCGCCCTCGGTCCCGATTCCGCCGGGACGGTGCTGATGCGGCTCGTGCGCGGTGCGCGCCACAGCATCGATGCGGCCGTCTACGAGGTCGGCCCCTCCTACCGGTGGGCGCTGATTCGCGCGGCGGAGCGGGGCGTTCGTGTCCGCCTGGTGCTCGACGCGCACGTGTCCGACGGCAACGCTTCGACCGCGCGCGGGTTGTCCGCGGCCGGCGGAGCGTGCCGCGTCGCTGGGGTCGGTGCGGAGAGCTCGCATGGAAAGCTCCTGGTCGTGGACTCGACGGTGGCCGTTGGGACCGGAAACCTCATCTGGCGGGACGCGCCCCGCGATCGCCGCCTCCGCCTGCCTCCGGCCGGCACCCCACTCGCCGGGACGCGCGAGTGGTGGGTGACTGCAGCGCGGTCGAGGCTGCTCCATCGCACCGCGGTTGAGGCATTTGACGCGCATTGGGCAATGGCGACGGCGCCTCCGCCCCGGTGGGCCGCCGCCCAGCCGGCGCTGCAACACCCGGTCATTCCCGCGATCGGCACTCCAACGCCCCAGGTCGGGCCGCGGGTGGTGTGCGCTCGACGGCGCGGGCTCGGCCTGGTCATCGGAGGATCGGCAGTCGGGGCGACCCTGGGAACGATGATCAGCACTGCCCGGCGACGGGTGCTCGTGACTGTCCCGTACGCACGCCCTGAGGCTATGCCGGTTCGTGACCTGCTCCAGAGGATGGCCCACGCACGATCTCGCGGCGTCGCCTGCGCCCTCCTGATCGGCGGGGTGCCCGATCCACGAGAAGCTGTTCAGCTGGCCGCTCTGGAGTTCCCGGTCCGGCGGATGGACCCGGCGCGGTCGACCTCCGGCCACGCCAAGGGAATGGTCGCCGACGGAGCGGTCGTCGTCTCCTCGGCGAACTGGAGCGAAGCGGGTCTCGGCGCCAACTGGGAGGTGGCGATGCGGGTTGAACACCCCGCCGCGGCGGCCTATTACGCGGCTGCCTGGCGTCGCGATTGGGAGACGGGGCTGCGGATCGACGTTTGACGGCGGAAGGGCCCGGCTATTCTCTACGGATGCCCGACGTCGATCCACCGGTGTCCGACGATCCCGTTCCGACCGTGGAAGGATCCGCGTCGTTGACACTTCCTGCGGTCCCGCTCCGGGACAACGTCGTGTTTCCGTCACAGCTCGCGCCGCTTGCCGCGGGGCGGCCTCGGTCGGTTGCGGCCCTCGAGGCGGCGGTCAACGGAGACGGCAGAGTCGTCCTGGCGATCCAGCGCGATGCCGAGCGCGACGACGCCTCCATCGACGACGTGCACACGATCGCCGTCATCGCCCATGTGGGTGCGTTCCGGCGCCTGCCCGGAGGCGGCGCCCACGCGCTCGTCGAGGGCAAGGAGCGTGTGCGCATCGACGCCTTCGACGCCTCGGGCGACGCATGGATCGCGACGGTCACGCCGATCCCGGTTGAGCCCGTCGAGGGAACCGAGGTCGATGCGCTGTTCGGATCGGTCCGAACGCTGTTTGCCGAATACGTCAACGCGGGCGCGCAGGTCGGGGCGGATACCGCTGTCGCGATGGCGCGTGCCTCACAACCGGAGCTCATCGCCGACATCGCGAGCACCTGCCCCGACTTCGGTTTCGACGATCGCGTCGCCCTGCTGCAGGAACCCGACGCCGTCACCCGTCTGCGCAAACTCATCCCGCTGCTTGCGCGCGAGGTCGAGGTCGCGCAGCTGCGCACCAAGATCCACGAGGACGTCCAGAAGACCATCAACAACTCGCAGCGCGAGCACATCCTCCGCGAACAGCTCCGCGCCATCCGCAAAGAGCTCGCCGAGCTCGACGACGCCGGTGAGGATGACGAGGACCTGGCCGCGCGCGTCGAAAAGGCCGGCATGCCCGACAACGTCAAGCAGCGCGTGCTCAAGGAAGTCCACCGCCTGGAACAGATCCCGAGCGCCTCGCCGGAGATGGGCATGGTCCGCACCTGGGTCGACTGGCTCCTCGACCTTCCCTGGGTCGATCCTCCCGAGGAGACACTAGATATTGAGCGTGCTGCGGCCATCCTCGACGAAGACCACTACGGCCTTTCGAAGGTCAAAGACCGCGTCCTCGAATGGCTCGCGGTTCGCGACCGGATCCGAGTGAAGGCGGCAGAGTCGATGAAGGCGCAGGCAACCCAGGACGAGTCGAACCCCGCTACCGAGACGGCCAACCAGGAGGCGCCAGGACCCGCCGCACTCGCGCCCGCTCCTCCGAAGAGGCGCACGCTGCAGACGCCAATCCTCTGCTTCGTCGGCCCCCCAGGCGTCGGCAAGACATCCCTCGGCCGCAGCATCGCGCGTGCCCTCGACCGCAAGTTCGTCCGCATGAGCCTTGGCGGTATCCGCGACGAGGCGGAGATTCGCGGGCATCGGCGCACGTATATCGGTGCGTTGCCGGGAAGGATCATCCAGTCGATGCGCACGGCGGGAACACGCAACGCCGTGATCATGCTCGACGAGATTGACAAGGTCGGCGCCGACTTCCGCGGCGACCCGTCCGCCGCCCTGCTCGAGGTTCTCGACCCGGAGCAGAACTGGGAATTCAGCGACCATTATCTTGAAGTCCCGTATGACCTCTCGCAGGTGCTGTTCATCACCACGGCGAACATCGCGGAGACGATCAGCCCGCCGCTTCGCGATCGCATGGAGATCATCCGCATCACCGGATACACCGAGCAGGAGAAGGTGCAGATCGCTGAGCGCCATCTCGTTCCGCGTCAGCGCGATCAACACTCACTCGATGAGGGCGAGCTGCAGATCCCACGCGAAACCATCGTCGCAATGCTGCATGGATACACGCGCGAGGCCGGCGTCCGCCAGCTCGACCGCACCATCGCCGAGGTCGCACGCAAGGTGCCGCGCAAGCTTGCCGCCGGCGCCACGCCGCCCGTTGTGATCACCGCCGAAGATCTGTCCGACCTGCTCGGACCCCGGCGGCATGATTACGGCGAAGCGCACGAGCGGGATGAGATCGGTGCCGTGACCGGGGTTGTGGTGAGCGAGGTCGGCGGCGACATCGTGACGGTCGAGGCTCTCGCGATCGAGACCAAGCCGGACCTCGTGCTGACCGGCCAGCTCGGCAGCGTCATGGAGGAGTCCGCTCGCGCAGCGCTGTCGTGGGCGAAGGTCCACGCGGTCGAGTACGGGGCTCCCCGAGACTTCTTCGATACGCACGCGATCCACCTGCACGTTCCTGCAGGCGCAATCCCAAAGGACGGACCCTCGGCGGGCGTGACCATGGCAACCGCGATGGTGTCTGTGGCATCGGGTCGCCGCGTGCGTCGCGATCTCGCGATGACCGGCGAGATCACCCTGCGCGGCAAGGTGCTGCCCATCGGCGGCGTCAAGGACAAGCTGCTCGCAGCGCATCGTTCCGGGTTGAAGACCTTCATCCTGCCGGCGAAGAACGTGCGCGACCTCTACGAGGTCGACAAGGAAATCCTCGATGCTATCGAGGTGGTCCCGGTTGACAACGTGGGGGAGGTGCTCGTCCGAGCGCTCGTGGAGTCGGATGCACCGCGGCGGCGTGAACGGCACGGCGCCGGGTTCGTGCTCCCGATCACGGCTTCGGACGTCCTGGGCCCGATCAACGCAACCCCCGCGTAGCCTTTCCGGCCGTGACCGATACGCTGCGGGATCTCGTCGAGCTGGCGATCGTTGTCGACCCGATGTTTGATCAGAACTGCTACGTGCTTCGGCGTCGCGACACCAACGATGCGCTGATCGTCGACCCGGGTTTGCAGCATCCTCAGACGCTCGCGGTGCTGGAGGAGCGTGGACTGCGCTGTGATCGTATCCTGCTCACGCATGGCCATCCAGACCATGTCAGCGGTGTCCCGGCGATCAAAGCCGCATTCGGATGTGAGGCGGCGATTCACCCAGACGACCGCGAGCAGCTCGAGGCGGTCCATTACCTTCCGGGGGTTCCGGAAGACCTCCCGGATGTCGTGTGTGAGGAAGACCTCGTGGACGGCGGCGTGCTTCGCTGGAACGACCTCGACATCGAAGTGGTGCACACGCCCGGTCATACCCGCGGCTCAGTGTGCTTCCGGGTGGGACCCGATCTGCTCTCCGGCGACACGCTCTTCCACCGCGGCGTCGGTCGCTGCGATTTGCCCGGCGGATCGTGGCCGGCCCTCGTGTTTTCCATCGAGCATCGCATCTATACGCTGCCTCCGGAAACGGTCGTCTACCCGGGGCACGGGCAGCGCACAACCGTTGGTGAGGAGATGCGCGCAAACCCATTTGTGGTGCATCCGCGGTACCGCTGATTCAGGGAGCGTGTGGTACGGTGGTCGGGAGGGGCGATGAGAATGAGCAATTCCATGCGTACAACTGTGGTGATCGGTGCTTGCGCGCTCGTGGCGGCGATGAGCGCTTGCGGTGCCGCCGCAACGGTTGTCCCCACGGCTCCGAGCCCGACCGTGGCCGATCCGCCCGGCTCGGCAACGCCATCCGGATCTCCATCAACGTGTGCGAATCCTCAAGTCAGCTCCACCATCTCTCCGGTCACTCAACTCACGCTCACGGTCAGTGAGCTTCCTTCCGGAGGGCCGCCGCTCGAACAGATCAGCGATGGCGAGATGCACAGCGCGGCGAATACCGATCAACGCGGCTTTGCCAATGTTGCCAATACCTATCGTGTCGAGGTTGATGTGGTTCTCGACGCGTCGACACAGACGGCGACTGCAGATTATCCGCAGTTTCGCGAGGCGGCGAAGACACAGTTCGCGAGCATGGCAAGCTCGGCGTCGCTGCCGACCCTCGGCTGTCAGGCTGACGAGTTCGTGGGGAAAACCCTTGAGGGATACAGTCAAGTCGGCGTCGCGTTCCAGGATGGCGATGTCATCGCGGTGGTGCTGGTGGTCAACTCCGCGGCGCCGGTTGAGCCGGCATTCGCCGCCGCCGTCGCGGTGGCGCAGGATCAGAAGATCGTCGCTGCTGCGGCCTGACCGTCAGTCCGCTCTGCCGAGGCGCTCGAGGAGCTCGTGGAGGATTGCCCCGGTGACGCCCCAGATCACGCGGCCTGACGCCTCGTAATAGTGGACGCGGCCGCGCATGCCGTTGCGCTCGATTTCTCGAACGGTATGCGGTGCCACCAGGAGATCCGCGAGATCGATGCGAAACCACTCCGCAATCTCGAAGTCGTCGGTCCTGAAGTCGATGGACGTCCGCTGCAACCCCACGACCGGCGTGAGCCATCGACCGGAGACCACCGTCGAGAAGGGAGAGAGCAGCCCGAGTACCTCGACATCCTCGGGTTGGATGCCAAGCTCTTCTCGCGCCTCGCGCAGCGCGGTTGCCACCACGTCGGTGTCGGCCGCTTCCGCGCCTCCACCGGGAAACGCGATCTGACCGGGGTGCTGGCGAAGCTCCTCGGAGCGGAGCACGAACAGCAGCGGCACGCCGGTGGTCCGCGGGTCGCACAGGAGCAGCACCGACGCGGGCCGGAGGTCATCCGGCGGCGCGGTCAGCGCCACCTCCGGAGGGCTCACCGCCCCGCGCAGACGATCCACGATCGACGCTGCAGCCGTCATCCGGCCGGCGGCCAGGCCGGCCATGCGCTCGAGGCCGTACGCTTGATTGAATGAACGCCGAAACTCCGCGCGAATCCAAACCACGGCGGCGCTGCGCGCAATGCGGCGGTGAGCTGCGCCTTTCGCACCGCGAATATGCGGGCAGGGGAACATCGGCCGCGGTTCTTCGCTGTGCCGGGTGCGGTGACGTGATCCGTGACGCGGCGCGCGAGATCAGTCAGGCGACACAACGCCACACGTCGAAACGTCATCGAGACCTCGATGCGGGACCTCTCGAAAATCCCGTGATCGACCCGGCGCTCGCAGCGCGCCTGCTGGAATCCAATCGCGATTCCAGCTGACTCATCGTCCTGCGGTCGCAGCAGCCTGCGCCGCCGGAGCGAAGCGCTCGAACCATTGCAGGATCTCTGCGTTGATGCCGTCGCGATCAACGTCGACCGAGATGGCATGACCGCTGCGGGGGAGCAACTTCAGCCGCACCTCCTCACTGCCGACCAGGCGGCGCGCAATCTCCTGAGCGCACCTCGGATCGATGGATCGATCGCGCTCACCGTGCACGACCAGCACTGGAGCCCGGATCTCGGCAAGCTCCTTGCGCACGGCGGCGCACAGGCGACGAAGCTCGTCGATGCTGCGCGTCGGTCGGATGCCATAGCTGTACAGCTCGTCGACCGCGTCGGGGTGCCACAGGTCGACGTCGTCGCCCGTGCGGTGCCAGCGCACCACGCGCTTGATCAGCGGGAGCAACGGGGGCAGCGGACCGCTCAACCAGATCGGCGCGGCGAGCGTGGTCACGGCGCGGACGCGAAGGTCGTGTGCGGCCAGGTCCAGCGCGAGCGCACCACCCATCGACTGACCGGCGACAACGACGTCGTCGCACTCCACAGCGAGCTCGTCAAAGGCTGCCGCGACGCAGGCGGACCAGTCCTGCCAGCGGGTTCGCTCGAGGTCCGCCGGGGTTGTCCCGTGACCCGGGAGCGCGGGTGCGTAGCACCGGAAGCCGTTGGCCGCGAGCGTCTCGCCGAGACGGCGTAGCTCCGGTGGCGTGCCCGCGAATCCATGAATCAGCAGGGCTCCGCGACGCCCCTCGCCGAGGCGCCACGGCCGGACGACGTCGGGATCGAAGGGCGCCAGGGTTCGCGCGGTCATCCATCCGAGTATATGGATCGCGCTGCTCACGCTCGGTGCTACCGTCGCCCGCCATGGGCGAGGCGGTGATGCGGCAGGCACTCGAGACAATCGTGACCTCGCGCTCGCTCGATGTCCCGACAGCTCGGGCCGTGATGGACACGATGATGGAGGGGGAGGCGACACCCGCTCAGGTTGGAGCGCTCGTGGCGGCACTGCGCACCAAGGGTGAGACGGTTGATGAGCTCGCCGGCATGGTCGAGTCCATGCGAGATCACGCAACGCCGGTCTCACTGCCTGTCGAGGCTGTCGACACCTGCGGCACAGGCGGCGACGGTGCGAGGACCTTCAACATCTCGACCGCAGCGGCGCTCGTCGCGGCGGGTGCCGGGTGTCCGGTCGCCAAGCACGGCAATCGCGCGGCGTCATCACGATGCGGAAGCGCCGACGTCCTCGAGGCACTCGGTGTGGTGATCTCGCTGTCGCCGGAGGGTGTTCGCCGCTGCGTCGTCGAGGCCGGGATCGGATTCCTGTTCGCGCCCGACTTTCACCCGGCACTGCGCCATGTCGCCCCTGTCCGTCGCGAGCTCGGGATCCGGACGGTGTTCAACGTGCTCGGGCCACTCGCAAACCCCGCTCGCGTACGCCATCAGGCGCTCGGGGTTTCGAACGCCAGACTCACACCGGTGATGGCGGAGGTGCTGCGTCGGCTGGGACACGTCCATGCGCTCGTGTTCACCGGACCGGATGGCATCGACGAGCTCGGTGTCATCGGTCCCGCTGAATGCTTCGAGGTCACCGCCGAGGGCGTTCGCGCATTCGTGCTGGATCCGAAGGATGTCGGGCTCGAGGCAGCGCCGCTCGACGCCGTGCGCGGCGGTGATGCGGTCACCAATGCGGCGACGATCCGATCCATCCTCGACGGCGAACGCGGACCGCGCCGTGACGTTGTGCTCCTCAACACCGCCGCGGTCCTGGTCGCGGCCGATGCCGTCACAACGCTCCTCGACGGAATTGCCGTC
>JBIOIZ010000072.1:0-15256 GCA_044450385.1 Candidatus Dormibacteria bacterium
AAGGCTTTGGCGGTGAAGACAGGGTCGAGCAGCAAACCGGCCTCACGGAGTGCGACCCTCGCTGCGCGATCCCCCGCATCTGACGGGATTCCGTAGCCGGGACCGCGAGCGTCCCGAACGTCGATTTCAGACGCGCTTGTCGGGGCTGTTCCCATCAACGCGGCACACTCATCGGCGATACGTCGGACCTGAGCTCTCGCCTCGTGCTCAGGACGGCTGACCGACGCACCAACGACACGCCAATTGCTCCCCGCCGCAACAGAACCCGCTACCAGGCCCGCCTGAGTTGTTCCGGAGCCGGTTGCGAGAAGCACGACCTCCGCATCGATCCCGTCGACCGAAAGCTGTGCGTCCAGTTCGGCGGCAGCATGGGCCGAGCCGATCGCCGCGATCGCGGTCGCGCCCCCGCGGGGCAGCGGGTAGGGTCGTTCACCCGCCCCCCGGAGTTCGGCTTCGACAGTGATGAGGGTCGCATCGACCGACTCGCGCGCGGGCGCGCCCGTAAAACGCACGTCGGCTCCCGCCGCTCGGGCCAGAGCCAGATTCGGATGATTCGCTTGCGGATTGTCGCCATACATGACAAGGACACAGCGCAGGCCAGCGGCAGTCGCGGCCACCGCCGCACCAGCACAGTAACTCGACGCGATTCCCCCACCGGTGAGCAGCACGCTGCAGTTCGTCGCCAGGGCATCGGCGATCACTTGCTCGAGGAGTCGCGTCTTACTGCCTGCCAGTGCGAAGCCGATCAGGTCGTCACGTTTGATATAGAGCGGCGGAGATCCCAGCGCTCTCTCGAGCTGCTCAGCGCGTACCAAGGGAGTCGGTTCCGTGCCGAGCACGAAGCGAGGCGCAGCGGTCACGGCCAATTCGCTGGGTCTCCGGCCATCGCCCGGCTGCAGCGGCGAGTGACCTCGTCGACCATGGTGCCGCATGCCCCGGTGTCTGGTGTCATCAGGATCGACGACAGCGTCGATGGGTCGAGGTGGTCGCCGGCGACGAGACGCAGTGCCTGATCGATGCCGTCGTCGTCACGCGCGCGCCGGATGGCATCCTGCAACTCAGCCTGGGCTCGGTGCTTGCCCAGGACCGGAGCGAGCGCAGCGAGGAGCCGCTCCGACGCGAGTGCACCAGCGGCGGTGGCCAGATTGCGGGCCATGGCAGCGGTATCGACCTCGAGCCCACGGAGCAGGCCGCAGGTGAGCTGCAGGGCCGTAGCGCTGAGCAGGCACACCTCAGTGAACGCCGGCCATTCCGCCTTCCATGCGCGACCGTCGCGCTCATGCTCCGCGACCATGCCCTCCACCAGGATCCCCGCGTTGGCTCGTACCAGTCGAGCGAGCGATACGATGTGCTCCGATCCCTCCGGGTTGCGCTTGTGCGGCATGGTGATGCTGCCCACCGTGGTCGTCGTCGCTGCTTCGCGGACTTCGCCGATTTCCGGACGCTGCAGCTGGTACACCTCGTTGCCGATCCGAGCCAAGGTGGCGGTGACCAGACTGAGCAGAGAACCAAATTCAGCGAGCCTGTCGCGCGAGCTCGTCCAGGAGATGCCCGGATCCTCAAGTCCGAGGCGAGCGCAGAAAGCCGCGCGTAGCGCAATGCCCTCGCTGCCGAAGAATCCGAGGGCACCGACGGCCCCGGCCAGCTGCCCCACCAGCCAGCGCGGCGCTCCGGCACGCAGCCGGTCGCGATGTCGCTGCACCTCGTCGGCCCAACCAGCAACCTTGAAGCCAAACGTAATTGGCGCGCCAGGTTGACCGTGGGTGCGGCCGGTCATCACGGAGTCGCGATAACGCCGCGCCATTTCGACGAGGAGACTCTCGATGTCGCCGAGATCGCGCCACACAACCGCGCCAACCTGGGCCATGGCCATTGCCGTCCACGTGTCGGTTAGATCCTGCACAGTGGCGCCGTAATAGACGTACTCAGCGGCTGAGGGGGGGAGAATCCGCTGAAGGCCGTGGATCAACCCCAACATAGAATGCGATGTCGCTCGCGTCTCCTCGACCACGAAGTCCATGTCGAGGCGCTCGAAGGTCGCGCCCTGTGCGATCTCCCGAGCAGCTGCTTCGGGAATGATGCCCAACTCGGCCTGCGCAGCAGCCAAGGCTGCGAGGATGTTGAGCCACGCTTGAAGTCGGTGCTCCTCTGCGAAGACGGTATGGAGCTCGTCGGTTCCCCAAAGATGCGCGTACATCCGGGAATCGGTCAGGCGATCGACCATTCCGGGTCCAAGGCCAGAGCCAAGCGGTGCAAGCCCTCATGCACCAGTTCGAGTGAGGAGCCCCATGGGACGGTCACGCGCAGGTCCTCGTCGTCAACCTCCTCCTCGAGAAGGCAGCACTTGGTGAGCAGCGGCCCCGTGTGAAGTTTCCCGAGTTCTCGAGGACACATGTCGATGCAGGGTGCGGCGTTGCCATAAAACCAGCGATGGAGTTCGCGTGAACGCGCGCAGCCGATCTGCACCCACTCCTGGCGCGGCGGTCGCTCGTCGAGGAATGAGATGGGGGTGTCACCGACGACCACGCCCGAAACACGGCAGGGCAGCAGGTAGCGCGGTGCAACCGCCTGGTGGGCGAGATCGACCAAGTCGATGAGTACAGGAACCAGGCGCATCGGCGGCAGGTCGGCAGCGCTATCGAGGACGCGCTGGGCCAGATCCAGAAGCTTGGGTGGGTTCGGCGGGACCACCTCAACGACATGAACGTCGTACCGGTGAGGGTCAAGGATAAAGCTGACGTGCTCGTAACGGCCGTGGACGATGACGCAGCGCACTCCCGGGGCGCGTTCTTCGGCGATACCGGCAAGCTGGTTGGGGACGTCGCAATCCAACGTGGGTTCGTTGAGGACGGCACACTCATGGGGGAGGGCAAGTACCGTCAGCTCTGTGATCGGCGCAAATAGCGGGGTCCTCGAAACGGTCTCAACCTCAAGTAGCGCTGCGGTGTCGCCTCGCCGAGCAATGATGTAGCGCGTGCGCCGGTACGCCTCCCGTCCAAGGAAGTGGTTGCGTAGTGCATCAGCCGTAAGCGGCTCGTCGACCCGAGCAAGTGACACCTCTCGGTAGCGGTGGGGGAGGAGGTTGGTCATCGAGCCGAGGCGGTGTCCGCAAGACCGGGAACTGTGAGGGTCGCGGTGTCTGCCCGCAGGCCCAAGCGAAGCGCCTCCAAGCTGAGCACGTCATCAGTGGCCACGTTACCCAGACTGGCGTTGCTGCCGACAGTTCGTATGAACCAGGCCTGCTGATCCTTGCGCGGTGCCTCGAAGATGACTGGGTACTCCAAGAGAGCCTCAACTAGCGACACGCGCACCGAGCCGTCGCCGCTGTAGATACCCACCGTCCCACTCTCTCGTCCTTCAGCGATGACCCACCGCGCTCCCGCATCCAGGTCGCTGCGCATCTCACGTCGCCAATGCTCAGCCGAGACCGGCGCCTGGGGGTCCTTGCTCCCGACCTCAGCCAGGACGGTGAAGTTTCGGCTGGTGCGCTGGATGAGCCGACGTTTCTCGACAATCGGCATATCTACCAAGCCGTTCGAGACTTCAACTGCGGCGAAGCCCGTGTCGGCGGCCCAGCCGAGGAAGTCTTGCGCTTTGCCTTGAGCCCAGGCGATCTCGAGCAGCGTGCCGCCCGAACACGCCACGATGTCGTGGGCAGCGAGTAGGGCGACCTTGTCGGCGACCCCGGGATCGACGTACGCAGTGCCCCACCCCAGTTTCCAGATGTCCGCATAAGCGGCGATGGCATCGATGCCGGCGGACAGCGCTTTGATACTGACGCCCTTGTCGAGAACGTGAGTCAGCCCTGTGGTGCGCGGTTTGGACGTCCGATCGGGCAGCGAAAGGAAGTTTGGTCGCGGCCTCGCTGTCGCAGCAGTCTGCTCGATGCCCGCGATCGGGTTAGTCTCGGGCATGGGCTTGGACATCGATCTCCATCCCCTGGTGGGTCAAGCCGCAGTAGAGTTCTGGTCCGCCCACCGCCTCCCACCCGAGTCGCTGAAAGAAGCGCACGTTCGCAAGCTGGATGTGGGCGTGCATCACCCGCCCGCCATGGAGCGCCGCCGTCCGCACGGCGAGGCGCACTAACGGCTTGCCCAGTCCGTGAGCTCGGAAGGCTGACAGCACCGCGAGGCGGTCGCCCTGCCAGGCGAGGGCGGACTGATCGAGTGGATAGATACGCACGGCTCCTGCCGCCACATCGTCGCATGCTCCGAGAATATGCAAGGTGCTTCCGTCGCTGTCGTGCACGTCACGGTCAGTGTCCTGGAAAATCGCTTGTTCGAGCACGAAGACCTCATGACGAATTCGCATGTGCAACGCGAGTTCGTCAGGAGAGGACACCAAGCGAGCCACGAGGTCCGGCGACGGCACGTTCAGCACCCGATCGAGCTGGTCAGACCTGTCGAATGGGGATACGACCGGCGACACTGACATCATTCTTGAGGCTGCTCTGTTCAATGATGCCTATTGCGGAACACGCCTGGCATCGTGCACACCCAGCGTGAACGTCACTGGCGCGCAGTCCGCGCTCGGCGAGGTAGGGCGCCACCCGTTGATAGACGCGCGCGATCTCGGTGGGCGAGGGAGGCAGACAAGCTTCCATCAGCGACCCAGGTACCGGTCGTAGCGGCACCACGAACGGGTACACACCGATGTCGATGGCGCGCCTGCATCCAGCGATCGTCAATTCCGGATCCTCGCCCATGCCCAGGATGACGTACGTGGAGACCTGACCGCGGCCGAAGACCTCGACCCCACGCTCCCAGGCGCGGAAGTAACCATCAATCCCGGTTCGCGCCTTGGCTGGCGCGACCCGGGCGAGGACTGCCGGATCGAACGACTCGACATGGATGCCCACCGAGTCGACACCCGCCTCGTGTACGCGATTGAGCACATCAAGGTCGTACGGAGGCTCGAACTGTCCTTCAATGGGCAGGCCGCTCGCCTCCTTCATCGCTTTGGCGCATCGTGCCAGGTAGTACGCGCCACGGTCAGGGCCGTGGGTGCTCCCTGTTGTGAGCGTGATATCGACCGCCCCGTCCAGGTCACGCGCCGCGACGGCAACCTCTGCGAGATGTTCAGGCCGCTTGACCGCGACGGTTCGACCCGCTTGAAGGGACAGTTCGATACCACAGAACTGACATTGGTCGGCCGTATCCCAATACGCGCATCTCTGGTTGACCGTGCTGGCCAGAGAGTCGAGGTGGAGCAGAGCGATTTGCCAGTAGGGAATACCATCGGCCGTGGTCAGATCGTAGAAGCGGGGTCGCGCAGCCAGAGCTGCCGAGGCGACGCGGGTGCCCTCGCGATAGACCCCCCAACCGTCGTCTTCGTTGCGCAGTACGAAGGGAGAGCTGGCGACGTAGGGTGCAGCGACCGGCACGGTGACTGCCACTCCCTCAATCCAGATCATGCCTGCATCAGAGGGTCCGGCGCCGCCTCGGCGGGAATCGAGCCCTGTCGCCTCGACGCGGAGGCCGAGGCTTTGCAGATCGGTGATCAGCTCGCCGAGATTCGCCGGGGCGGTCATTAGCTCACCACTTGTGGCCATAAAGATCCACGAAATTCTGATAGAAGATGCGGTCTTTCAGTTCCTCACTGACTCGGGTCCCCTGGATCTTCCAGTACTCGCCCCAGAAGTCGCTCCACGGCTCGTCGGAAGCGAAGATGACCCGATCATGACCGACCCCGCGGCGTTCGATGTCAGTCAGCAGCCAACGGCTTGCGAATCCGATCGCCCACGTGGTGTCGGTGTAGACCTTGTAACCCTGTTCGACCCAGTCGAGGAAACGGGGCACGAGCTTGATGTGTCCACTGACCCCACCGCCGAAATGCACCAGGTAGAACTTAACCCTTTTGCCGTACATCTCCACGAGCGGGATGAAGTTGTTGATGTCCGAAGCGCCGCCCGGGCTGGTGTGGAAGTGGAAGACGAGGTCGTGCTTTTCGGCGGCATCGAAGCACGCGTCGGCGAGTGCACGCGTCTCGTCGTCCCAGGTTCCCGGATCGGGATTACCCCCTAGCAGGAACGTCGTCTTGAGGGCCACGATGCGTGGCTCGCCGGCGTGTTTGAGCGCCTCCAGAGTCAGCTCGCGGTTCTTGGGAAGGATGGAGACCCACAACGCTCCACAAAGCCGCTCCGATGCCTGCACCGACTCGATGACGAGCGGGTTCAGTGAAAACGGCTGCTCTTGAACCGGGATTCCGTAGTTTGAGATGACCAGGCCGCGCTCGAGGCCGAGGGCGTCAAGGTGCCGCTCGATATAGCTTTTCTGATCGGCAAACTCGTACACCGTGGGCTTGACCGGTTCCTTGAGGTCGTAGAACTTCCACGCAAGCATTTCGCCGAGGTGGCTGTGCCCATCGATGACCCGCCGACTGACCTTGGGGGCGTCCGCCATGCTGTCCTCCTACGGAGTGCCCTGGGCACCCTACCTTGCGAAATGCACGTCCATCAAAGGAGATGCCGTCTCGAATAGTGCGCTGGGGTAGGAGGCGATGTCAAGACGATTCAGCCCTCCCTCCGGCGAAGTCAGGGGCACAGGTCCGGCGGAGCTCGAGGGCTTGCGTATCCCACGGTTGGGGGTGGTCGTAACGGGCTGTGACCGCCTCGCCCGCATCGCCGGTCCACTCCCCAGTCATCGGGTCGAGTTGGACGGTCTCGAGTCCGTACACGGGGGTCGCTGTCGAGGGGTCGAGTTCAACATAGAGGTGCAAACCGAGCCCGTCGGCAAGTCGCATCTCGAGCCGGTGGTAGGGAGGGTATGGGGGGGCGTCCGAGTCTCGCTTCGCGGTTTCGTTCAGCAGTACCCACGCCTCGTCGAGGGCACGCCCCGCAGCGATCAGGGCGATCCGCTGAGCGCGAGCTGTGGCCGATCCGATCTCAGCCGCTCGCATGCTCAGGGACGCGGCAGCGATCAGGGCCACGTTGAGCTCCGCCGCAGGTAATCCGAGGCGAGCCAGGGCCCTGAGGACCGATGCTGGCGTCTCTGCTTCGACGCCGACGAGAGCCTCGACATCCCCGATATCCCGCAGACTGTCGACAGTCTCTCGGACGGTTGCGATGACCGCCTCGTACAGATCGGGTCGGACCATGATGACCGGATAGAGGCGGGACTCGGCGGCCTGCCATCGGCGGATCGCATCGGCGATCTGGTCCGTGCTCAACGATGCCTCCTTGGCGCCCGGTTCTGGGTCGAACCGCCCTCGTTTGCGAAGCGGGAGCTTACCTGCCAGCCGTACGTCCACTATACTTGACGACATATCCTCCATCGTAGAGAAAATGTGACAGGGGCTAGAGTCCGCTCTGCCCCGATCAGTGTATTCAGGAGAAGCAGTTCATGCAGCGAACCCTCGTCCTGGCCATCGGGGGGAACGCGCTGACCATGCCCGGTCAGGCCGGCACTATGGATGAGCTTGAGGCGAATGCATTAAGCATGGCGGGCTCGGTCAAGGATCTCCTCTGCGATGGGTGGCGGGTGGTGATCGTCCACGGCAACGGCCCCCAAGTTGGCAACCTCGCATACCAACAGGAAGAGAGCGCCGGCGTGATGCCCACCCTGCCCCTGTTCGTCCTCGACTCCATGACCCAGGGCGAGATCGGCAGTCTGATCGGCCTCGCGGTTCGTAACCTCATGGGTGAGCGCGTCGACCCGGTGGCGGTGGTGACCCACGTGCTCGTCGACCCTGAGGATCCCGCATTCGAGAACCCGACCAAGCCGATCGGGCCCTTCTATCAGCCAGATCGCGCCGAGGCTCTCGCCGCCGAGCGGGGCTGGGCTCTGATAGACGACAGTGGTCGAGGTCTTCGCCGGGCAGTGGCGTCACCACATCCACGTGGCATCGTCGAGCTGGCCGCCATCCGCACGCTCATCGACCGCGGCAGCCTGGTGATCGCTTGCGGGGGTGGGGGAATTCCGGTGGCCGTCGTCGATGGTCACCTGCGCGGGGTCGACGCGGTCATCGATAAGGATCTCGCTGCGCAGCAGCTCGCCATCGACCTCGGCGCTGAGGTCCTGGCCATGGTCACCGGAGTTAGCCACGTGTTTGTCGATTGGGGTACCCCGCAGGCGCGCAACGTTGACGAGATGACCGTAGCCGAGGCAGCGGCACTGGCCGCCGATGGCCAGTTTCCTCCCGGCAGCATGGGCCCCAAGGTCTCGGCCGGGCTGCATTTCCTGGCGAGGGGCGGCAAGCTCGCCGTCATCACGTCGCCGGACCACATCCGCGAAGCTGTCCTCGGAAACCACGGCACTAGAATCGTGCCGGGACAATCTGTGGCGGTTGCATGAGTTTGGCCTCGCTGGTTGAGGTGCGTCCTGACACGTACCTCGATTCTGTGCTCTTGCTCTCGGCTTCGAGGACGATGCTCGAAGCTCTCGGAGTGGAATGGGGGGCGGCGGTCATGGGCACGCCGGCCAACCTGGAGGTCATCCGGGCCGCCGGCTTCGATGCGAGTGCCCTGGACGGCGCTCGCGCGAACGACCTCGTCCTTGCCGTTCGCGCCGCGTCCCAGGACGCTGCAGCGGCCGCGCTCGAGGCGGCTCACGCAGCTCTGTATCGAGAGCGGCCTTCGGCGTCCGCTGAGGAGGGGACGCGAGCCCGGGCCATCCCCGAGGCCGTGACGCTGCTCCAGCACCCGAACGTGGCGGTGATCTCGGTACCCGGAGAGTACGCAGCCCTTGAGGCGCATCGTGCCCTGACAGCGGGGCTGCACGTGCTGCTCTTCAGTGACAACGTGGCCCCCGCTGACGAGCTTGAACTCAAGGAGCGGGGCCGCGAGCTCAACTTGCTCGTCATGGGGCCTGGGGCCGGAACGGCGATGCTTGGTGGGGTGGGTCTCGGCTTCGCCAACGCGGTGCGAGCCGGTTCTGTGGGCGTGGTGGCTGCGGCTGGCACCGGTGCCCAGGAGGTAATGAGCCTGGTGCATCGCTGGGGCCTGGGCTGTTCGCACGTGATCGGTGTTGGTGGGCGTGACCTGTCTGCAGGCATCAGCGGCGCCATGACCGGCCTGGCGCTCGAAGCGCTGGAGCATGACCCGAAGACGTCGACGATCCTGCTCGTGTCGAAACCCCCCTCCGCCGCAGTCGCGAGTGCCGTGCTTTCCGCACCGGGCACCAAGCCCTTGGTGGCCGCTCTCATCGGCCTAGACAAATCCGTCGAGACCGCGGATCGCGTCCACCTCGCGCGGAGCTTGGAAGGCGGAGCGGTACTCGCCGTCGAACTCAGCGGTGGTGCCCCTCCGGCGCTGGCATCGGGACTCGGCGCGCTGGCAGATGCCGCCATGCACGGGCTAGCACCGTCAAGGCAAGCAGTCCGAGGTCTCTTCGCCGGGGGCACCCTGTGCTTCGAGGCAATGGGCCTGCTCGCCCGGCACCTCGGAGCGATACATTCCAACACCCCCTTGCGCGCGGGCTGGGGCCTCCCGGCTCCAACTGGCAGCCATGTCTGCCTCGATTTGGGTGAGGAGGAGTTCACCCGCGGGCGCCCACATCCGATGATCGATGCCGAAGCCCGTGCCGAGCACATTCGCCGGGAGGCGTCTGATCCGTTGGTGGCAGTCATTCTCCTGGACGTCGTGCTGGGCTACGGCTCGCATCCCGATCCGGCCGGAGTGCTCGCGCCGGTACTCGCCGAGGCTTGCTCACAGGGCCCGCGGATCGTGGTTTACGTCCTCGGCACCGACGACGATCCCCAGAATGCCAACCAGCAGCGACAGCGGCTGAGTGAAGCGGGATGCGTGATTGCACCGACAGGAGCGCGCGCAGCACTGCTCGCAGCCGCGATCGCCGCGCGCAAGCCCGAAGTGGCCGAGGCGAACGCGTGATCCCTCCGAATCGACGCGATCTGCCGGTGGTGTTGGTCACTTACTCGACCAAGCCGCGAGGAGGGGTGGTACACACCCTGGAGTTGGCTGATGCACTCAAACGCCTGCGCGAACCGGTCCGCCTGGTGGCCCTTGGCGATCCCGAGCGCGGGTTCTTTCGCGCCTCGACGGTCTCACAGACGATCGTTCGTGCCCCCGAACCCGCGGCGAGCCTCGAGGAGCGCGTCGCTGACTCGCTAGAGGCACTGGTGTCGGGGTTGGCGCCGCTTGCCGACACGCCGTGCATTCTCCATACACAGGACTGCATCGCGGCCCGGGCTGCGTGCCGGCTGCGCGATCAGGGCGCCCCGGTGGTGGTGGTTCGCACCGTCCACCATGTCGACGACTTCACGACCCCTGCCCTCGTCGAGTGTCAGCGCCTCGCCATCACCGAGCCGGACCACCTCCTGGTTGTGAGCCGCTATTGGCAGCGCCGGTTGTCTGATGACTTCGGAGTGTCAGCCGACCTTGTCACCAATGGGGTCGACGTGAGCCGCTTCACCCGCAACTTGGCGCTCGACCCGAAGGCACTGCGCGCGAGCACGGGGTTCGAAGATCGCTTCACGTTTCTCACGATCGGTGGCATCGAACCCCGCAAGGGGAGCGCCGTTCTCATCGAAGCGATGGGACGACTGCGACGGAGTTGCACGTCCCCCCCCGCACTCGTCGTGATCGGCGGCCACTCCTTCCAGGACCACAGCGCCTACCGGGACCAGGTCTTGGCCCGTGCTGAGGTCTTGGGCCTCACGGCCGGCCGCGATCTCGCAATTCTCGGGACCGTCAGCGACGATGAGGTCACCGCCTGGTATCGCGCGGCCGATGCCTTCGTCTTCCCCTCGATCAACGAGGGCTGGGGACTCGTTGTACTCGAGGCACTGGCCGCAGGGTTGCCCGTAATCACATCCGACATCGCCGTGTTTCGCGAGTATCTCAACGCGGATACGGCCATGCTGGTTCCCGCAGGCGATGCAGCAGCCCTGGAAGCGGCGATGCGCCAGCTCATGGATGTGCCCGCGCTGCGCCGTCGCCTCGCCAGGGCCGGCGCGACTCTGGCGTCGCGATTCACCTGGGACACGTGTGCGCAACGGCACCGAGTGATCTACCGCGATCTCAGGGCGGCCCGCGATACCGGCGTCGCCTGAGTCGGGGCATGAGGCGGCAGACCGTGAGGTGATTGGGACGACGTTGGAGCCGCACATCGCATAACGAGGGCTTGACAAGCCCTCATAGCTTGTCTACTATCCGAAACAAAGCATCTGTTATGCGAGACACAGACGCTGACGCAACCGGAGGCCGTGCGTCGGCGGTCCTGGCAGATTGCGCGCACGCATGGACCCGGAGGCAACGCAGGCCACAAGTCAGGGGACCGCAACCGTCGCAACTGTGAGCGGCGGCCAGAAGGGTGTGGGATGTTGAGCATCCGACACATTCGAGGAGGCATAAGGTGCCGGCACTTCCAATCACGATTGTCTTCTTTCTCACCGGAATCGCGGTCTGGGCCAACGCTCTCTTCTTCCTTGGGATTGGGTCCAAGCCGGCCTCCGACGACGCCTCGAACCCACTTGTGGCGGTTGGTTGGATCACTCTGCTGGCGGGACTCTCTGACTTTGTCCAGGCGTTCTACATCATGGCCGCCCGCCCAGCCCCACTCGGCGGCGCGTCGGTGCTTATCAGCGGTCTCGTGATCTTCTATGCCGGGTTTTTTACCTTCCTTGGCATCACCGAAATACGCGGCCTCGATCTGCGGCCGATCGGCAACGTCGCCTTTGCGGTGGCGCTCGTCCCGCTCCCGTTTTGGCAGGTGTTCACAGGAGGTTGGATGCTGCGCTCCATCCTCGTGGTGTGGGTGATCGCTTTCCTCGCCGTCAGTGCCACCACGTACGGCAAGCTCAATCCCAGGATTCTCGGCGCGATCCTGCTTGGAACAGCCGTGTACACCTTCTGGATACCTGCCTGGATCCTTGTCACGGGGAACGCCATTCCCTAGCGCATCGGGTCGGCCTGGCAGGGTCGCGTGTGCCCTCCCGCGGCTCTGTCAGGCTGGATTTCGGCGACTGAACTTTGGGGCCGCAGCCTCGGTTCTTGAGGAGGTTCGACATGGCAGGTTTTCGGCTGGGAATCTATGTATTCAAGGACGCGGAGATCGTCGACTTCGCTGCGCCATACGGAGTCTTCTCGGTCGCCCGCCGCTTCGACCCCGAGCTGGATGTGTTCTTCATCGCCGACTCGCAGAGGCCGGTGCAGGCGCAAGCCGGATTCACAGTGCTGCCCAATTACAGCTTCAGCGACCGACCGTCTGTCGATGCGTTCCTGATCCCGGGTGGGTTTGGTACCCGCCAAGAGCTGTACAACCAACGACTGCACGAGTACATCAGCGCCCTGCCGTACGCAACGCTGCTGACGAGCGTGTGCACGGGCTCGTGGATTTACGGGCGGATGGGCCTCCTCGATGGGTTGGCCGCCACCAACCGCAAGGAACCGGACCGTCTCGAGGCTGGCCCGAACGGCAAGATTCCGATCGATCGACTCGCCGAAATCGCCCCGGCCTGCCGAATCAGCCGGGCACGCGTCGTGGATGCCGGCCGAATCATTACGGCGGGCGGCATAGCGTCGGGCATGGAGATGGGCTTTCATCTTCTGGCGCGGGCAGGGTATGACCAAGGCTTCATCGCTGAGGTCGCCCGCGTCATGGAGTACTCAGCTGCCTACGACATCTATCGCGAGGATGTCGACGTCAGCGGCCAGCTGACACGCACCCAAGCGTAGCTGGCCTTCTCAACGGCTCTTCCACCCGTCTTCACAGCTGTAGCAGCCGGCAATGGAGGCCTGATAACGGCTCGAAATGAGTTTCCCCGATTCCATCGACGTCATCCTCGCGGTCACTAACGACGGAAAGGCGACGCCGCGTCGTGGAATGGTTTCGCTGACGGCAGTGTTATAGCGGCTTGCTCCGTCGGCGAGGTTACTGTCGTCGGCCGGCATCCGATGGACCTGATTTTCAGGGATGCCTACGTTTCGCAAGAGGCTGACATCGGCCATCCGATAATTGCTGTCTTCATCATCCGGCGCGACAGCGCGCTCATCGCCGAACCACACGTGCCAGCGCGACCAGTCAATCTCGGTCTTGTACTCGCGCGACAGGTGTTTGTACATCTCGCTGGGGGTGCTTCCCCCAGCCGATACGATGTGGAATTCGCGCGGGCCGATGCAGAGCTGAGCCACCCACGCGCAAGCTGCTGCGGCAACCTGCGGGGGGCCAGGAAGCACCGGGGCTGGCCCCGTTAGACCAAGGTCGGCTGCGCCTGAGGCCAGCTCATCCGGACACCCTTATAAGCGCTCGATCATTGTGGCGCGCTCAGCCCTCGGCCAAGGCACCTGGGGCAGTGGGGAGGCTTTGTCTAAGGCGGGGGAGGATCTCCTTAGAGTAGAGGCGGAGGAATCGCTCTTGATCGGGGCCAGGCGCGTGAAACACGAGGTGGGTGAAGCCCAGGTCCGTATATCTCTGAATCATGGCGACGTGTTCGTCGGGGTCCGAGGACACAATCCACCGACTGGCCGCACGCTCGACACTGAGCGCATCGGCTCGACGCTCCATCTCGATCGGATCATCGAGACCCATCTTTTCCTCAGCGCTCAATGCCAGCGCAGCCCAATGCCGGGTGTCGTTGAGCGCCCGCGCCCGATCGAGGTCGAACGACACTTTCATCTCGATCATCAGATCTAGGTCGGTGATGTTGCGTCCAGCCTTCTGGGCGCCTTCATACAACGCCGGAAGCAGCGTGTCCGTGTACAACGCTGGGTCCTTGCCGCTCGTACAGATGAACCCTTGCGCAATGCGGCCCGCGAGCCGCGACGCCGCCGGTCCTGATGCCGCGACATAGATGGGTACGGGATGTTCTGGGCGGTCGTAGATCGTTGCCCGCTCCGTCTTGAAGTACTCGCCCTCGTAGGTCACCCGCTCCTCTGTCCACAAACGTTGGATGAGCTCGAGCGCTTCCTTGAGGCGCGCGAACCTCTCCTTGGAATCAGGCCACGTCGTACCGAGGGCAACCTCATTGAGTGCCTCTCCGGTCCCCACTCCCAGCGCGATGCGCCCGGGCGCGAGGCACGCGAGAGTGGCGAATGCGTGTGCCACGACAGCTGGGTGGTATCGAAAGGTCGGGGTCAGGACGCTAGTGCCGATGAGCACCCGATCCGTGCGTTCAGCCAGCGCGCCAATCCAGGAGAATGCGAACGGCGCGTGGCCGTCGTGATGACGCCACGGCTGGAGGTGGTCGCTGATGAAGACGGAGTCAAAGCCCAGTTCCTCTGCAAGCACGCTGTACTCGAGCAGCGTTCGGGGATCAAATTGCTCCGCGGATGCCTTGTAGCCGAATTTCATGAGTTCCTCTACTGGAGTCCAAGAATGTCTGGGGCGTGCTCGAGGGTGGCCTGTAGGTGGGCGGTGATCAGAGCGGCCATAGCGGGACCGTCACCGGTTTCGGCGAGGCGGAGAATTTCTTGATGCTGACGGTCCGCGACATCGGCGAACACGCGGTCGACCTGAGCCGCCAAACGAACGTACGGCTCGGATTGCGCGCGGAGGGTGCGGATGTAGGTCAGCAGCCGCTCACGGGCGCAGTGCTCATACAGCGCGAGATGGAGCTCATCGTGCCGCATCGCCCAATCACGCCCAGGTCGCGCAGCGTTGAGCCGGTCCAGGCGGCTGGCGAGTGAACCGTGGAGGCCACCCGAAGCCTGCTCCACGGCCAAACGGGCAGCCAGCGACTCCAGCGCAATTCGGATCTCGTAGATCTCAGTCAACTCGGCGAGGGTGGGGCGAAAGACCGTGGCGTTGCCGAGCTCGTCGCGTGTCACGAGGCCTTCCGACTCGAGCCAGGCGATTGCCTCTCGAATCGGCGTTCGGCTTACCGCAAGGCTCTCGGCTAGGTGGACTTCCCTGAGGCGGGCGCCGCCCGGAAGGCTGCCGTCCATGATGCTCGATCGGAGCGATTCTAGGATCTGGGCTGTCGCGCTGCCGCGTGGGGTGGCTAGGTCGGGCATGGCATGTGTATACAGTGTGGGATACACTTTGTCAACCGCACGAGACCTGATGCCGCTGGATGCAACACTGTATACATTTCAGAACGAGACGAAGTCGCAGCAGCCTCAGACCGAGAGGTCCACGGAGAACCAGATGATCTTGCCCCCGCCGAGGTCGATCTCAGGAAGCGCACCCGGCCGCGCCTCGGCGCAGTCGACGCACGACCGTGCGCTCGACCGCATGTCTTTGGTGTTCGTGGCGGCCGGGGCGATTCTGTGGGCGTCGGATGTCTTCTTTCGCACCGGTCTGGTGCGTGATGGGCTGAGCAGCAGTGCCATTGTCTTTGCAGAGGATCTGTTCATCACTCT
>JBIOIZ010000073.1:0-14821 GCA_044450385.1 Candidatus Dormibacteria bacterium
GACGCGAGCCGATCTGTCGATCAAGCGTCCCGGTTTCGGCATCCCGGTCCACGACATCGACCAGGTGGTCGGCAGGCATGTCACCCGCTCCATGGAGGAGGACGAGGTGCTCCAGTGGGACGACCTGGTCCGGTAGCGACCGAGCGTGATCGCCCGCGTGTCACGCTGCGCGGGGCTCGCTGGGATGACGCCTCCATGGTCAGGGCCTGGCGCAACGACGCCGACGCGGTCCGCTTCAGCGTCAGCGCCCGCCCTGTCGCAGCGGGCGAGCACGCTCGCTGGTTCGCAAGAGCGGTCACCGATCCTCAGATACGGCTGTGGATCGCGGAGGAGAACGGGATCCCGGTGGGTCAGGTGCGCGTCGATCTCGACGGCGAGTCCGGGGTCGTCTCGATCGCCGTTGCGGCCTCGGCGCGGGGCCGGGGGGTAGGTCAGCAGATGCTCCGGCTCGCACTGGAGGAGATCCAACGGCAGCACATTGTCACCACGATGACGGCCGTGACGCACCCCGACAACCAGGCCTCGATACACGCGTTTGAACGGGTGGGGTTCCGCCGCCGTGACATGTCCGAGGAGGGCTTGGTCGTCCTCGAATTGACGCTGGACTCGTAGCGCGAGCGTCGAGCGCGCTCATCTGGTACCCGCAGAGTCCCCGTGATGGCGCGCAGCGTCACGCTGGGCGCGATACCGCTCATCTCTCGCGGGCAGTCCGCTCTGGTCCCACAGCGTTGGCTCCGACTCAAAGTACGCGACCACAGCGGCAAGGTGCGGCGGGGGTGCGGGGGGAAGCGCCATGAGGATGGCCCGGATCCGGTCGAGGTCCTCCGGCACATCAACCGTCAGGCGTATCGACGACAGATCACGGTCGTTGATCATGTTGGCGGTGCGGTACTCGCCGGAATGCTCACGAAGCCTTGCCGTCACGTGTTCTCGGTGGTAGTCGAGCACTGACTCGACGTCGAGCCTTCGCAGACACTCGGCGGTGAGCACCTCGACGTCGTATCCCTGCGGGTAGGTCGGCGGAAGCTCGTTGCTGGCGTAGTCAGCGTCGGCCGAAGCGCGCATGCGCACCAGTACATCGATGAGCTCCGGGTCGACGAGCGGGCAGTCTGACGTGACCCTGACCACAACGTCTGCGCCGTGCTCTCCGGCGGCAAGCACGTATCGGCTCAGGACGTCGGCAACCGGGCCGCGGGTGACCCTGGCTCCCAGAGCACCAGCGAGATCCGCGACAACGTCATCCCCGGCTTCGACGGTGGTCGCAACCACAACGGCGTCGATCGTCTCCGCCATCGCGACACGCTCGATGACGTGCGCGAGCATCGGCTTGCCGCAGAGGTCCGCGAGGACCTTGCCCGGGAACCGGGTCGATCCCACGCGAGCCTGGATCACCGCAACGTTTCGGAGCGCGGGCATCAGGCGGCGTCGACCCGCGCGAGGCGTCGCACGGCCTCGGCGACCCGCCAGGCGCCGCGACCGTCCACGAGTGCGCGTCCCCGATCCGCCATCGCATCGCAGCGGGCCGGGTCGTCGAGGAGCTTGATGCACTCGGCGACGAGATCCTTCGGATCGACCACCACGGCACAGCCTGCGCGGGCAAGAGCGGCTGCTTGGGCGGACTGGTTGGGCACGGCGTCGTTGATCACCGCGGGGATTCCGACACAGGCAGCCTGCACGGCGGTGGTGCCGGCCGCGCCGACATAGATGGTGGTTCGAGCGAGTGCTCCGGCCAGACTCGCCGGCGCGACCAGCAGCTGCAGACGCTCCTGATCGACCGGCGAGGCGTGCTGAGCGTCCGGTCCGACAACCCTGATGACCTCGAGGGAAGCGTCATCGTCGAGCAGCCGGGTGGTGACATTCGCTGCGATGCCGTCGATGTCGGTCGCTCCAGTCGATACCAATACCGTCCTTCGAGCTCTTCCGCGGCGCAGCACCGTCTCGCGGGCTTCCGCAAACGCTGAGCGAATCAGCGCATAGGCGGCGCCACCCAGAAACGCGGTCGCGCCGGCAGGACGGAGGCGCTCACCGCCAGGCGATGGGTTGATGCCGAGGTCGCAGGCCGCGGGCTGGCCAAGATCGTCAACCACCGTCAGGGGGATGCGCCGGCGCAGCCGCTCCTGCATACCGACATCGAAGACGTATCCGTCGAGCACCAGGAGATCTGGTGGTCGCCCCGTGGCGAGAACGGACTCGATCCGATCCGCTGCGGCGCCGCGAGCCCCGACCACGGCATGGCTCCGATCCTCGACGCGCCGGCGCAGCTCAGGGTCATCCTCTGGAAGCACCACGGACACCGACGTGTCCGGTCGCAGGGCGTCGGCGAGCGCGAGCATCCGCTCGAGGTGGCCGAGTCCGACGCCGTGTCCGCAATCCGGAGCGAGCAGGGCTCGCATGATCATGGAGCGCTCTGGTGCGTCGCCGCCCATGCCTGGATCCTGCGCAGAGCAACCACGACGTCGTCCTGGTCGGATCCTGTCATCGCAGGGAAGAGCGGCAGCGTCACCAGCTGTTCGCACATCGCCTCGGCTCGGGGCGCCGTGCCGGGGACGCCGCCGCGTGCCCGATAGAGAGACAGCAGGTGCACGGCGGGGTAGTGCAGCGTTGCCTCGATTCCCTCCGCCCGCAGCGCATCGATGATCCAATCGCGCTCGCAACCGAACACCTCCGGGTCGATCTCGACCGGATAGATGTGCCATGCGCTTCGGCGACCTTCCGGACGGGGTGGGAGGCCGACACCCGGAATGTCGCTGAGGATCGCGTCGTAGCGATCGGCAATCTCGCTGCGTTCGGCGACGACGTCGTCGAGGCGATGCAACTGCGAGGTGCCGAGCGCGGCTTGCAGCGTGGTCATGCGGTGGTTGTCGCCGAGCATCGTGACGTCGTACTTCCAGAGCATGCCCGTCCGCTCGTCCGCAGTGCTGGTCATCCCGTGGTTGCGCAGCTTGCGAATGCGGTTCGCAACCTCACCGTCCGAAGTCAGGCAGGCGCCGCCCTCTCCTGTGGTGATCTGTTTCACGGGATGAAAGCTCAGCGTGGTGATGTCCGCAAGCGATCCCACAGGCCGTCCGTTGTGGGTTGCTCCGAGCGAGTGGGCGCTGTCGGCGACCACCGGGAGCGGTCGCGGTAGTGCCGCCTTCAGCGCATCGACATCTGACGGGAGTCCCGAGTAGTCGACGGTGATCACAGCCTTGGTCCGCGGAGTCACCGCACGCGCCACTGATTCGGGGTCGAGGCATCGATCCTCGCCAACATCGGCGAACACGGGAGTGCCCCCGGAGCGAAGCACTGCATTCGCTGTTGCGACGAACGTCAGCGGTGTCGTGATCACCTCGTCCCCGGGCCCGATGCCGAGTGCGAGCACCGCGAGGTCGAGCGCCGCGCTGCCGTTGGTGAGCGCGATCGCGTGGTCTGCCTTGCCGCGCGCCGCGAGCGCGTGCTCGAAGTCCGCGATGGCCGCACCGCCGGTGAGCGTGCCCGAGCGCAGCGCTGCGACCACGGCGTTGACGTCTGCGTCATCGAGCGAGTGACGGCCGTAGGGGAGTGGATGAAGCCGAATCGGCGTGCCCCCCGCGATCGCCGGGAGACTCGTGATGCTCACTCGGCGTCAGCCGGCGCCTCGGCCGGCCATCTGGCCAGGAGATCGCGAAGCTCGCCGACGTCGAGCCACTCCGTGTTGCTGTCGCTGCTGTAGTGGAATTCCTCGGCGACTCGAGCCCCTTCATTGGTTGCGCGAGCGCCCCAGAAGGGATGTTCGGGGACGACGACATAACACCAGCCCATGTCGAACGTATGCCGTGCTTCGTCCGAGGTGATCAGCACCTCGTGCAGCTTCTCCCCCGGTCTGATGCCGGTGTAGCGGATCGACACTCCGGGCGCGATCGCTTCCGCAAGGTCCACAACGCGTGTGCTGGGGATCTTGGGGATGAACACCTCGCCACCTGCCATCGTGGCGACACAGTCGGCGACGAGCTGCACTGCCTGATCCAGGGTGATCCAGAAGCGGGTCATACGCCCGTCGGTCACCGTCAGTTCGCCGGTGCCCGCCTGGTTGCGAAAGAGCGGCACCACGCTTCCGCGGGAACCGACCACGTTGCCGTATCGAACGCACGAGAGGCGCACGTCATTCGGCCCGGCGTACACGTTGGCCTGGACGAACAGCTTCTCGGCACAGAGTTTGGTGGCGCCGTACAGGCTTGCAGGACTCACCGCCTTATCCGTGCTGAGTGCCACAGCGCGAGAGATTCCCGCCTCGATGCACACCTCGGCAACGTTCTGAGTCCCGAGAATGTTGGTTTGCACAGCCTCAAACGGGTTGTATTCGCAGGCGGGCACCTGCTTCATGGCGGCGGCGTGAATCACGATGTCCACTCCGTCGACGGCTCGCCGCAGCCTTTGGTGATCGCGTACGTCGCCGATGAGAAAGCGGAGCCTGTCGTCGCTGAATGATCGCTGCATCTCCGACTGCTTGAGCTCGTCGCGGCTGAAGATGCGGATCGTTTTGGGATTCCAACGGGACAGCGCGGTGCGCGTGAAGTGATGACCAAAGGAGCCGGTGCCCCCGGTCAGCAGGATTGTGCGCCCCTCGAAATAGTTCACAGTCGATCCTCATTCTCGGGCAATACGGTCGCGGGTAGCCTACGGGAGCCCACCGCGGTGACGTCGCCGCGATCCGCCAGCCGTTTTGGCGTCTCCGACTAGACTCGCTTGTTGCACCGCGTCGTCCCTGGCTGCGTCACTCGTGACACTGCGCCATCCACACCGCTCGCAGGAGACATCCATGGAACTCGCGCTTCACTTCATGAACTTCACCCTTTCGGGTGGGAGCAAGGCTCTCGGACCCACCCTGGCGGAGACCGCTCAGGCTGCTGAGGAGGCCGGCTGCTCGACCTTCACCATGATGGACCACTGGTTTCAGATGGAGGGGTTCGCGACCGCCCAGGATCCGATGCTGGAGGGCTATACCTCGCTCGGGTTCGTGGCCGGGAAGACCGAGCGCATCACCCTGTCGCTGATGGTCACTGGGGTCACGTATCGCTACCCGGGCCTGCTTGCCAAGATCGTGACCACGCTCGACATCGTCTCCGGCGGACGCGCCATGCTCGGCATCGGGGCAGCCTGGTACGAGCGCGAGCACCGCGCGCTCGGCGTGCCCTTCCCGCCGATCTCGGAACGCTTCGAGATGCTCGAAGAGGCGATTCAGATCTGCAACCAGATGTGGAGTGACAACGACGGACCCTACGACGGCAAGCACTACCACCTGGCGGAAACCCTGTGTCACCCGCAGCCGGTTCAGCAGCCGCGCCCCCCGATCCTCATCGGCGGCGGCGGCGAGCGAAAGACACTCAAGCTCGTCGCTCGCTATGCGGATGCGTGCAACCTCTTCGCGCTCGGGCCGGAGGAGGTGAAGCGCAAGCTCGACATCCTCGCTCAGCATTGCGAGAACGAGGGCCGGGACGTGGCCACGATCAAGAAGACCATTCAGGGTGGCGCCGATCCCACCAAGGATATCGACGGGTTCCTGAGGGAGATGGAGGCGTACGCAAAGCTCGGCATCGCCATGGTCGGCGTGCGGAATACCTCGCCCGATCCGGTCAGGACGGCCAGGGAACTGTCCAAGATCGTCCCGCTGCTCGCTCAGATCGGCCCCTGAGACCCCAAGTGGAGCGGGGGGGACTCGAACCCCCGACCTCTGCCGTGCGAGGGCAGCGCTCTCCCAGCTGAGCTACCGCCCCGAGACCAGGGTTAGGCCGAGGCGTTCTGCAGTATAGGGCTGGCGCTCGAAGCGCCTACGAAGCCGTCCGCGTCGCGAAGAACGTCTTCACCGCCTCGGCCAGCGCCGGCAGGTTGAACGGCTTCGGGAGCATGCCGTCGGCCCCGGCGAGCCTGGCTGCTTCAGCCTCCTCGGAGAGGGCGCTGAACATGAGCACGGGGGTCTGAGCGGTCGCCGCGTTCGCTCTGATGCGCCGGCAGGCCTCGATGCCGTCGATGCCCGGCATCATGATGTCGAGGATGATCAGGTCGGGGCGATCGGCAGCGGCGATCGCGACGGCCGCCTCGCCGTCGGAAACCGTCGACATCTCGTAGCCTTCGAGATCGAGATAGCGCGAGACCACGGACAGTACGCGCGGGTCATCGTCGGCGAGCAGAACGCGCGGCCGGGACATTGCCCCCATGGTACGGAGGCGCCGCCGAAACGGGTGTCTGGTGTCCATTCCTTTACAGGCTGGATTCCCGGCGGATGACTCGGCAGCCGGGGCGGCCCCGGCACGACCGGTGGCTATACTCGCCCGCAGGCATGTCGAGCACCCCGGCGTCCCTGGTTCTCTTCGGGATAGCGGTCGCCGCGTACACACTCGCCGTGGTTGCGTTCGTGCTGCACCTGGCCTTCCGCAAGCGGATCCTCGGCGACATCGGCATGGCGCTGGTGCTGATCGGCTGGCCCCTCCATTTCGCATCGATCTTCACCCGCGCGTTGGAGGCCGGCCACTGGCCTCTCGGCAACATGTATGAATACTCGACCGGGATCGCGTTCGTGATCGTCACCGTCTCGGTGATCCTCATGGTCCGGGCCCGCATGCGGCTCATCGGGCTGCCGGCGATGATCGTCACGGTCGCCCTGATGGGCGTCGCCTACATGCTCTACGTCCCGCCGGGGCAGCTGGTGCCGGCGCTCCACAGCTACTGGCTCACGATCCACGTGACCTCGATGGCCACGTCCTCAGCCGTCCTGAGCTTCTCGTTCTTCTTCGGGATGGCGTACCTGGCACGGCGCTGGGCCGACAACCGGCTGCTGGCCGTTGCGCCTGCGGCCGTACCGGCGAGTGTCAGCAGCGGCGGCGTGGCGACAATGACCATGGGAGGCGGCGGCGCAGGCGGAGGGTTCAGCGCTGGGGGCGTCAGGCACCCGGTGGCGACCTGGGTGCAGCGGGCGCTGCCGAAGGCGGGAATGCTGGACGGCTGGAGCTACCGTTTCGTGATGATCGGGTTTCCCATCTGGACATTCGGGGTCATCTGCGGAGCCATCTGGGGCGAGCATGCATGGGGCCGCTACTGGGGATGGGATCCGAAGGAGACGTTTGCGTTCATCACCTGGGTCGTATTCGCGATCTACCTTCACGCGCGCGTGACCTACGGGTGGAAGGAGAAGCGGGCGGCGATCATCACGGCATTCGGGTTCGCCGCCATCCTCTTCACGCTGTACGCCGTCAACCTCTGGATCGCCGGGCTGCACTCGTACGCTCGCGCCTGACAGGCGTGCAGCCGGTCGGCTCGCAGGGTTCTCAGCCGTTGGTCGATGGTCGATGCGCGCGGGCGCGCGTCATCAGCGCCGGACGATCCCGCTGATGTGGCACGCGTGACCCCACGTTGCACCGTGAGTACCCAGCGCGCAGCGAAGAGGAGACGACAGCGACGCGGCTAACCGCGGCGCGCCCACCTCGTCTTCTTCAGCATCTTCTTATGCTTGTGCTTGCGCATTTTCTTGCGCCGCTTCTTGATTACCGAACCCATCTGCCAACGACTATAGCGGTCCGAGCCGCGCAAAGGCCTCGCGCAGATGGGTGGCAGTGGTCTCGAGGGCCTGGGGCAGCACCTTGACGTCGCCGAGCACTGGCATGAAGTTGGTGTCTCCGGCCCAGCGCGGCACGACGTGGACATGGACGTGCTCGGCGCTCGCGCCCGCAGCGTTCCCCTGGTTGATGCCGATATTGAACCCGTCCGGATGCATCACCTCGGTCAGGGCGCGAACGGCGCGCTGTGTTGCCGCAAAGATGGCCAATCCCTCATCCGGGGTCAACGCGAGCACCCCAGCCGCATGCCGTATCGGCACGACCATCAGATGGCCGCTTGTGTACGGATAGCGGTTCATCAGGATGAAAGCGAGATCGCCTCGGTCGACGACGAGCGATGCATCGCCGGTGCCACTGGCCGCTGCGCAGAGGAAGCAGCCCTCGACAGTCTCCTGTGGCGTGGTGGACACATAGGCCATCCGCCAGGGCGCCCAGAGATGCTTCACGCCACGACGTTAGCGGACCGTTCCCCGGCGCGGCCCAGTGTCACGGCGAGAGCAGGGTCAACGTCACCACGACATTGCCGCGAACCGCGTTCGAATACGGGCAGCGCTGTTCCGCCTCGTCGATGAGCGCCAGCGCCTGCTCCCGGTCGGGGAGCGACGGAAGCGTGATCAGCAACTCGACCGCCAGGCCGAGACGTCCCGCCTCGATCCGTCCGATGCCGACGCGAGCGGTGACTGTTGCATCCTCGACGTCCAGGCCCTTGCGACGCGCGATCCCGAGCATCGCGTTCTCCCAGCACGCCGCAAAGCCCAGCGCGAAGAGCTGCTCGGGATTTGTCCCGCGAGCTCCGTCGCCACCCATCTCCTTCGGCGAGGTGAAGTCGACCTCGAGGACGCCGTCGGAGGTGACTCCGTGGCCGCGACGCCCGCCTTTGACGGTTGCCTCGGCCGTGTAGAGGATTCGTGGACCCTGCTCACTGTCGCTCATGATTTCTCCGAATCGGCCGGGAACGTGATGAAGCCATCTTATGGATGGGGGTCCCACGATGGCGTTCGGTCCCACCGGAACTCGGATGTTTAGACGGTGACTGCGATCTTGGTGCGGACCTGGTCCGAGAAATGACAGGCGGCGAGATGCCCGGCGGCCTTGAGCTCGAGTGGCGGTTCGACGTCGGCACACACGCCCGGAACCTGTGCGATCGGACAGCGGGTGTGAAAACGACATCCCGACGGGGGGTTGAGCGGCGAAGGGATTTCACCCGAGAGCTCGACCAGCCTGCGCTTTGATTCGATGCGCGGATCGGGAACGGGGATCGAGGAGAGCAGTGCTCGCGTGTACGGATGTTCCTGCGATGTGTACAGATCCTCGCTCGGAGCGACCTCAACGATCTTGCCGAGGTACATCACCATGACCCGATTGCTGATGTGCCGGACCACCGAAAGGTCATGCGCGATAAAGAGATACGTGAGTGCGAACTCTCGCTGCAGGTCCTCGAGCAGGTTGATGATCTGCGCCTGGATGGAGACGTCGAGCGCCGACACGGGCTCGTCGCAGATGATCAGCCTGGGGTTGAGGGCGAGCGCTCGAGCGATCCCGATGCGCTGTCGCTGACCGCCACTGAACTCATGCGGATAGCGGTTGTTGAAGTAGGGGTTCAGCCCCACCGTGCGGAGCAACTCCTGCACTCGCGCGTCCTTCGCACGCCCGCTGATCAGCTTGAAGTTGACCAGAGGCTCGGCGATGATGTCGCCGACGGTCATGCGCGGGTCGAGTGACGCATACGGATCCTGGAAGATCATCTGCAACTGCTTTCGCTGCTGGCGCAACTTCTCGCCGCGCAGCTTGGTGATGTCGACACCGTCGAGGCGGACCTCGCCTGAGGTCACCGGAAGGAGTTGCGTGATCAGTCTGCCCAGGGTTGACTTGCCACACCCGGACTCGCCGACGAGGCCGACTGTCTCGCCCGGAAGGATGTCGAAGCTCACGCCGTCGACGGCTTTCACCGACGCCCCGACCCCTGCGCCGAAATACTTCACGACGTTGACCACGCGCAGCAGCGGTTCGACAGCCGGCGCGACACGCGCCGCCAGGGCGGTGACGGTATCAGTCACTGACCGCCCCGCCTAACGCCGCGGGCACCTCGGCGGGCGGGAGGGTGCGCCCACCCGGATGCACACCGCTTGCCGCCCCGGGGCTCGTGTCCATGATGGTGCCGGCGCCCATCTCCGAGTACGCGCGCTCCATGGTCACCCAGCAGGCTGCGTGCTGCGCGGGTGCGACCTGTTCGATGGGCGGCGATTCCGTGAAGCAGCGCTCGACGCGGAACGGGCAGCGCGGGTTGAACTTGCAGCCCTGGGGCAGGTCGATGAGGTCGGGCGGCAGACCCTCGATGGAGAGCAGACGATGTCCCCTGCTCGCATCGATTCGCGGCACCGAGCGGAGCAGCGACCAGGTATATGGGTGCTGCGGTCGCTCGAAGATCTGCTCGGCCGTTCCTTCCTCGACGATCTCGCCCGCGTACATGACGAGCACGCGCCTGCACAGGCCGGCGACGACTCCGAGGTTGTGGGTGATGAGAATGATCGCCGCACCGGTTTGCTCGTTGAGGTCGCGCAACAACTCCAGGATCTGTGCCTGCACGGTCACGTCGAGCGCGGTGGTCGGCTCATCAGCGATCAGGAGGTCAGGGTTGTTGGAGAGCCCCATGGCGATCATCGCGCGCTGCCGCATCCCGCCACTGAACTGGTGCGGGAAATCCTTGACACGGCGCTCAGCATCGGAGACGCGTACCTGTTTGAGCAGTTCGATGCCGCGGCGCTCGACATCTTCTTTCGGGATCTTGTCGTGGGCGTACATCGCCTCGTCGATCTGGTAGCCCACGCGCAGCACCGGGTTCAAGGAGCTGAGCGGATCCTGGAAGATCATCGCGATATCACGCCCGCGGATGTTGCGCAACTGTTCCCGGGTGAGCTTCAGCAGATCGCGTCCCTTGAACATGATCTCGCCGCCGACCACCCTGCCCGGTCGCTGGACCAGGCCGAGGACCGACATGGCCGTGACGCTCTTGCCGCAGCCGGACTCACCGACGATACCGAGGGTTTCGCCCGGCTCCACGCTGAAGCTGACCCCTCGGACGGCCTTGACCTCTCCGTCATCGGTGAAGAAGTGCGTGCTGAGGTTGCGGACCTCGAGGATCGGATCCGTCACCGACGCTGTCGCGGGTCGAAGGCGTCTCGCAGGCCGTCGCCGAGGAAGTTGAACGCAATCAGTGTGAGCGACAACGCGACCGCCGGCCAGAGCATCATGTATGGCTCCAAGGGAAGTGCAGCATACCCCTCGGACGCGATCGATCCCCAGGAGGCAAGCGGGCTCGGGATACCCAGGCCCAGGTAGCTGAGAAAGGCCTCGGTCAGGATCGCGATTGGGATGACGAACGTCGCCTGCACGATGACCGGACCGAGAGCGTTCGGGAGGATGTGTCCGAAGAGGATCTTCCCAGACCTGGCGCCGCTCGCACGTGCCGCCTCGATGTACTCCCGCTCGCGGATGCTGAAGGCCTGCCCGCGCACCAGCCGGGCCATATCCATCCAGGCGGTGGCGGAAATGGCGATCATGATGTTGAGCAGGCCGCGTCCGAGCACGAGGTACAGGACGATCGCGATGAGGATGCCGGGGATACCGTAGAAGATGTTGATGAAGACGCTGATCACGTTGTCGATCCAGCCCCGGAAATAGCCGGCGATCAGGCCGACGACCACCCCGACGGTGAGGACGATGGCCGACGTCCCGACGCCGACGATCAGGGAGATCTGCGCTCCCTGCATCATTCGGCTCAGCAGGTCGCGTCCCAGTTCGTCGGTGCCGAGCGGGTGCGCCGCTGAAGGCCCGAGGTAGGTGAGGGTGTTCGGCAGGATCGTCGCCGGGTTGTACGGCGTCCAGAAGATCGCGACCACGGCCAACAGCAGGAGAAGCGTCAAATAGATGACAGCCACCAGGGCGAGCCGGTTGCGACGCAGTCGGCGGAACCCGTCACGCCACAGGCCCACCTGTTCCCGGGCAATGGTGCCGCCCGCGTATTCCTGGAGGATCGGAGCCTCGATCGTGGCCATCAGTATCGAATCCTTGGATCAACAACTGTATACAGCAGGTCGACGACGAGGTTGGCGATGCCGATCAGGAGTGCGTAGACGGTGAACACCGCCACCGTGATGTTGTAGTCCGCCTGCAGAATGCTCTCCACGAACTCCTTCCCTAGCCCGGGGATCCCGAAGATGTTCTCGATGATGACGCTGCCGGTGATGATGCTGATGACCAGCGGTCCAAGGATGCTGATGACCGGGATCAGCGCGTTGCGCAGCGCATGCCGGATGGTGACGACACGGCTCTTCAGGCCTTTCGCCCGCGCCGTGCGGATGTAGTCTTGCTGGAGCACCTCGAGCATCGCCGCCCGGGTGATCCTCGTGACCTGGCCGGAGGTGTAGAAGCCGAGGATGATCGCCGGCAATGACAGCTCCACGAGCGTTCCGTACGTACCCGTCCATATCGCCGGGTACGAGATGACACCGTTGGTGACGTTGGGCAACCAGTAGCTGAAGATGAGCACGCCGAGCCCGGCGAGCACGAAGCTCGGCACGCTGTATCCCACAACCGCGATCGACGTCAGCGTGTAGTCGACCCAGCTGTTCTGACGCAGTGCGGCAAGAACGCCGAACGTCGTTCCCAGGCCGATGGTGATCAGCAGCGCAGTGCCACCAAGTTCGCCGCTCACGCTGAGCTCGCGCATCACCACCGGCGTGATCGGCAATCCCCGGATCTGGAACGAGACGCCGAGGTTACCTCGGAATGCGTTGGTGAGGAAGCTCCAGTACTGCACCAGGATCGGACGATCGAGACCGTACTCGTGCAGGACCAGCTGCAGGGCCTTGCCGTGGACGCGCTCGCTCTCGAAGGCATTTCCCGGCAGGCTGTGGACCGTGACAAAGACCAGGAATGACACCGCGATCAGCGTGAAGACAATCAGCACCAGCCGCTGCGCGATGTAGATCAGCGTTCCCCGGGTCAGCATCTACGGGTCCTCCCTCGGAGGGGAAGGGCGAAAGGCGCCCGGCTCGGTGCCGGGCGCCTTTTCAATTCGGTTGTACGGGTCCTCTCAGTGAGAGAGGATCTTGATCTCGTCCCAGTAGTGGTCGAAGGCGGTGTTGGAGCCGGCTCCGCTCACGTATGGCTGAATCAGGAAGTTACCGACCGAGTAGTAGAGCGGGATGTAGACGACGTCGGCCTGGAGGATCTGGGCGAGCTGGTTGTAGAGCGGCAGCGCCTGAGTCAGCGGCTCGGCGTCCGCTGTCTTGAGGGTGCTGTCGTACGTCGGGTCGTCGAATCCGCTGGTGTTGGCGCCCGCGGAAGTGGCGTACACGCCCCAGAGGTTGTCGTACCAGTCCTGCGGATGGTTGTAGTCGAACTGCCACCCGTCACGGTCCATCATGTACTTGCCCGCGAGGCGGCTGTTGATGAAGATCGAGGCATCCGAGACGGCGTTCAGGTTGACATGGACGCCGAGGTTGGTCTGCCATTCATTCTGCAGGTAGGCCGCGACGCTCTCGTTCAGGCTGCCCGAGTTGTACGAGTAGGTGAGATTCTTGGTCAGCGTTCCGCTCGGGTCGTACTGCGTCAGCAGCGACCTTGCCTGGGCCGCGTCGAACTTGGCCAGCGGGTCGCTGTTCGGCCCCCCGTTTCCGATCAGCCCGGTGGTGATCAGACCCCCGGTTGCGGCTGAGCAGATCACGTTGTGGCAGACAGTCGTAGCAAGCCCCTGCTTGTCGACAGCGAGATCGAAAGCCTTACGTAGGCCCTTGGCCGCGGCCGACTCACCCTGGAAGGGCCCACCGGTCGGATAGCCGATGCTGAAGCTCAGCCAGGTGGTCCGCCCCTTGGGCTGGGTCAGCAGGTCCGGCTTCTCCCGCGAGTTGTTCTGGATCGCAAGGATGTTGGCAAGGGGGACTATGGCGCTGTCGCCGCCGTAGCCGATGATGTCGTACCCCTTCTGGAAGAAGGCGTCCACAGTCGTTGGAGCTGTCGACGGATCCTTGATGTCGATGTTGACCGTCTGCAGCGTGGGCTTCGGAGAACCCCACCAGTTCGGCACCGCGGAGAACGTCATCGATTGCTTGGGGGTGTAGGCGGTGAGCTTGTAGGCGCCGGCGCCCACCAGATTGGCGGGGGTCTGCCACCAGTTCACCGGATCGACGCCAGCTGCCTCGATGGCCTTCTGATCGACGATCGCGCCGACCACGCTCTCGAGTGTCCACGCGGTGAGGCACCACCCGCACGCCGAGCTGAGCTTGATCTGCACGGTCTCCGGGTCGATGGCGGTCAAGCCGCTCATCATGAAAGCGGGGTTGCCCGCCTTGAGTTGCGTCTCGATATTGCCCTGGAACGTCGTCGGGGTGCCCGTCGTCGGCGGGTTGCCGGCGGCCTTCTGCACGGCCGAGTAGCCTTGGATGGCGCTCAGGATCGACGAGTACGCGCCGTGGAGGTCAGCGGCACGGTTCCACGAGTAGAGCACGTCCTTGGACGTGAGCGGATCTCCGTTGGAGAACTTGGCGGCCGGGTTCAGGTGGACGGTGTAGGTCAAACCGTCGGCGGAGATCCCGTTGTTGGTCTGCGAGGGAACCGCGGTCGCGATGTCGGGAACGATGTTCAGCTTGTCGTCGAACCGCCAGAGGTTGTCGAACACATTCTGCATGAGCTCCGAGTCGACCTCGGCATTGAGCTCACCCGGATCGAATGTTCCGGGGTCCTGAAAGACCGGGAAGTGGAGCACCTGTGCGCTCGCCAGGGTGCTCGTGGAGGGAGTGCTCGTGCTCCCGCACGCGGCGGCCGTGAGCAAGCCCAGCATGCCCAACCCGATACCACCGATGGTGAATTTGTTGACTCGCAAGACGCGATCCTCCCGTAATGGCTGAAGCCGCCCTGGTTCAGGTTTAGCCGTGCTCCTGGACCAGCCCCACATCGCGTGAGGCGACCGGATCATAACGACTCCCAGGAGCCGATGCCGCCGATGCGACCGTTTTTCATCCCGTTGGGGGACGCCATTCAGGGAAATTCGTCCCACTGGGGGATGTGACGGCAGCGCGTGAACTCCGCGGGCGGGTCGCCCGGAACGCTCCTGGTGGAGCCAGGGGGGCTCGAACCCCCGACCTCTTGCATGCCATGCAAGCGCTCTTCCAGCTGAGCTATGGCCCCGCGTCATGGTACCGGGCACACGCTGCTCGCTGCGAGCGATGCGACCGCGGGATTGCAGTCCGCGA
>JBIOIZ010000074.1:0-14616 GCA_044450385.1 Candidatus Dormibacteria bacterium
AACGAGCGCTGGACCGCGTGGGTCTCGTTGGTGATCGCTGTGATCCAGAGGGCGGAGAGATTGGTCACGGGCAGGAAGTCGCCGGGGTGGCGCTCCAGGTGGTCCTGGAGATCGTTGCCCGGCGAGAGGTGGACATCGCCGACCAGCGAGATCGCAGACGTGTTGATCGATGCGGCGTACGGAACGGTCTCCCGCCACATCGCCGAGTTGCCGTCCGGCACCTCCTCGAGCGGCGACACCAGGATCACTCCCGCCTTGGCGATGGTCACGCGAGGTTCGAGCCGGCTCAGGACCGGGTAGTTGGTGGAGAGCGGCTCGGCACGCGAATTCCTGACCTGAAGGAACGCCCCGAACCGGTTGATGCTGTCGCTGAGGCGCTCCGCACCGATGACCTCGAGCTCGCCCGTCAACCGGATGAAGGTGCCGTAGATCTCGACCTCACGCCATCCGCTCACAGGCTGCCAAGGCTACTCTCCGGCAGGCGCTGTGGGCGGGCCTCACCCGGTACGCGGCGTGCGACGCGCGGTGACGTATCCTTTCGGCCGTCTGACGCTCCGAGCACGAGATATGGAACGCCTCATCGTCGCCCTCCGCACTGACTTCGGATGCTTCGCCATCATCGTTGCATTCGTAGTGATCATGATTTCGGCGATCGTGTTCGCCAATATCCTCACCCCTCCCGCGAGCAATCCGCTCCTGTAGTCGGGATGAGTCAGAACCCACCCCGTGGGCAGGCGGCGTCCGCATCGGAACTCCGTAAACTTGTTCGAGGTACGAGCTCGCTCTTGAGGACTGCATGGCGCTGAATCCGTACGAATCGCCGCGAGGGAGGATGCGTGCTCGCGCCGACACGACGAGACGTCAGTTCCTGATGATCATGGGTGGACTCGCCGCCGCAGGCGCGAGTCTGTTTGGAGGCATCGAGACCCTCAAGTTCATGTTCCCCCAGGCGTCCGGCAACGCACCAGCGCTGTTCAAGACGACCTTCACCTTTGAGCAGCTGACCGGCGGCATCGTCAACGGCAAGCCCGTGACCCCCGTGAACGTCCTTTCCGAGACCGACAAGCGCGTCACGGTCGTGCTGGATGACGCCGGGATCTACGCCGTCTACCTCGTCTGCACGCACCTCGGCTGCACGCCGAACTACGTCACCGACGTGACCACCGGGTCCGGCGTCTCTCCGACCACTGCAGAGGCACGCGGGGTACGGGCCGCCGATCAGCGACTCCCCAACGGCTGGGCATGCCCATGTCACGGAAGCCGGTACTTCATCGACTCGACGAACTTCTACGGGCCGGCGCCGCGGCCCATGGACTGGGTGAACATCGAGGTCACACCCGACGGATTTTTTGCGGTCGACCGGGCCGCCCTCGTCGCGACCCGTGGACCTGGGAACAACGAGGCGCCACAATGGCGCCTGCTGGTCGATACCAAGAAGAGCAATGGCAAGACCCTCGGGGTCTGAATGAGGAGGCGGGCTGAGCGTATGAGGGGTCTCGGTCGGTGAGCGCAACCCCCGATCAGGCGAATCCTGTCCGCGCATTTGTCGCGCAGCTCTGGGGATCTGTGTTCCGCCACGGCCTGCCGACCAACGACAAGGTCGCGGCTCGCACCGCGCTGACCAACTTCTTCCTGCACATCCACCCGGTGCGGGTCAAGAAGTCCGCCGTTCGCGTGTCCTACACGCTGTGTCTCGGCGGGCTCTCGTTCTTCCTCTTCATCCTGCTGACGATCACCGGGCTCTTCCTGATGTTCTATTACATCCCCTCGGTGGATACGGCCTACCAGAACGTCAAGGATCTGCAGTTCGTCGCCGTCTTCGGGGACATCATCCGCAACATGCATCGCTGGGCGGCGCACGCGATGGTGATCACCGTCTGGCTGCACATGGCCCGCGTCTTCTACCAGGGCGCGTACAAGCCGCCTCGGGAGTTCAACTGGGTCATCGGCACCTTCCTGCTGCTGATCACGCTGCTGCTCTCGTTCTCCGGCTACCTCCTGCCCTGGGACCAGCTGGCCATCTGGGCGATCACCGTCGGCACCAACATGGCCAAGTACGCCCCGATCGTGGGGCCCTACACCCGCTATCTCCTGCTCGGTGGCGACCAGGTAGCACAAGGTGCTCTGATTCGCTTCTACGTCTTACACGTGATCGCTCTGCCCCTGATCGGCTTCCTGCTGATGGTCGTACACTTCTGGCGCGTCCGTAAAGACGGGTTCACGGGAGGCCTCTGATGGCGACAGTCGTCGAGGGAGGACGCGACCCCCGCGGGACGGTGACGCCGCGGCCGCAGGTACCCGTTTCGGGACCTGAGCTGGCGAATACCCCTCTGGTCATCCGCCGCCGCGAGGAAGAGGAGACGGTCGTTACCTTCCCCTACCTCGTGTGGCGGGAATTCCTTGCCGGGCTGGCCGCCTTTGTCTTCCTGATGCTGGTGTCGATCCAGGTCAACGCGCCGCTGCTGCAGCGCGCCAACACCTCGATCACCCCCAACCCGGCGAAGGCGCCGTGGTACTTCGTCGGTCTTCAGGAGCTGCTCGAGCGTTTCCCGCCGATCATGGCCGGCGTCGCGTTCCCGAGCTTCGTGATCATCTTCATGATCCTCACGCCGTACCTTGACCGGAATCCGAGCCGGCGCCCGCAGGACCGCAAGGTGGCGATCGTGCTCTTCACGATTTACGTGTGCCTCGCCGTGGCGTTCGTGGTCATCGGCGAGTTCTTCCGCGGCGAGGCCTTCAACTGGGACTGGACCCTGATCCTCGGGCACCCGGGACTGAGCTCACCTGTATGAGAACGAGGGTCATCTTCGTTGCGCTCAGTGTCGCGCTGCTCGGACTGGTCGCATGGGCCGCGTTCAAGGACTCGAATGCCCGAACGTACATCACCGCTCAGGAGCAGTACCTGAAGGACTACCCGACCTCGGACTTCAACGTCGCGGTGCAGCAGCTCTTTCCGAGCTTCCCGCAGGCCACGATCGAGGGCGACACCTACCGCGTGGAGCGATGCATCTCCTGCCACGTCCCTGACATCGGCACCATCGGTCCGGTGGAGGCCGCCAAGCGTTTGAGCCAGGACTTCTTCAAGTACGAGCCCAACGCCCAGCAGCTGGCGGCCGAGTACCACCTCACGGGCATCCATCCCGCGTACATCACGCCGACCGGGGGCAACTACCCGCCGTCGATGAGCTACCAGCAGTACGGACCGGACGGGTTCACATCATTCACCTACACGCCGTACACGCCGCCCGGAGCCGCTCCGGCCGCCCCCGTGACGGTGGCACAGCCGGGCCCGCTCCCCGCGTTCGTGAATCCGAACACCGATTACGGGTTGACCTCCGCGCCGTCAACCGGTCCGCTCGGCATCGACCAGATCGGCTGCATCGTGTGCCACAACGGCAACCGTCTCGGTCTCGACGAGACCAATGCGCATCAGAACCTGATCGTGAACCCGGAGTACTCGTTCACCGAGGGTGCTCAGCTGTATTACGCGAACTGCGCGCGCTGCCATGGCGGACAGGGCGAGGGCGGCGCAGGTCCGCCCCTGAACAATCAGGACCGCCTCGGTTACTTCAACGAGGACTACTACTACCGGTGCATCGAGTACGGATTCACCGACTTCGAGCACTACGGCAGCATCATGCCCAACTGGGGCGGCATCGCCAGCGACTACAACCCCGCGACCAACCCCGCCGGCCCCGGCGCCGTGGAGAACACGTCGCCGGTGTTGACGCAAGCGCAGATCAACATCCTCGTCCAGTTCATCCGCCACTGGGAGGACTACAACACCCTCCCATGAGGACGTCGGAGTGAAGCGCCGCAGCACCTTCGCGCGGGACCTGATCGGGACGCTCGTCGTCTTTTTCGGGCTGCTCGTGTTCACGTTCGTGCTGATCTACGGCGAATTCCTGCTCGAGAACTTCAAGGCGCACTGAGACATGCCCATTCCGATGCTTGCGGAGCTGTACCCGGGCGAGGCCGGTTGGGGTGACGTGCTCTTCGTCGCCATCTGGGCGTTCGGAACGCTGCTTCTCGCCGCCTACTACCTGTACCGGGCCTTCGTCGGGCGATGACGGAAACTCCTCTGCTGGGCGGCCGCGCCCTCCGGGCGTGTCGCCGCGCCGGTGATGGCGTCTGACGCGGGAGGGGTCAGCCCTCTGCGCCGGCCAAATCCCGGTCTCGCCGCGGGCCTGTCAATCGTTCCAGGACTGGGCCAGCTCTACACCGGGCATCCCCGCAAGGCCTTGTACTACCTGCTCCGGACCGTCTTCACCATCGGTCCCGCGGTGCTCCTGATCATGGCCGGGCAGTCGGTGGGTCATACGCTGCTCATGCACGGCTCAGGGGCACTCTTCCTGCTCATCGCACTGGTCTCCGTGTTCGTGTTCCTCGGCCTGTTCCTCGCCGGCCTCTTCATCTGGGCCAGCTCGTTCATCGACGCCTATCAGAGCGCCGTCGCCCTCGCCGCGGGCGACCCGGAGCGGGCGGCTCAACGCACGATGTTCCGGCTGTGAGCTCGGAGGGACGTAAATCGCTGCTCGCGCGCCTCAGGCGCCGGCAACGATCCGCGGCGACGGGGGAGGTCCTGCCGGATCCCTCGATACCACCGGGAAATCGTGGATCGTGGGACCGAGCGGCCCTCATCAACACGGACATCACCGAGCTTGTCAAACGTCAGATCAACACCAAGACCAAGATATGGCAGCGGTGATCCGGCCCACGCTCCGCAGGGCCTCGGACCGCTCGGATTGCCCGGCTGAACGCCGCTATGCGATCATCCTGCGTCGCGGATGAACGTGCTCGCACAGTCCACCTGTTGCGTCAACAATGCCGGTGCGTTCGGCGATGGCGGCACGATCAGCGACCGGGCGCTCGGCGTCTACACCGCCGTGTTCTGGGCGTCGGTTGCGCTCGGCGTCATCGTGACCGGGCTGCTCCTCTACGCATTCGTCCGGTTCCGGCGTCGCAGTGACGCCGACGATCCACCGCAGTTCCATGGCAACACGCGGCTCGAGATCGCCTGGACGCTCGTGCCACTGGCGACGTTTCTCTCGCTCTTCGGGCTGACCGCGGCGAACATGCCCTTCATCAACAATGTCCACGCCGGAACGCAATACACAGTGACCGTGATCGGTCAGCAGTTCAGCTGGACATTCGACTATGGAGCGAGCTCGAGCGGCGCCCGGATCCGCAGCTTCGGCACGCTGTACGTGCCGGCCGACACCGACATCGCGCTCAACATCGTCTCCACCGATCCACCATGCAAGGTGAGTCCCTCGGTGCCGTCGGGGAGCACGCTCGCGGCGGCCATCTCGAGCGAGGGATGCGGAGTCAATCACAGCTTCTACGCACCATCGCTTGGTCAGCAGATGAACGCCATTCCAGGTGACGTCAACACAGCCCCCATCCAGGCGCGTCAAGGAACGTATTACGGGCAGTGCACCGAGCTCTGCGGTGTCGGTCATGCAACCATGACATTTGTCGTCATCGCGCTGCCGATGAATCAGTTCCAGTCGTGCGTGTTCGGTAATCCAAGCGGTTCGATCGATCGGACTAGCAAGTCGTGCACCCTCGGAGGATCTTGATGGCGGTCATGGACGCGACGCTTCCACGGGCACGTTTCGCCCGTGTCGACAAGTCGAAGGGCATCCTCGGCTGGATGACCACTGTCGACCACAAGAAGATCGCGATCATGTACCTGTTCCTGACGTTCTTCTTCTTCCTCGTCGGCGGGGTCATGGCGCTGCTGATCCGGATCCAGCTCGCCGAGCCGCAGAACACGTTCCTGACGCCCGAGCAGTACAACCAGATCTTCACGATGCACGGGACGACGATGATCTTCCTGTGGATCATCCCGGTGTGGGCCGGCTTCGGAAACTACATGGTCCCGCTGATGATCGGCGCGCGCGACATGGCGTTTCCACGCATCAACGCACTCTCGTTCTGGCTCCTGCCCCTGGGTGGCCTGGTGATGTACTCCGGCTTCCTGGTTCCCGCGACCACGCACGCGGGCTTGCTCTGTCCGGGGGGGCCGGGTGACGCGGGGTGGACCGGGTACGTGCCGCTCACCGGCGCGCATTACAGCTGCAGCATGGGTCAGGACCTGTGGATCATCGGACTGCACCTCGTGGGCATCTCATCGATGCTCGGCGGCGTCAACTTCCTGGCGACCATCCACAACATGCGTGCCAAGGGCATGACATGGGGACGCCTCCCGCTGTTCGTCTGGGCACAGGAGATCACGGCGGCGCTCGTGGTGCTCGCGTCCCCGTTCCTCGCGGCAGGGCTGGCGATGAACCTGCTCGACCGTCAGATCGGCACCAACTTCTTCGACCCGGTCAACGGCGGAAGCGCCCTGCTCTACCAGTTCGTGTTCTGGTTCTACTCGCACCCGGCGGTGTACATCATGATCCTGCCGGCGTTCGGGATCATCAGCGAGATCATCCCGGTGTTCAGCCGCAAGCCGATCTTCGGCTACAAGGCGATGGCGGCATCGATCGCCGCGATCGCCGTGCTCGGCTTCATCGTCTTCGTGCACCACATGTTCGTCACCGGGCTCCCCCTGGTGGTGCAGACCTTCTTCGCCTTCACGACGTTCGTCATCGGTGTTCCGACGGGGGTGAAGATCTTCAGCTGGCTTGCCACGATGTGGGGAGGGAGCATCAAGTACGACACGCCCATGCTCTTCGCGTGCGGGTTCTTGTTGATGTTCCTGATCGGTGGCATCGACGGCGTGTACCTCGGCAGCCTCGCGGTCGATCGCCTGGTGCACGGCACCTACTGGGTGGTTGCGCACATTCACTATGTGCTGTTCGGCGGCAGCGTCTTCGGCGTGTTCGCTGCCTTCTACTACTGGTTTCCGAAGGTGACCGGGCGTTTCCTCAACGAGAAGCTCGGCAAGCTGCATTTCTGGTTGATGTTCATTGGCATGAACCTGACGTTTCTGCCGATGCACGCCCTCGGCCTGCTCGGGATGCCGCGGCGAATCGCGACCTATCTCGACAATCGCGGTTGGGGTGACCTGAACTCGCTGATCACCTTCGGCGCCTTCGTGATCGCGATCTCGGTCACGGTGTTCATGATCAATTTCGTGATCAGCATCCGCGCTCCCAAGACGGCTCCCGATGATCCGTGGGAGGGCAACACGCTCGAATGGGCAACGACGTCACCGCCGCCCGCGTGGAACTTCGACGAGGAGCAGGAGGTGCTCAGCCTGCGCCCTGTTCGGGACAGGCGGCTCGCGCGCAAGAAGGCTGCGTCGGGAGCCCCCGCGTAACGCCGGTGGCGGTGTGATTCCCGCGCGGCCGTCGGTAGGGTTCCGCCGCCTCGCGGTATGGACGGCGGTGCTCACGTACCTGCTCATCGTCTGGGGCGGGATCGTGCGCGTCAGCGGCAGCGGCAACGGCTGCGGGACCACCGACCAGTGGCCGCTGTGCCACGGGTCGCTGCTCCCCGTATGGCAGATCAACACGCTCATCGAGTTCACGCATCGATGGATCGCCTCGATCTGCACGCTGCTCGTGATCATCCTCACGGTATCGACGTGGATCTGGCACCGGCACCAGCGCAGGATCCTGGTCGGTACCAGCATCGCCGCGGCGCTGTTCGTCGTGCAGATCGCGCTCGGTGCGCTCGCCGTGGAGTACAACCTTCCCGGCGGCGTCGTGATGATCCACCTGGCCAATGCGCTGCTGCTGTTCGCGGTGCTGATCTACGTTGCGGTGGTCGCCTGCACCGTGGGAACCCCGGGGCGCAGCCCAAGCTTGTCGGCCGCGCTCGCACCGTCGGTGATGCGGCCGGTGATCATCACAGTCGTCGCCACCTACCTCGTGGCCTTGAGTGGCGCATTTGTCGTCGAGACCGGCTCGGGAGGTGGGTGCACAAGCTGGCCGCTTTGCGGCAGCGGGTTCTCGCTGCCGGCAGGCCAGGCGGCGACAATCAACGTCGCGCATCGCCTGGTCGCGCTCGTCGTCGTCCTGCTCCTCGGCGGCCTCATGGCGGTCATCGCGCGCCGGCGTCGCGGCGACCGCGTGGTCCGTATCGGCGTGATGGCGGTCAACCTGTTGCTGGTTCTGCAGGTGGCCGCGGGCGCCCTGGTTGTGCTCCTCAGCCTCCCCGCGTGGGTGCGCGGCCTCCACATCGCGCTCGCCTCGCTGCTCTGGGGCTCTGTGGTCCTCGTCGCCGTCGTGAGCAGCCTGCCGATGAATGAGCCCATACAGGCGGCGGCACCCCAGCGCGGTGATGCGCTGCGGTCGCAGGCGAAGGTGGCCCAGTCATGACCGTCGCGGTCAGCCTCGACGTCCTCACGCGCCGCGGCGTCGCGGATGTCGTACGCGACTACGTCGCGCTCACCAAGCCACGCGTGATCCTTCTCCTCGAGGTCACCGCTGTCGCGGCCATGGTCATTGCCGCTCGAGGCTGGCCGGGGTGGCGGCTGGTGCTGCTCACCGTCGCCGGCGGCTGGCTCGCCGCATCGGGGGCGAATGCCATCAACTGCTGGTTCGACCGCGACATCGACCAGACCATGGGACGCACCCGGACCCGGCCACTGCCGTCAGGTCGGATCGACCCCCGCCAGGCGCTCACCTTCGGGATCGCTCTCGGCATCGCGTCGTTCGTGTTGATGGCCACGACGGTCAACCTGCTGTCGGCGAGCCTGGCGCTGCTCGCCCTGCTCTTCTACGTCTTCATCTACACCATGTGGCTCAAGCGCTCCTCGATGCAGAACATCGTGATTGGGGGCGCGGCCGGGGCAATCCCGCCCCTGGTCGGATGGGCGGCGGTCACCGGGAGCCTGAACGTCACCGCCGTGTTCCTCTTCGCCGTGGTCTTCTACTGGACGCCGCCCCACTTCTGGGCGCTGTCGCTGCTCATCAAGAACGACTACGCCCGGGCCGGGGTCCCGATGATGCCCGTCGTCCAGGGCGATCGCCAGACCCGCTACCAGATCGTGCTGTACACGATCGTGCTCTGCCTCGTGACGGTGCTCCCGGTGCTGACCCGCTCGTTCGGCGCGATCTACCTGGGGGGTGCTGCGTTGCTCGACGCGGTGTTGCTGACCGATGCCGTGGTCGCCTCCCGGCGCCCGACGGCGCGCGCGGCACGCCGGCTCTTCTACCATTCAATGATCTACTTGGCCTTGCTCTTCGCGATCATGGCGGTCGACCGCGTGACAGGGCTCTGAGGAGGACGCGCCGGTGAACCGAAAGCTCGCCCGCAGGAACATGCGAATGGGTGTCGCGATGTTCATTATGCTGTTGATCCTCATGGGCGCGGCATTTGTCTGGGCGGCGATCTTCCTCGCCGTGACCAAATGAGGGCCACGCGGTGAGCGACGACGCAGTGGCGACGGCAACCCACGAAGAGGACGGCGATCACGAGCACGCCACGCCGCACCTGCCGCCACCGAGTTTCGTTCCCATCAACATCGCCCTGGCACTCGCGATCACGCTGACCGGGTTCCTCACCGACATCCGCGCGGTCGTCGGACCGGCGATGTGGGGGATCGGGTTGCTCTATCTCATCGTCTCGTGTTTCTTCTGGGCTCGCGGGGCGAGGAATGAGTATCTCGAGCTCCCGGAGGATGGAGGGCACTGACGGCACACCTGGGGTTCGGCGACTGGACGTGGGATCCCACCGTCATCTGCGGCCTGGTAGCTGTGGCCGCCGGCTACGTCATTGCGATGCGCCGCGGCACGATCGGGCCGGACGACGATGTGACCCCGTGGTTCCGCCATCAGCGCTTGCGACCGGTGCTGTTCTTCGCCGGGCTGCTGATCACGTTCATCGCCCTGGAGTCGCCGATCGACCGGGGTGGGGACACCTACCTGTTCTCGCTCCACATGGTCCAGCACATGCTGCTGATGATGGTGGCGCCGCCACTGTTGCTCCTCGGAATCGCCGGGGCGCGGCCATCACCGCGCGAGCGTCACAGCACGCTGCGCTCGATCTGGTGGGCGGTAACGCGGCCCTGGCCGGCGGTGATCATCTTCAATGCCGTGCTCCTCTTCTGGCACATTCCCTCGCTGTATGACACAACGCTGACCACGGTGCCGGTGCACATCGTCGAACACCTCAGCTTCATCCTCGTCGGGCTCATCGTGTGGTGGGCGGTGGTCGACCCGATCCGCGACGAGCACACCGTGACGGTGAGCCCGCTCACCAAGATCGCCGCGCTGAGCCTCGCGGGGATTCCTCCGACCGTCCTCGGCATCGTGTTCGCCCTGGCGTCCGCGCCTCTCTACAGCTTCTACCAGCACGCGCCACGCCTCTGGGGCGTGTCGGCGCTCACCGATCAGCAGTACGGCGGGGTGATCATGCTCGGCGTCGGGAACATCGTGTACTTCATCGCGATCCTTGTCGTGTTCATGCGCCTGTTCTCCGACCCGGGCAAGGACGAGGAGTTGGCGGCAGATCGGATCGCGGAGGCCCTCCAGTGAGGGCCGACGCGTGTCGGCGAACGCATCCCTTAACATGCCCGTGGCCATGCACATGACTCATCTGCGCACGCTCGCGGTCGGCTTGGGAGTGTGTGTCGCCATCGGGATGTTCGCGTGTGGCAACGGTCAACCGGGCGGCGGGTCCAGTGGACCTGCCGCCGCCTGCAACGGAAGCGCCGCGGTGAGCTCGCTTGGTGCTCCCACCATGACGGTTCAGGCGACGGACAACCTGGTGTTCGTCCCCGACACGTCGAGCGCGGCGACCGGTGACATCATCGAGTTCAAGAACACAGGATCCGTTGTGCACACGGTCACGTTTCAGGACAACAACGACGCGTGCCTCACGGACAACACGCTCGCTCCGGGAGGCACCTGGGAGGTCAAGTTCACCCAGCCGGGCACGTACAACTACCTGTGCACCATCCACGCTCCCAATATGAAGGGAGTGATCAAGGTCACCGGGTCGGCGGCCGCATCGACGCCGTCCGCGTCCACCTCGGCGGGCGCGTCACCCTCAGCCTCGCCGACCCCGTCTCCAGCCGCCTAGCAAGGCATCACCACGCCCATCAGCGGGTGACGGTCTTGAGATGCACATCCCCGGCCAGGAAACGGTGCGTCTGACCTGACGCCTCCACGAGGAGCGCTCCATCGTCAGCCACGCCGACGGCCACCCCGTCGACGATCCCCGCGGCCCCCACGACGGAGACCGGGCCGCCCAGGCCGACCGCGTGGCGGCGCCACTCGTCGAGGATCGCGCCGATCCCACCCTGCTCGAGAGCGGCAATCCGGTCGCCGAGCGCGACACCCCAGGCCACCAGGAGCTCTTCCGGCGCCGGCGGGTTCGCGAGGAGCGAGTGCAGGCTGACCGCTTCCAGACCCTCCGGGAAGTGGTCCACGTGAAGGTTCACCCCGAGGCCAAGCGCGATGCAGACTCGCCTTCCCTCGGTCGCCGCCGGCTCGACCTCGCCGAGTATCCCGGCGAGCTTGCGCCGCCCGACGAGAACGTCGTTCGGCCATTTGAGTGCCGCGGTAACGCCATGGCCGGCTCCGAGGACATCGACGAGCGCGAGCCCCGCGGCGAAAGGGATTCCCGCCGCAACACCGGCCGAGCGGCGCAGCAGCACCGACGCGAGCAGCGCCGAGCCTGCCGGAGCGATCCACGCTCGGCCCTGCCGCCCTCGACCGGCGGTCTGCTCCGCAGCAAGGCACGTGAACCCCTCTGCAGCGCCCTCTCGGGCGGCTCGGAGGACGACATCCTGGGTGCTGCGCGTTCTGGCCACGCGCATCAGACGCAGGGCTGGAAAACGCGCTTCTTGACCCGCTCGATGCTGCGACATACGATGGAACGTAATACAGGGGTAGTGAGTGGTGTGAGGGTGGTGTCTCGATGATCCAGGAGACCTGCGTGGAGATCGGCGAGTTGGAAGCTCGCTGGACTTCACTGCGCGAAGCACGCAATGCGCGGCGGCAGAAGATCCGCTATATCGACGAGCTCATCGACCAGTTCGAGAAGCTGAACCTCGCCGACGAGGTCGAGGTGCCGTACGAGCTGGTCGGGCGAGCCGTGGCCTTGGTGAGCAACGACTCTCACCTCGTGGGCCGCGCGCCCCATGAGCTGATGATCTCGGAATGGATGGACGCCCTCTACGAGGTGCAGGACAGCCTGATGTTCACAGCCGAGGACGATTCGGACTGAGCCGTATACTGGCCACGGTTGTCCCGGCGAGCCGCGACGGGCGCCCGTAGCTCAGTTGGATAGAGCGCCGGCCTCCGGAGCCGGGTGCGGGGGTTCAAGTCCCTCCGGGCGTACCACACTCGACGTCACAGCCATTCACGGGTGATGCCCGCCTCCTGTCGAACGGCTCATCATCCCCGCTCATGACCGGACACGCCGAGTCCCTGGGGCTGACGCTCACCAATCTCGATGAGCCCTTGTTTGAGGCAGCCGGCGCGACCAAACGAGATCTCATCGAGTACCTGGACATGGTGGGCGAGCGGATGGTCCCCGTCCTGCGGGACCGTCCCCTGTCAGTGATCCGTGCGCACCGCGGCCACGAAGCCTTCATGCAGAAGAACCTGCCCTCGTACGCGCCGCACTGGATACCCAGGGTGACGCTCTGGGCGGAGTCGTCGAAGCGTGATGTGACGTATGCGCTCTGCAACGATCGCCGGACGCTGCTGTGGTTCGCGAATCAACGATCGATTGAGTATCACCCAGCGCTCGTGCGCATTGACCTGCCTGATCGAATGACCCACCTCGTGCTCGATATCGATCCTCCCAGCGCATCCGCATTCCCCAGCGCTGTGCGGGCGGCGCGCGCGGTGCGACAGGTGCTTCTCGATCTCGGCCTGACCGCTGCTCTCAAAACGAGTGGGGCAAAGGGCCTGCATCTGTTCGTGCCCATCGAGATCGACGTCACGTTGGAGGCCGCGGCGGCCGCCACGAGGGCAATTGCCGCTCGAGCCGAGCGGCTGGATCCGGGAACCGTGACCAGCGCGTTCATGAAGGACGAGCGCGGTGGCAAGGTCTTCGTCGACTCGACGCGGGTCGGCGGAGCGACGGTTGTGGCTGCGTACAGCCCGCGGATCCGACCAGGCGTGCCGGTGTCGTTTCCTCTCGACTGGGACGAGCTCGATCACGTCTCGCCGTCGGACTTCACCGTGCAAACTGCAGCACGGCGCCTCGGCGGCGACGACCCCTGGGCGATCCACATGCCGGCGCCGCAGCCGCTCAGTGCGGCATTGATCGAAGAGGGTCGATCCATCCCCATCGGTCGCGTTCAGGCGATGCACGAGGGAAGACGCAGGGCCCGCAAAGCGCGCGACTAGAAGGCCGGGCAACGTTGCGGGTGGACTGCTCCCATCCAAACGCTGTGACTACGGGCTGGACCCATAACTCTGAGCAATCTCCCAGGGCACACCCACGCTGTTCCGATGGCCGGGCGCGACGCTGATGGACGTCAAACGTCAGTCCAACAAGGAGGTACAAACACCATGGACGGCGACCAGTTCATCCCACCGCCCCCGCCCCCGGAAGAGCCGGCACAGCGCAGGACGGGACGGCGCAAGATCGCGGCGACAGCGCTGCTCTCGGTCGGTTTGCTTGCCGGAACGGGAGTTGGCAGCTTCATGATTGCGCACGCAGCCTCATCCACCACGGCGTCAAGCGGCGCGACCCTGACGGCCAGCACCGCGGCTCCATCAACGACGGCGCCGGCGACCAAGACCCCGTCGACGACCATGTGCCCGAACATGGGCTCGTCCAGCACAACGGGCTGACCGCTCCCTTCCTTCCTCCCTCCCCCTCAAGGCGGCCCGCCGGCTTCGGCGGGTCGCCTCACCACCACTCGAAGGGGCGGCCGTCCCAGGCGTCGAGGACGGGGTAGATCGGATCCTCAGCCAGCTCGGCCACGCGATGACCGAAGGCGTCGACCTCCGCCTCGCTCAGCAGGCGGCGCAGTCTGGTTCGCAGCGCGGACATGCGGATCTCGTCGTTGGCGAGATCCTGCACCCGCTTGGCGAGCCTCGGGCTGAGCTGCGAGCCCCCGAGTGACAGGAGTGCAGTGCGCTGGCGCGGATAGGGGAGGAAGCTCAGAGCGTTGTCGATTGCCTTGACGCTGGGACCGTTGACGACGAGCAGGTGGGTTCGCTTGCGGTCGGCATTGTTGATGAGCACATCGAGGACCGCAACAGCGCGGAGTTGGGAGTCGAGCTTCTCGGCCCGTTCCTGCGTCAGCGGCTCCTCGAGGACATGCACGAAGCGCTGTACCGACCCAGGCCCGATCGGTCCGTCGCGAAGCACCGTCACGGGGACGCGGTGCAGGCCGAGGGCGGCATCGACGATGTACGCGGCGACCTCGCGCAGATACAGGGTCCGGCGCGGGAAGTCCCACAGCGGCCGCTCGCCGCGGACCGGTTTGTACACGGCACGCAGTGGCTCCGTCGGGATCGCAGGGTCGGGCGCGGCGAGCTCGATGAGGAAGACCGCATTGCTGCCGTAGACGACCTCGGCGATGCGCTCGATCGGTGCCTCGACGAGCGCCCGGGCCACCTCCACGTCCCTGGCGGCGACGCCGTCGGCCGGTCCGGGTGCCATCGCCGCCTCGAATCGCGCCCGGAGCGACGGAGCTGCCGCCGTTTCGTCGTCTTCGGCGGGGAGCGCGAGCCCCGGTATCGGGTC
>JBIOIZ010000075.1:0-14312 GCA_044450385.1 Candidatus Dormibacteria bacterium
GGAAAGTTACCTTAACATCAGCGCCTCGGTCAACCGTTCTGTTGGTATTCGCATCCCCACTTCGAGTTGACGCCTGGAGTTCCACCGGGCGCGGGAGCTTGACATCGCCCCGGCTGATAGGAAGAATTCCTAACCATGGCAATGCGACCCGAGCGCCCACCACGTCGGGGGTTCGCCTTCCGTCATCGGCTGCTGGCAGCCGCCTGCGTGCTGGTGACCGCGCCGGCGATGACGCCCGCGAGCGGCGCCCAGTTGGCGCCGGCGGTGCACGCGCAGGTTCGGGTCAACCAGATCGGCTATGCGGCCGGCGCGTCGAAGCGCGCGTATCTGATGACCTCCTGGACAATGCCCGGTGCGGCATTTCGCGTCGTGGACTCGCGCGGGGTGGTTGAGTTTGCGTCCGCCATCGGGGCCGGCCAGGGATCCTGGAGCAGCACCTACAGCCACGTGTACGCTCTCGACTTCGACACGGTCAACCGCACCGGCTCCTATCGAATCGTCGTCAGCGAGGGGTCGATGCAGGTGCGGTCACCAACGTTTCGCATCGACACTGCCGCGCGCCTCTACGCGGGTGCCATGGCGAACTCGCTGTCCTTCTATGAGAACGAGCGCGACGGCCTCAACTTCATTCCATCCCCGCTCAGACGCACCCCGGGGCATCTCAACGATGCGAGCGCGATGACCTATCTGATTCCCGACGTCAACAGCAACGGCAACTTCAAGGGTGACCTCACCGCGCTCGGCGTCAGCATCGACGCGTCCGGCGGGTGGTGGGACGCGGGGGACTACCTGAAGTTCACCGAAACAACCAGCTACGTCGTCGGCATGATGGAAACCGACGTCCGCGACTTCCCCAACCAGCTGGGGTCAGGGCCGGCAACCGCTGACTACAGCGCCGAGGCGGCTTTCGGCATCAGCTGGCTCGAGCACATGTGGAACGACAGCACCAAGACGCTCTACCTCCAGGTTGGCATCGGCGCGGGCAACGGCCAGACCGTCAGTGATCACGACATCTGGCGGCTGCCCCAGGTTGATGACACCTATGGCGGAAGCAACCCGGCCGATCGGTACATCCGGAACCGCCCCGTGTTTCGCGCGGCGCCGCCAGGATCGCTGATCAGCCCCAATCTCGCCGGGCGTCTCGCGGCGGACTTCGCGCTCTGCTACCAGCTGGACCGGGTGACTGAGCCCGCCCAGGCCGCTGCGTGTCTCAAGGATGGGGAGGACGTCTTCGCCCTTGCGAACACGCACCCGCGACGCCTCCAGACCGCGGTGCCATACAGCTTCTACCCGGAGAAGGAATGGCGAGACGACCTCGAGTGGGGAGCCACAGAGCTATATGACGCGCTATCTGCGGGGCCCGTGCCGGCCGGGGTGCCCACCACCGACGCGATGTACTACCTGCGCCAGGCGGCGCACTGGGCACACGGGTACATCACCGGTCCGAACGACGCAGCGGACTCGCTCAACCTCTACGACGTCAGCGGCCTCGCGCATTTCGACCTCTACAGGGCAATCGAGCACGCCGGTGATCCCAGCGTCGAGGTGACCAGAGCGCAGCTCCTCGCCGACCTGGGCAAGCAGCTCGACAAAGCCGTCACCCAGAGCAGCGCGGATCCGTTCGGGTTCGGATTCCCCTGGGACACGTTCGACACGACCACGCACGGCGCTGGCCTGGTGGTCGTGGCCTCCGAATTCGACCACCTCACCGGTAGCGCCGTCTTTGCTCGGTACGACTCGCGCTGGCTCGCCAACATCCTCGGCGCCAACGCGTGGGGCACGTCCCTGATCGTCGGGGACGGCAGCACGTTCCCCGACTGCATGCAGCACCAGGTCGCGAACCTGGCGGGATCGCTCGACGGCACTCCTCCGGTTCTCGCCGGCGCCGCCGTCGAGGGCCCGAACTCCTTCGCGGCGACCGGGGTGGTGGCGGACATGCGAACGTGCCCTGGCAACGGCGTCGACAGGTTCGCCCAGTTCAACAGCGCCACCGCAGTGTTCCAGGACAACGTGCAGTCGTGGTCGACGGACGAGCCTGCGATCGACCTCACCGCTGCCACCCCGATGGCGTTTGCGTGGCAGATCGACGACGACCCGAGCATTCATTGACGGCCGTCGGGCAGGATGTTGAAGACAACCAACCTTACTAACCTTCGTCGGGAGACACACTCGATGCCGGCACCGGAAGCTGCGAAGCCAGGCCTGCTTCGCGCGATAAACCTCCGCACCACCTTCGAACTGGTGCATGCAGGCGGACCGGTTGCCGCGCCCCACGTGGTCCGGAGCACCGGTCTCTCCAAGCCGACGGTCTCCGAGGTGCTTGGACAGCTCGTGGATCTCGGACTCCTGCACCGGGTCGGACGCACCAGCGGTCTGCCGGGTCCGAGCGCCCAGCTCTACGCCGTCAACCCGCGCGCCGGATGGGTGCTGAGCCTTGACGTGGGCCGCGAGTGGGTCCGCGCAGCGCTGGTGGACCTCACGGGTGCGGTGGTCGGCCGCTGCGCCGTTCGGACACCGCGGAGCACCGCGAAAGCGGTCATCTCGCAGTTGCGCCAGGCCGCCGAGACACTCACAGCCGAGGCCGGGATCACGCTGGACGACATCAACCAGGTGGTGGTCGGCACTCCGGGTGTTCTGCGTCAGGGAGCTGATCACCTCTCCCTCGCGCCGCAGCTCGCGGGCTGGGAAAGCCCCAGGGTGATCCCCGCAATCCGCGAAGCGCTGGTCGCACCGGTGGTGTTCGAGAACGACGTCAACATGGCCGCGGTGGGGGAGCATGTGCATGGGGTCGCCCGGGACAGCGACGACTTCGTCCTGCTGTCCGTCGGCACCGGCGTCGCGACCGGCGTCTTCGTCGACGGCGCGCTCCGTCGCGGTGCTGCAGGCCTCGCCGGCGAGATCGGGTTTCTCCGTCTCGACCTGGATGCTGAGATCGGCGCCGGCCATCGCGCGACGTGGGGGACCGGCGCCTACGAGAGTCTCGTCGGGTCAGCTGCAATCGTGGCGTTGGCCCGAGAGAACGGCGTGCGGTCCGCCGACTCCGTCGCGTCGATCTTCGACGCGGCCCGCCACGGCGACCCGAACGCGGATCGCGTCGTGCGTATCGAGGCACGCCGACTCGCCCACGCGATTGCGGCGGTGGCCGCCGTGCTCGACCCGGAGCTCGTCGTCCTCGGAGGTGGTATCGGCACGGGAGGCGGCGATCTGCTGCTCAGGCCGATCGGCGAGGCGCTCGCATCGATCTCGCCATTCTCACCCCGGCTCGAGGTGTCGACACTCGGGGTCGACGCTGTCATCGCGGGGTGTAGCACCACCGGTCTGCGCCTCGCCTTTGACCGCATCTTCGGCTCCGACACGCCGATCGCACGAACCGCGATCGACCTGATGAGGGTTCGCGAACAGCGCCGCGGTGAGGAAGCCCCTGCCGACAAGAGCGCATGAAGGTAGCGGTCGTCGGCGGGGGGAGTACGTACAGCCCCGAGCTCGTGCAGGGATTCGGCCGAGTCGGCGAGAGCCTCGGCCTCGATGAATTGGTATTGCAGGACACCGACGAGCAGCGCCTCGAAGTTGTCGGCGGCGCAGCGCGGCGCATCGCCCGCGCCCACGGGTACCACGGCAGCCTCACCCTGACCACCGACCTCAGCGCGGCGGTCGACGGAGCGTCAGCGGTTCTCCTGCAGATCCGGGTCGGGGGCCAGGCGGCCCGCCTCACCGACGAGACCATTCCACTCCGATGCGGGTGTGTCGGTCAGGAGACGACCGGAGCGGGCGGATTTGCCAAGGCACTCCGCACCGTCCCGGTGATTCTCGACATCGCCGACAAGGTCCGCACCCTCGCAGCGGATGACGCCTGGATCATCGACTTCACCAACCCGGTGGGGATCGTGACTCGCGCGCTTCTCGATCATGGTCATCGCGCCGTCGGCCTCTGCAACGTCGCGATCGGCTTTCAGCGTTTGTTCGCCGGGTGGCTGGACGTCACACCCGAGTCCGTGCACCTCGGACATGCGGGGCTGAACCACCTCACCTGGATCCGCGCGGTCGAAGTGGACGGCGAAGACGTGCTGCCTGCCCTGTTGCGCAAGCACGGCGACGCGATCGCGGCTCACGTGGAGCTGCCACGGCGGATCATCGACAACCTCGCCGCAGTGCCGTCGTATTACCTGCGCTACTACTACCAGCACGACCTCGTCCTGCAGGAGCTTCTCGAGTCGCGCAGCCGCGCCGAGGAGGTCATGGATGTCGAGCGGGAGCTGCTGAAGCTCTACCGCGATCCGCAGCTGCACGACGCACCCGACCTGCTCATGCAGCGAGGGGGCGCCTACTACAGCGAGGCGGCGCTCAACCTGCTGAGCTCGCTGTTCGGCGGCGACCCCGATGTTCAGGTCGTGGATGTCCGCAACAACGGGGTCATCCCCGAGCTCTCCGACGAGGCGGTGATCGAGGTGCCGGCGCGGGTGGACGTAGCGGGCGCGCACCCGCTGCCGGTCCCGGCCCTTCCACCCCACCAGGCGGGTCTGATTGCGCATACCGCCGCATACGAGGCGCTTGCCGCCGGCGCAGCCGTCACCGGCGACCGCGAGCTCGCGTTTCGCGCGCTCCTGACCCATCCGCTCATTGGACAGAGCGGGCTGGCGGAGCGGCTGCTGGACGACCTGCTTGCCGCGAATCGCAAGTACCTCCCTGCATTCGCATGACACCAAACGACCTGGTCATCGCCGTCGACGGGGGTAACTCCAAGACCGACGTCCTGCTGCTGCGCTCCGACGGGACCGTGTTGTCGTCCGTCCGTGGCGCCGGATCGTCGCCGCATCAGCTCGGCCTGGAGCCTGCGGTGCACGTCGTCGACGACCTGGTGGATCGCGCATGGGTCGAGGCCGGTCTTCAGTCGCGCAACGGCCATCGCGCAGCCGTCGCGGCGGTGTTCATGGCGGGAGCGGATCTTCCCGCCGAGGAGGTGGCACTTGCGGACGCGGTCAGAGCCAGGGGATGGGCGGAGCAGAACCACGTCGCCAACGACGTGTTCGCTGTGCTCTGGGCGGCGACGGGCACGGGATTCGGCGTCGCCGTGACGGTTGGCGCCGGCGTGAACTGTGTCGGAACGGCCCCGTCGGGACGGCGAGCATGGTTCCCGGCGCTCGGCGACATCACCGGTGACTGGGGCGGCGGGTCCGACATCGGCATGGCTGCCCTGGGCGCCGGGGTCCGCAGCGAGGACCGACGGGGCGCGCCGACCACCCTGGCTCAGGACGTAGCCGGGTATTTCGGCTACGCGACGGCATTGGAGGTGGCGGTCGCGATCCACCAGGGCAATTTGAGCGCGACACGGCTGGTCGAGTTGCCGCCGCTGGTCGTCACCGCTGCCGAGTCGGGCGACGATGAGGCAGTTGCGATCATGCATCGCCAGGGATCGGAGGTGACCCGGCTGGCGATCGCCGCACTGCATCAACTCGAGATGCAGGATGCCTCTGTTCAGGTGGTGCTGGGCGGTTCGATTCTTGCTTCCAGCCGCTCGATCCTCCTTGACTTCATCTCGGCCGGTATCCGCGCCGAGGCACCCATGGCGCAGACAACGGTGTGCACGACCAGACCCGTCGTGGGTGCGGCGCTCGCCGGGCTCTCGCTGGCCGGGGCCAACGGCGCCGCACAGTCGCGCCTCCGTGCCTGGATCGACGACGGATCGGCATGAACGGCGAGAACATGGCCGCGGAAATGGCCGAGCAGCCGGCCGTGCTCGAGCGCATGGTGCAGCGCCGCGCCGCCATCATCGCCTCGATTCGGCCGCTGCTGCCCGAGCACCTTTGCGGCACCGTGCTGCTCGCCCGAGGATCGTCCGACACCGCTGCGCTTTTCGGCCGGTATCTCTTCGAGATGGCGAGCGGCAGGCCTGTCGCGCTGGCCTCCCCGAGCCTGCACACCCTGTATGGAATCGACGCAGACCATCGCGGCTATCTCGCTGTCGGAATCAGCCAGTCGGGGCGGACGCCGGAGGTCGTCAGCGTGCTGGAGCGGATGCGCGCCACCGGCGCACGCACCGTGGCCATCGTCAATTCGCCGGCAAGCCCACTCGGCGAGGCCGCCGAGGTGGTCATCGATCTCTCCGCCGGAGGAGAGCTCGCGATCCCCGCGACGAAGACATTCACCGCAACGCTGATGGCACTTGCGCTGGTGGCCTCCGCAATGGGCCGAGTCCCCTGGACCGATGCCGACCTCATGGCGCTCCCGGAGCACGTGAGCAAGGTGCTCGACGATCGAGATCGCGCCGGCACCGTCGCTCGCCTGCTCGACGGCGCCGACCGCGTGCTCACCGTGGCGCGGGGGCCGATGCTGGCGGCGGCCAGTGAGACCGCGCTGAAGATCCGAGAGACGTCGGCGATCTCTGCCGAGGCGTTCTCGGCCGCCGACCTCCGCCATGGACCGATCGCCGCGGTGACTCCGGAAGTCCCGGTGCTCGCCTTCTCAGCGCCCGGACCCGCCGCCCGCGATGTCGTCGAGTTGTGTGCGCTACTTCGCAGTCGTGGGGCGACGGTGAGCACGATCAGTCCCGAGCCCGGATCTGACCTCCTGCTGCCGAGCGCGGTTCCCGAGGCGCTGCAACCGGTGGTGGCGGCGGTGCGTGGTCAGCAGATCGCGCTCTCCGCAGCACTCGCTCGCAACCTCGACCCCGATGTTCCCATGGGCCTGACCAAGGTGACCTTGACGCGCTGACGCGACGCCTGCCTAGAGCCCCGCGAAGAGGCTGCGCTCAGGTTGCGCCTCGCCGAGCGTACCCCGCGCGAGGATGAACCGCTCGATTCCAAGCGTCGCTTCGAAGATCTGGGCCGCGATCGTAGAGAACGGACTGTCCGGCTCGAACTGACTCACGTGCGCGTGGAACGCCGCGCGCTTCAGTTCCAGGAACGCCGACACGTCAACGGCGGTGGTGATCTGGTCGTCGGGGATCCCGACGATCTGGCCGACCTCGACGGGGAGGTCCAGTCCCGCCTCGACGGCCCGGCGCTCGATGGTCTCGACGGCGCTTCGAGGCACCGCATGCAGGTAGAACTTGGCAGGCGACCAGCCTTCGGCCTCGAGCAGATCCAGGGCGGCCACCGTCGCCTGGTGCGCCTTGACGTGGTCCAGGTGCCAGTACGTGCCGTCCGGTGTGTAGGTCACGACGACGTCCGGACGTTCCTCCCGGATCACGGCAGCAACCCGTGCCGCAGCCTCATCCAGCTGAGCGGCATGGAACGCTCGCGGGTCGTTGTTGCTCGGCGCGCCCGACATCCCTGAGTCGCGGTAACCGAGAAACTCCTGACGGTCGACGCCCAGGATTGCGCACGAGCGCTGCAGCTCCTCCGTGCGCACCTCGCCGAGTCGCGGGCGAACCGCTGCGGCATCCATGTTGTGGATGTCCCCCTCCTCACCACGAGTTGCAGTCAGCAGAACCACGCGAGCGCCCTCATGATGAGCGCGCAAGATGACGCCGCCCGTCGCGATGCTCTCATCGTCGGGATGTGCGTGGACGAGAAGCAGAGTGGTCATGCAGATCCGCTTACGCGAGATCTGAGACTACCCGATTCCTTCCCTGGTGCTTGGCGGCGTACAGGTTGCGGTCGGCCTGCCCGAGGAGCGCTGCCTGGCTGGTGCGACCACTCCGGAGCATGGTGAAACCAATGCTCGCGGTGACGACCTCGCCTGCCATCGCCCCGTCCCAATGCACTGACTCGATTGACCGCCGGACATCCTCACAGCGTTGGAACGCATCCCCGAGGTTGAGTCCTGGAAAGACGAGCAGGAATTCCTCTCCGCCCATGCGTGCGGCCCACCCCGATTCGGCGGTGGCTGCAGCCAGGATGCCCGAGATGCGCACGAGCACCCTGTCGCCGACAGCGTGGGAGAAGCGGTCATTAACCTCTTTGAAATGGTCGAGGTCCACCAACCCGATGGCCAAGGGTGCTCCGTCCTCCCGGGAGCGCGCCAGCAGGAGGGGCAACTCGGTATCGACGTGCCGCCGGTTGCGCAAACCGGTGAGCGCATCACGCAGCGACAGCTGGCGGAAGCGTTCCCCCTCTCGACGTGCCTCAGTGGTCTCGAACACCGCCTGAAGGGTTCGCGCATTCGCCTCGCGCTGCGCTGCGCGCAAGGCGGCGTCCTCCTCGTGAAATTCGATGTATTGCTCATACGCACGCTGGAAGAGTCCCTGCGCGGCGAAGAGGCGCGCTCGCTCTTCAAGTGCCTCGACACGAATGGCGACCATGCCGCGTGTGGCGCACAGCTCGATGCACCGATCAACGGTCGCAGCCGCGTCAGCCATGTGGCCCTGGAGACGCTGCGCCCCAGCAGCCGTGTTGAGCGCCTCGCCCAGACCCTCGATCGGTCGAGAGTTCAGGTGTTCGTCGTCGAGGATAGGCCTGAGGGTGGCTTCGGCGTCGGCATACAGGCCGAGCTTCAATTGGGCGTTCGCGATGGTGTCGAGGCAGGCCGCGTCAAGGGTGACGCCGTGCTGCTGGGCGAACGCCTGCATGCGCTTGGCGATCTCCATCGACTGGTGCGTATCGCCGGCATCGTCCTCCAGCCACGCGAGGTTGTTGAGAATCTTGACTCGGAGCGGAACATCATCGAGCCCGTCAGCGAGCTGGAGCGCGGCGCGGTACCGCTCGCGCGCCGCATCCCACGCGCCGGTGCGCACGAGAACCTGACCGAGGCCGAAGAGATGGTCGGCGCGCATCCGCTCCGACATGGTGTCGTCAAGCAGCTCGACCGCGGGCACCGCGTGTTCCCATGCGCTCGGCACGTCGCCGATGAAGTCGAAGAACACCGACAGCAGCCGGTGGCTCCGCGCCATGAGCTGGCGGTGTCCGTGCTCCGTGGCCCACTCGTTGATCTCCCGGATGAGCTGGCCGGACGCCGTGTGCTTGCCCTTGCGGCAGAGCACATCTGCCTGGATCAGCTGCGCGCGTCTCAGCGCGCCCTCGTCACCCAGTGCGCGCGCGCGTCGCTCCAACACCGCTGCAGGTGCATACGCAGCGTCCGGATCCGAAAAGGGCACCATCTCGAGGAAGTCCAGCTCAGCACCGAGGCGCGCCTGGCGTCGCCGGACGGCGGGCGATACGGGGGCTGCGTCCGGGGTTTGCGCAGCATCAGCATCCGTCGCTCCGGCGATGACTCGCAGACGCGGTGCTGCAGCGCCGTCCGGTGGGGACATGTCAGGAACGATAGGCGGGAGCCGCCGCCCTCCCGTGACGGTTGATGCACTGTCACGACAACGTGGTCCGTTCTGACATCCTCCGGCAGCTCGTCATCCGCTCGTGACACGCGTTAGGAACCAGGAGCCGCAGCGTCGAGCTGCCCCCATGTCGACCCACGCAGCGACCAGATGTGCACCGGCTGCGCTCCGTTCGGGCTGCTCGGGGTTGCCGAGCCGAAGATCAACAGCTGACCGCTATCGCTGTCACTGATCTCCGCCATGGGTTCGAACGGCAGGCGAGCGACGTTCAGGAGCGTCCACGTCCGTCCAGTCCAAGACGCGAGGGCTGGGAGCGCGAGCATGGGGCCGCAGGTGCACAACGCCAGGCGCCCGCTGGAGGGGTCGAGCGCGAGGGATGAACCCGGAAGCGGCGCAGCGGTGCCGGGGAGCTGGAGCCATCGGTCGCCGTTCCAACGCCACGTCGTGTCGAGGGCTCCGAGCGGCGATCGGGGTGCGTGGCAACAACCCTCGGCGATCAGCGAGCGTGTGATCGGATCGAAGGCCATGGCGAGGTCGAACGCGCTCGGAGCGACTGCGCCGTGAATCTTGAGCACCCAGCGCACCCCGCTCCACACCCAGGTCTGGTCGCCGCCGGCTCCGCTCCCGGCAGCAGTGACCAGCACCATCTCGCCGAGGCTGTCATCCCAGGCCATCGACGAACCCTCGCCCGGCGGAGGCCCCCCGATACCGCGGTCAAGCTGGTGCCAGGTCACTCCGTCCCATGCCCAGGTGTCGTTGAGCGACGGGCCGCTTGTGTATGGCGCGTGGCGCCCACCGAAGAGCAGCACCAGCCTGGTCCGCGGGTCGTACGCTGCGGCGGCGTCGATACGACCTGCCGGGCTCGTCGCGGGCTCGGCCAGCGTCCAGCGAGATCCGCTCCAGACCCAGGTGTTGGCGTAGTTGTCCACGCCCCCGAAGAGCACCACCTGACCGCTCGATGGATCGTCCGCGACCGTGAAGCCGATTCCTGAGATGGGGCCGACCGGGATGGGGGTTGGCGCGGCGGATGGGGTCGGCCTCGGCGGAGGCGCCGGGTTCGGTGGGCGCTGAGCCGTTGAAATCGCGATCCCGGCGACGGCGGCGATCCGCGACCACCCCCACGAGGACTGTCGAAGATCTCACGCGGATGCAGCACTCCTTCTGGTCGTCGGCTCGGCGCTCACCCCGCTGGTTCGGTGATCACCGGCACAATCCTCGGATGACAGCTTCGCAGCCGACCATCATCGCCACCAGCGTCGGGTTTCAGCCTGACGGGGGCGACATGTGGAATCTCAAACCGGGCCCGACGTACAGCATGGCCGCGCAGCTGGCGGGGGCGGGGGCCCATCCGCGGTTGTGCATCATCGCCACCGCTGCCGGTGACAACCCGACGTGGCTCACAGCGACGCACCACGCGTTCTCGAAGCTCGACATGGTGGTGTCGCATCTTGACCTGTTTCCCATGCCCAACTTCGACGACGTCGAAGACCACCTCTCCCGGCAGGACGTGATCTGGGTCAGCGGCGGAAGCACGGCAAACCTGCTCGCCCTCTGGCGCCTCCACGGCGTCGACGTGATCCTCCGCCGGGTCTGGCAGGCGGGGGTCGTGCTGATGGGCGTTTCAGCAGGATCGCTGTGCTGGCACCTCGGCGGTACCACTGATTCCTTCGGGCCCGAGTTGCGACCCGTCACCGACGCGCTCGGATTCCTGCCCTACGGCAACAGTCCGCACCATGACGCGGAGGAGCAACGGCGGCCGCTGATCCACCGGCTGGTCGCGGAAGGGACGCTGCCGCTGTCGTACGCGACCGACAATGGCGCCGGCCTCATCTACCACGGCACCGACCTGTACGAGGCCTTCAGCGAGCAGCCCGGTGCCCTCGCGTACGAGATCCGCCGTGAGGGTGATGGCGCCGTCGAGACGCCGCTCCCGACGCGCCTGCTCTGACCGAACATCTGTTCCCTCCAGACTGCTAGAATACGTGGCCCAGATGAGCGATATGCGCGCGTTCCATCCGGCGGTGCGAGCCTGGTTCCAGCGTCGGTTCCCCGAAGGTCCAACCCCGGCACAGAGCGAGGGCTGGCCGCAGATTGCAGCCGGTAGCCACACGCTGATAGCCGCCCCGACCGGATCGGGCAAGACGCTCGCGGGCTTCCTCGTCTGCATCGATGCGTTGTATCGCGCCGCGGATCGCGGCGAAGACGTCCGTGACAAGACACAGGTGGTGTACGTCTCGCCCCTGAAGGCGCTCGCGGTGGACGTGCAGCAGAACCTGGAGACACCGCTGCGCGAGATCGCCGACGTCGCCACGGAGATGGGCATGACCCCGCCCGCCCTTCGCGCCGAGGTCCGCACCGGTGACACCACGCAGTCCGTCCGGGCGGCGATGATCAAACGCCCACCTAACTTCCTCGTCACCACCCCCGAGTCCTTGTATCTGCTCGTCACGGCGCAGCGCAGCCGGGCTGCGCTCAGCACAGTCTCGACGATCATCGTCGACGAGATCCATGCGGTCGCCCGCGACAAGCGCGGCTCCCATCTGGCCGTCACGCTCGAGCGCCTCGACCGTCTGTGCACGCAGCGACCGGTGCGCATCGGACTCTCGGCGACGCAGCGACCCATCGAGACGGTGGCTCGCCTGCTGGTCGGCGCAGGTCCGCCGCGCAGCAATCCCGACGGCAGCCCGCGTTGCGCCATCGTGGATGTCGGCCATCGGCGTGCGCTCGAGGTTGCGATCGAGTTGCCGTCGGGCGAGCTCGAGGCGGTTGCATCGCGAGAACAGCTAGGTGAGGTGCTCGATGCCATCGCTGCGCACGTCCGCACGCACCGCACCACGCTCGTCTTCGTCAACACGCGGCGAATGGCCGAGCGTGTCGCGCATCTCCTGGCTGAGCGGCTGGGCGACGATGCGGTTGCCGCGCACCACGGGAGCCTCTCGAAAGAGCGCCGTCAGCGGGTCGAATCACAACTGCGCGCCGGCGAGCTGCGCGCGCTGGTCGCGACGGCATCGCTGGAGCTGGGTATCGACATCGGGCCCATCGAGATGGTGTGCCAGATCGCCTCGCCCCGCAGCATCGCCACGTTCCTTCAGCGGGTCGGTCGCTCCGGTCACAGCCGCGGGGGCACGCCCAAAGGCCGCCTCTATCCGATGACGCGGGATGAGCTGGTCGAATGCACGGCGCTGCTCGCCGGTGTGCGAAGCGGTGCACTCGACGCCGTTCACCCGCCCAGACTTCCGATGGACATCCTCGCGCAGCAGATCGTCGCCGAGTGCGCCGCCGACAGCTGGCGTGAGGACGACCTCTATGAGCTGATGCGCAAGGCGGCGCCGTTTGCGGACCTGACCCGCCAGGACTTCGACCGCATCATCGAGCTGGCGGCCGACGGCATTCCCACCGGACGGGGCCGTGTCGCCGCGTATCTGCACCGGGACCAGATCAACGGCGAGGTGCGAGCCCGCCGTGGCGCGCGGCTGGCCGCGCTGACCTCCGGCGGGGCGATCCCCGAGACCGGCGACTACCGAGTGCTCGCAGAACCGGACGACACCTTCATCGGTACCGTCAACGAGGACTGGGCGATCGAGTCCTCGGCGGGGGACATCTTCCTGCTGGGAAGTACGTCGTGGAAGATCCGGCGAGTGGTCGCCGGCACCGTGCGAGTTGTGGATGCGCACGGCGCACCACCGTCTGTTCCGTTCTGGCTCGGGGAGGCCCCGGCGCGAACGGAGGAGCTGTCGCGTGAAGTCTCCGACCTTCGCAGTGGTGTCGAAGTGTTGCTCGCCGAGGGCGGTGCCGACGAGGCGATCACCTGGGTCGAACAGCGAGCCGGTGTCGACAACGACGTTGCCGCGATGGTGGTGCGCTATCTCGCGGCCGGTCGAACCGCGCTCGGCGTCGTTCCGACCCTCGAGCACATTGTTCTGGAACGTTTCTTCGACGACAGCGGCGGTATGCAGCTGGTCGTGCACGCTCCCTTCGGCGGCCGTGTCAACCGCGCGCTCGGGCTCGCATTGCGAAAGCGGTTCTGCGCAACCTTCGACTTCGAGCTGCAGGCCGCGGCGAGCGACGACTGCGTGCTGCTGTCGCTCGGTCCGCAACACAGTTTTCCGCTCGAGGACATCCCGAAGTTCCTCTCCTCGAACACCGTTGAAGAGGTGCTCCGGAAGGCGGCGATCTTCGCTCCGATGTGGGCGGTTCGGTGGCGATGGAACCTCAATCGATCGCTCACCGTGCTGCGCTTCAAGGGCGGTCGTAAGAACCCCGCGCCGATACAGCGCCTCGAATCCGACGACATCATGGGCGCGGTGTTTCCGCAGCTGGTCGCCTGCCAGAACGAGAACCCGACCGGGCCCGTCGAACCCCCTGATCACCCGCTGGTGAACCAGACCATGTACGACTGCCTCCACGAGGTGATGGACGTGGACTCGCTGCGCGAGCTGGTTGCTCGCATCGAGCGAAAGGAAGTCCAGGTCAGCTTCCGGGATACCGTCGAGCCGTCGCCACTTGCACACGAGATCGTGAACGGACGGCCGTACACGTTTCTCGACGACGCGCCGCTCGAGGAGCGGCGCAGCCGCGCGATCACGCTCCGTCGAGGGCTTCCGGTCGAGGCACGCGATCTCGCCGCCCTCGATCCGGATGCCATCGCTCGTGTGCGCGGCGAAGCGGCGCCGGATCCGCGTGACGCAGACGAGCTCCATGACCTCCTGGTCGCGCTGGTGGTCGCCCGAGCGGTCCCATCGTGGACGGGGTGGTTCGATGAGCTCGTTTCTCGCGGCAGGGCGCTCACCGTGACCGCCGGCGGCGGGGCCTTCTGGTGCGCAATGGAACGCGCTGCGGGCGTCGGCGTACTCTGGCCATCTGCGACCCTCGCACCCGCACCGTCCGCGCTGCCACGCGCACTGGTCGCCAGTACCCCGGACCGCGACGCGCTGATCACGGCGATCCTGCGCGGACATCTCGAGGTGAACGGTCCGATGACGGCCGGGGGGGTAGCGGCGCGGAAGGGGCGCAGCCCCAATGAGGTGGGGGTAGGGCGCCCCCCCCACCACAGAGGAGGGGGGGTGATGCGCGGGCAAATAGAGAAAGGTCTAAACCAAGAGCA
>JBIOIZ010000076.1:0-14259 GCA_044450385.1 Candidatus Dormibacteria bacterium
CCCCCCGGCGCGTGCGGGGGGGGGGACCCCAGCGGCTTTCCCCCCCCGCCCCCCCCCCTGTTCATCCCCTCCCCTCCTGGGCTCCGTCGTGAGCGTTCTCGTCGACCGGTCCAGCCGGGTGGTCATCCAGGGCATTACCGGGCGTGAGGGGAGTTTCCATACGGGGCAGATGCGCGCCTTCGGGACCAACATCGTCGCGGGGGTATCGCCCGGCAAGGGCGCGAGCGATCAGGATGGGGTTCCGATCTTTGACACGGTCGCGGATGCTGTTGCGGCGACGGGCGCCGATGTGTCGGGGATCTTCGTCCCGCCCGCGTTTGCCGCCGACGCGATCATGGAATCGGCGGCGGCTGGGATCCGGTTGACGGTGTGCATCACCGAGGGAATCCCGGTGCTGGACATGATTCGCGCTCGTGAATTCGTGCTCCAGACCGGCAACGACCTCCTCGGCGCGAACTGCCCGGGAATCGTGACCCCCCATCAATGCAAGATCGGGATCATTCCCAACCACATCAACACGCCCGGGCCGGTCGGGATTGTCGGGCGCAGCGGCACCCTCACCTACGAGGTGATCCAAGGGCTCGGACAGGGAGGGATGGGCCAGACGACATCGGTCGGCATCGGCGGAGACCCGGTGATGGGGCTCAGCTTTCCGGATGTGCTCCGTCTCTTCGCCGATGACCCGGAGACGCGCGCCGTGGTGCTCATCGGTGAGATCGGCGGCTCCGACGAGGAGACCGCGGCCGCCTGGATTCGCGACACCGGATTCGACAAGCCGGTGGTGGCGTTCATCTCCGGTCGAACGGCGCCCCCCGGAAAGCGAATGGGCCACGCGGGCGCGATCATCAGCGGCAACACCGGCAGCGCTCAGAGCAAGGTCGACGCGCTCACCGCTGCCGGCGCGGAGATCGCCGACACCATCGAAGACGTGGTTCGCCTCACCGCGGCGAGGCTGGACGCGCGCTCTCGCTGAAGAGGCGCGCCCAGCACATCGATCAGCCGCGGACGCGGAGCACGATGATCGCCGCGATATACGCAAGGCCGGCGATTGCACCCAGCCAGTCGTAGGGCTCACCGCTGTGGCCCCGCGCCACCTCGACGATGAAGGCGACGATGACCGCGATGATCAGTGCCATCCCCGCCAGCGCGGTCGCCCGGAGATCGAGCATCGCGAAGCGCTCGTCACGCCCGTCACCGCGCAGGCCCCGGATCGTCTCGCTCCGGCCGCCGAGCAGCACCGCCGCGCCGAACGCGACCATGACGCCGAGGCTCCAGAGACCGAGGCCGAGCTGGTGGCCGACGATGTTCGCGACCAGCAGCACGAGCCCGATCACCAGGCTCATCACCGGGATGGTCCATTTGGAATGAGTCACGTCACGCCGTGTGCCCGTTGTTGTCGACATGGAATACCTCCTCCACCTTGGTGCCGAAGAACCTGGCCAGTGCCAGGGCAAGTGGCAGCGAGGGGGTGTAGCGCTCGGTCTCGATGGCATTGATGGTTTGCCGCGAGACACCCAGCGCCTCACCGAGATCTCCCTGCGACAGCCCTCGCGCTGACCTGAGCTCCCGGACGTCGTTTCGCATGATGTAAAGCCTACTTGACACCGGCTCGCCTTGTCAAGCGTGCTTTACATAGCAAATCTGCGTTGCGCGCACTGCGTGGATTGAGCCCATCCCGCCGCGGTACCGTTAGGTTCGAGTGAACTTTGATCTCAGTGACGAGCAGCGTCACATTCGCGACGTGGTTCGCGACTTCGCCCAGGCGGAGATCGCGCCTGCAGCAGCCCACTACGACGAGACCGGGGAGTTTCCCTATGCGCTCGTCGCGGGGATGGCCCGGCTTGGGCTGTTCGCACTGCCCTTCCCCGCTGAGCTCGGGGGCGCCGGCGGCGATTTCATCTCGTACTGCCTGGCCATGGAGGAGATCGCCCGAGCCGACGCCAGCTGCGCCATCACGCTCGAGGCGGCGGTCTCGCTGGGGATCTCGCCGCTGGTGAGATTCGGCTCGCGGGAACAGCAGCAGCGCTGGCTCGAACCCCTGATGGCCGGCGATCGTCTCTGGGCCTTCGGGCTGACCGAGCCCGACGCCGGATCGGATGCCGCTGCCACCCAGACGCGCGCGGTCCGCGACGGCGATGCATGGGTCATCAACGGCCGCAAGGCATTCATCACCAACGCCGGCACCGACATCAGCGCGGGGGTGACCATCACCGCGGTCACGGGCTCGCACAACGGCCACAAGCAGATCAGCACGATCGCCGTGGAGCAGGGAACCCCCGGGTACTCTCAGGCTCCCAAGTACCGCAAGCTCGGTTGGCACGCGTCTGACACTCGAGAGCTGATCTTCGAGGACTGCCGTGTGCCGCTCGGCAACCTCGTCGGGGCACCGGGTCAGGGATTGACCCAATTCCTGCAGATCCTCGAGGGTGGGCGCGTTGCGATTGCGGCACTCTCGGTGGGCGTCGCCCAGGCGTGTCTCGATGCCTCGCTCGCGTACTCGGCGGCGCGGCGCCAGTTTGGAGTGCCGATTGCCACCTTCCAGGCCACCCAATTCAAGCTTGCCGACATGGGAACGCAGATCGAACTGGCGCGGCTGATGACCTGGCGGGCGGCCGCCGCGATCGACGCGGGCAAAAGCGCTGCACCCTGGGCGTCGATGGCAAAGCTGCACGCGTCCGAGGTCGCGACGGCGTGCGCGAACCACGCGGTGCAGATCCACGGTGGCATGGGATTCATGGAGGAGACGCCGGTGGCGCGGCTGTATCGCGACGTCAAGATCAACGAGATCGGCGAGGGAACCAGCGAGGTGCAGCGCATCCTGATCGCCCGTCATCTGCTGCGTCCATTCGAGGTGCTCGAGGCCGATCGTGCCAACTGATCCCGTCATCGTCGCCGCCGCACGGACACCCTTCGGCAAGCTCGGCGGTGGGCTCGCCTCGGTGCCTGCCGTCGACCTGGGTGCGCGGGTCATTCGCGAGGTGCTGGAGCGCACCCGCATCGATCCCGCTGCCGTCGATCAGCTGATCATGGGAATGGTGCTCGCGGCGGGTCAGGGGCAGGTGCCATCGCGGCAGGCCGGCTTGCGCGCTGGCCTCCCGGCGAGCGTCTCGTCATTCACCGTCAACAAGGTCTGCGCCAGCGCGCTGAAAGCCGTGAACGTCGGCGCGCTGCTGATCCGCTCCGGCGAGGCGGACGTCGTGGTCGCGGGCGGCATGGAGTCGATGTCGCGGTCCCCGTACCTGCTCGAGGATCAGCGGTTCGGCAGCCGTTTCGGCGATCGCGTCGCGGTCGACAGCATGATCCGCGACGGGCTGTGCTGCCCCGTGGACGGGGTGCTCATGGGCGTGCACGGCAGTGATGTGGCATCCGAGCTCGGCGTCATGCGCGAGCAGCAGGATGCGTGGGCGCTGCGCTCGCAGGTGCGCTACCAGGAAGCGCTCGCGGCAGGAAAGTTTGCGGAGGAGATCGTGCCGGTGAGCGTCAACGGCTCGAGCGTCGGTCGGGACGAGCAGCCGCGGGCGGACACGACCATCGAGAAACTCGCAGCGCTGCGAGGCGCCTTCGGTGACGGCACCACCATCACCGCCGGTAACGCGCCGGGCATGAACGACGGTGCCACAGCCGTACTGCTCATGAGCGCTGAGCGGGCGCGTGCCGAAGGGCTCGTGCCGCTTGGAACCTGGCTCACGTATGGCGAGTCCGCTGCCGAGCACCCCTACCTGGCGACGGTGCCGGCACTCGCCATCGAGGCGGCCCTCGCCAAGACGCAGGGGGTGGTCGATGCCGGCAAGCTCGAGGTGGTCGAGATCAATGAGGCCTTCGCAGCGGTTGCGATCACGAGCACGCGGATGCTCGAAGTGGATCCGGATCGCGTCAACGTCAACGGTGGCGCGATTGCGGTCGGGCACCCGATCGGCGCCAGCGGAGCGCGCATTCTCATGACGCTGCTCTACGAGCTGCGACGCCGCGGCGGAGGCTACGGGGCAGCCGGGATCTGCAGCGGCATCGCGCAGGGCGAGGCCACCCTCGTCCGTGTCGACTGACATCGGCGACCGCGAACTTGCCGGCCGCATTGCGGGGTTCGTCGACGACGCGATCGTGCCGATAGCCCCCGCCATGGCTCGCGGCGAAGGTCCGCCGCCGAAGAGGATTGTCGAAGCAGCGGGCGAGGCCGGTCTCGCCGGCATCCTGACCCCGGAACGCTTCGGCGGCGCGGGCGGGACTCACGGTGACTTCATCCGGTTCGTGGAGGCGGTTGCCCGCGTCGATGCCAGCTGTGCGGTGATCCTCGACGTGCATCTCTCGGTCGGCACCGAGCCACTCCTCGTTTTTGGCAACGATGACCAGAAGTCGCGGTATCTCGGCAAGCTTGCTCGTGGCGAGTGGCTCGCAGCCTTCGCGCTGACGGAGGCAGCCGGTGGCAGCGACGCGGTCGCGTTGCAAACGCACGCCACGCGAGACGGCGACGCCTACGTGCTCGACGGTGCAAAGGCGTTCATCACCGGGGCAGGCGATGCCGATCTCTATATCGTCATGGCACGCACCGGCGAGGGCTCACACGGCGTGAGCGCCTTCCTGGTCGAGGCGGCATGGCCGGGCGTCAGCGCCGGGACACCGCTCGTCAAGATGGGCCTGCACGGATCGTGGACCGGAGAGCTCGTGCTGGCGGGGGTGCGCGTTCCAGCCGCCAACCGCCTCGGCGCGGAGGGCACCGGTTTCACCGTCGCGATGTCCGCGTTGGACAGCGGGAGGGTGGGCATCTCGGCGCAGGCGGTCGGCATCGCGCAGGGGGCGCTCGACGCCGCTGTCGCATCCTCGCGCGATCGGCGGGACGCAGGACTGGACGTCGATGCCACAGCACTTTCTGACATGCAGACTCGCACCGCGGCTGCTCGCCAGCTGACCCGCTACGCGGCGGCCCTGGTGGACGCGGGCCAGCGCGTCACGCTCGATGCCGCGATCGCCAAGCTCTATGCCACTGACGCATGCGTCGCGGTGGCGCAGTGCGCGGTTGACGTGTGCGCTCCGGAATCGGGGTTGGACGACCATCCGGCCGCGATCCGCTTCCGCGATGCCAAGGCATGCCAGATCTATGAAGGCACCAATCAGATCCAGCGCGTGGTCATTGCCCGTCACCTTCTCAGCGACTGACACCGGCGACTCGCCGGCGGTGGCTTGGTAGCATCACCGGGATGGACGTCCGTCTCAACGACGAGCAGACCATGATCCGCGACACGGTGCGGGACATCGCTCGCGAGCGCATCGCGCCCCGTGCGGCCGAGATCGATCGTACCGGCGAATTCCCGTGGGACGTGGTGGATCTCTATCGCAAGCACGATCTCTTCGCGCTGCCCTTTCCACCTGAATACGGCGGGCTCTCGGGGAGTGCGCTGACGCTGAACGTCGCCATCGAGGAGGTCGCCAAAGTCTGCGCAACCAGCGCGTTGATCCTCGTCGTACAGGGGCTCGGCGGCTACCCGCTGATGATCGCCGGGACGGAGGAGCAGAAGGCACGGCTGCTTCCCGACCTTGCGAGCGGTGCCAAGCTCAGCGCGTACGCGCTCAGCGAGCCCGGTGCCGGCAGCGATCCTGCCGGCATGCAGACGCGTGCGGAGCGACACGGTGACGAGTACGTCATCACCGGTAGCAAGCTCTGGATCACCGCGGGCGGCGTCGCCGACACCATCACCGTCTTCGCCAAGACCGACCCGAACGAGCGCGCACAAGGGGTCAGCGCGTTCGTGCTCGAGGATGCGCAGCAGCTCAAAGGGTTCGCAGCGAACACGATCCACGGCAAGCTCGGCATCCGCGGCAGCAATACCGCAGAAGTGCATCTCGACGAGGTGGTGGTTCCCGCCGCGAACCGCCTCGGCGAGGAAGGCGACGGCTTCCGGATCGCGATGAAGGTGCTCGATCGTTCGCGGCCGGGCGTCGCCGCGCAGGCACTGGGAATCGCGCAGGGAGCCCTCGATTACGCCGTCGGCTATGCCAAGGAGCGCAAACAATTCGGCAAGGCGATCGCGGAATTCCAGGGAATCCAGTTCATGGTTGCGGACATGGAAGCCCAGACGGCGGCGGCCCGGGCGATGGTCTACTGGGCGTCGCAGCTCATTGACGACAAGAGCCCCGACGTGGGCCATTTCGCCGCGATCGCGAAGCTGCTCGCGGCAGACACGGCGATGAAGGTGACCACGGACGCCGTCCAGATCCTCGGCGGCTACGGGTACGTGAATGAGTACCCGGTCGAGCGGATGATGCGTGACGCGAAGATCACCCAGATCTATGAGGGAACCAGCCAGATCCAGCGCGTCGTGATCGCCAGGGACCTGTTGCGCGGTTAGCGCAATCGCGGACTACATGGTGAGGATGACTTTGCCACGCGCCTGTCGCTGACCGAGGAGGTTGAGCGCCGCGGGCGCCTCCTCGAGGGGATATGTCGCTCCAACGATCGGGGCCACGACGCCCGCCTCGATCATCGCGTTGAGCGCCCGTTGAGTCTCGGTGAACAGCGCGGGCTGGACGCCGAGAAAGGCGCCCCACGCGGCCCCGACAATGTCGATATTGCGGAGCAGCACCCGATTCATCTGCAGATTGGGAATCCGCCCCTCGGTGAATCCGACGACGATGAGGCGTCCCTCGGGTGCCAGGCAGCGAACGCTCTGGTCGAAGCGCTCGCCGCCAACCGGGTCGAGGATCGCGTCGACGCCGAGTCCATCGTTCTGAGCGCGCAGGGCGGCGACCCAGTCCCCCTCGGCATCAAGGACGTGGTGGGCGCCGGCGCGTTCGGCGATGTGCATCTTGTCGGGGCCTGCCGCGATCGCAATCACTTCAGCGCCTATCCCCCGCCCCACCTGGATGGCGGCCGTGCCAACTCCCCCGGCCGCACCGTGGATGGCGATCCGATCGCCGGGCCGGATCCGGCCTCTGCGTGCCAATGCGAAATACGCGGTGTGGTAGTTCATGACGAAACCCGACGCGGCCTCGACACTCAATCCGTCCGGGATTGCCATGGTGAGCGCCGGTTCGGCCAGCGCCACATCGGCGAAACCGCCCAGCACGGTGAACGCCATGACCCGATCCCCGGCGACGAATCCCGATCCCTCGGGCGCTGAGCGAACCCGACCGGCCACCTCGACGCCCGGCACGAAGGGCAGCGGTGGCTTCATCTGGTATTCGCCCCGAGTGAGCAGCAGATCGGGAAAGCTCACGCCCGCGGCCGCAACCTCGATGACGACACGCGTCGCGTCCTCCGGTTCGTCGACCTCGACCAGGTGAAGTCCCGACGGGCCCTCGAGGCCTTGAAGCTGTTGAGCGCGCATCCAATTCCTCCGTCCCCGATGCTGGCCGCTGATGATGCCACGTCGGCTCCTGATCATCCGAGCCTGGGGTACCCTTGTCCTTCGCGGCGGGTAACCGGGGCGTTGACACGAGCGTTCCCTTACACGAAGCCCACCGTGGCGCGCCGGCCCCGCATCATTTCTGCGGCGGTCAGTACACCCGTTTGCAAAGTCGAGAGCAACACCTCAACCATGGCAACGATCAGCAGGTCATCCGTCCGTCGCAGGCGCCGGTCGCGGTACAACGTCGTCCCCGGCTGGATCACCCGAAAACGCGCCGTCGTGTCGGTCATCGTGATGTTCTCGCTGCTGCTCGTTGCTGGCGGGGTGTATGGTGTGCGGCTCTCGCTCGCGCTGGCCAAGACCTTCCACACCAACCCGATCAGTGCGGTGATCAGCGCGCTGCACGGGGGGAGCGGCTCGGCAGTCGCTCAGCAGAGCCAGCATTACCAGCGAATCAACATCGTGCTCTACGGATATGGCGGCACGCAGCACTCCGGTGCATTCCTCACCGATTCGATCATGGTCATCTCGATCCAGCCACTTCAGGGCCACCCGCCCCAGATTGCTGAGATCTCGATCCCGCGTGACTGGTTCGTGACCATCCCTCTGCGCAACGGCAGGTCGACCGAGGAGCGGATCAACTTTGCATATGCCGCGGGGATGCTCGGTGAAGGACCGCGGCCGGCGAGCGCGGTGGACGCAGGAGCGGCCGTCGCCGATCCACTGATCGCCCACTTGCTCGGAATCGGCATCACCTACTTCGTCGGTGTCGATTTCAACGCATTCAAGCAGGCCGTCGACGCGGTGGGTGGGATCAACGTGAACGTTCCCGCGGGGTTCACGGATCACCAGTACCCCGCCGGAGAATGCGACCTGGGCAACTGCGGCTATGAGACGGTGCATTTCAACGCGGGCATGCAACACATGAATGGAGCCACTGCCCTCATCTACGCCCGCTCGCGCCACGGCAACAACGGGCAGGGATCTGACTTTGCTCGAAGCCGCCGCCAGCAGCAGCTCATCGTCGCACTCAGGTCCCAGATCGAGAGCCTCGGCGGTTTCGGCAAGCTGCCGGATGTGATCAACGCGCTCGGCAACAACGTGCTCACCAACCTGACGATCGGTGACGCTGAATCGCTCTACGGACTCGTGAACGGTGTCAATCCCGCGAGCATCGAGCACATCAGCATCGACGACACCAACTTCCTCTACGACTGCGGGTATCCGGCTCGATGCGGCAGCTACTATCTCTATACGAATGACAAGAGCTTCACGTCGATATCGCACTTCGTCCAGGACGTCTTCCCCACACCAGCTGCGCTCACTGAGGGCGCGCAGGTCACCTTCGTCAACGCAAGCGGCAGGAGCAACAACGCCACCACGCGCTGGGCGTCGCTGATGAACATGGTGGGATTCTCGACGAAGGCCGGCGGCAAGGCGCCCACGCAGGTCGTGACCCAGGTCATCGACAACAGCGGCGGCAAGGACGCCGTCGCTGCGCAATGGCTGGCCGCGTACTTCGGCGTCAGCGTGACCACCGAGCCGGCCCCGACGGCTGTGGCGACCACGCCGCCGGCCACTCCCGCCGCCGTCGCACCCGGTGGCGTGACCGTCATACTCGGCAGCGCCGAAGAGCAAGCGTTCCTCGGTGATCCCGGAGTTGGTCACTAGCTCCGCACAAAGTAGGCAAAGAGTGGGACAGAGGATTGCCGTCCTGACGGGCGGCGGTGACGCACCAGGCCTCAACGCCGCAATCCGCGCCATCGGCAGAAAGGCGCTGGCTGCCGGCGACACATTGTTCGGGGTTCGCAACGGTTGGGCCGGCCTCATCGGCGACGGCGACGTGATGCACCTGGAGCGTTCGAGGCTTTCCGGCATCCTGCAACTCGGCGGCACGATGCTCGGCAGCTCGCGGGTGAATCCGATGAAGCTCGACCACGGCGTTGAGGAGGTCCTGCGGAACATTGAGCGACTGCGTCTCGACGCGCTCGTCGCCATCGGTGGCGATGACACGCTCAGCGTCGCAGCGCGATTGGCCGAACAACGTGCGCGCGTGGTCGGCGTTCCCAAGACGATGGACAACGACCTGAGCGTCACCGACTACTGCATCGGATTCGACAGCGCCGTGAGCGTGGTCACCGAAGCGCTCGACCGTCTGCACACGACGGCCACGTCGCATCACCGGGTGATGGTCTGTGAGGTAATGGGCCGCGATACCGGCTGGGTCGGGGTGATGGGTGGGCTCGCGGGGGGTGCGGACATGATCATCATCCCCGAATTCAGCGTCACCGTCGACGAGGTCGTTGCGCATCTCGAGGTGCGCAGGCGCGCCGGCAGCGACTTCAGCATCATCGTCGTCGCCGAGGGTGTCGAGATGGAGGGCTTGCAATCCAAGGACCAGGCGGACGGCGCGCGGGATGCGTTCGGTCACGTGCAACTCTCACGTCGCAGCGTCGGGGAGAATCTCGCCCGGATCATCGAGGAGCGCACCGGGCACGAGACTCGCGCGACGGTGCTTGGGCACATCCAGCGCGGGGGGTCTCCCACCGCATATGACCGCATCTGGGCGACGCGCGTCGGGGCCAAGGCGTACGACCTCGTTGTCGAGGGACTGTTCGGCAAGATGCCGGTGGTGACCAACGGGACTGTCGATGTCGCGAGCATTGCCGACGTGGTCGCCGAGCAGCGACGTGTCCCGCGCGAGCTGTACGAGCTCGCCCAGGTCTTCTACTAGGATCGGTGCGCTCTAACGGGACATCACGGGCACGCTGCTCAGCGGCGACCAGCTCGGCGGCGAGGTTGCGGTGAAATCGAGATTCGTGGTGACCTGCAGTGGCGGCGATGGCGCCGCTGTGAGCGCCCCCTTGATCCACCAGAGCTCGAAATGACCCGTTGCGTCGGCGGTGTTGTAGTACACGAGACCGCTCCCGTCGGGAGCCCAGACCGGCGATGCGCACAGGCAATTGTTGACCACCGTTTGCGGAGTCCCCAGCTTACCGCCGGTGAGCGTCGCCACCTCGAGTCTCGTGCTCTGCAAACCCGTGCCCCCGATGCAGATCATCGCGAGCCTGGTGCCGTCAGGTGACGGCGCCGGCTGGCCGCAGTCCTGCGCGGCTGTCGTGAGCACGACCGGCCTGGCGAGCGGCTTCGGCTGCATCACGATCTCCGAGTAGGCGTTGCCGCCGCTGATCGCGTACTTCGAGTACATGACGGCGCCGCCTGCCATGGGCGTCGGATCGACGTCGCCGCCCGTGAAGGGGTTGGAGTTGCTGAGCAGTGTGGTGGCGAGCTTTCCATTCAGCGTCCCGGACCATATCGAGAAGTCGACCGCGAGCTGTGTCGAGTCCTTTGGCTGGTCGTAGCTGAAATAGATGGTGTTGCCGTCGGCGCCCATGTGCGGATAGAACATCCAGTGGTTGCGATACACCGTGTCGAGGTGCACGTTCGCATTGTTGCTGAGCCGGCGGATGATTGACCCCTGGCTGTTCAACAGATAGAGGTTCGAGTACTCAGCGGCGCGAACCACGGCCACGATGTCCTGTGAGTTCGGCACATACGCGGGTTGCATCCATGACCCCAACGCCGCGGACAGGTGCAGATCGGTGAAGTACCCATCACTGAGCCGGTAGATGTCTCCGTTCTGCGCCAGGTACAGCGTCCCCGGCAGCACGATCTTGGGTCGCGTCGCGGTGGGAATGAACACGCTCGACTCGGTTGGGATCTTGTGTTTCCGCGACGCGATCAAGCGATTCACGCCGAAGCCGAAGCCTCCCATGAGCGCAAGCAGCAGGATGACCGTGATCGCCCGTCTCATCGTGTGCTCCCTCACACCGCGGGGAAGTACTGATGCGTCTCGGGAAGGATGAAGTTCCAGTTGGGCAGCAGCACGTCCTCGTTGGCTATGTGTCCCGTGTACGTGTAGGGGGATGCGAGGATCACCTGGTGCACGTTCTGCAACTGCACGCTGCTTGCGATCGGCAGCAGCGACGCGATCTCGCTGATGCTCATGTCCGTCGAGAAATCGCTTGCCATCGCGGTCGCGATATCCGGAAGGTCGGCGATGCCGAGCAGCTTCGCCTTGGCGCGCAGGGCGAGCAGAACCTGCTGCTGGCGCTGAGAACGGCCGAAGTCGCTGCGAAGATCGCCGTGACGCGAGCGCACGTACATGAGCGCCTGCATCCCGTCCATGTGCTGCGGGCCGGGGAGGACCGCCACCCGCTCGTACGCATATGGATTCTTGCCGGTCAGGTCGGCCGGATAGAAGTCGTCCATGACCGGGTTGGTGGCCACCACGTCGATGCCCCCGACCTGGTTGATCAGGTTGACCAACCCGAGCAATCCGATCCACGCGTAGTGGTCGATGTGAATGTGGAAATCCTGCTCGACGGTCGCCACTGACGCGCTCGCCCCACCGTGCAGGTACGCAGCGTCGATCTTCGCGGAGCCTCCGCTTGAGAGCGGTACCCAGAGGTCGCGAGGGATCGACTCCATGACGACCTGCCTGGTGGCCGGATTGACCCGGGCCAGGATCATCGACTGGGTCAGGACGGTGCCGCCGAATTTGGCATCGTTGTCCGAGCCGAGCAGCAGCACCGTGAAGGGCTGCCCGGGCGGCGCCACCGCCGGGGGAGGCGTCGCCGACGCTGAGGCCGAGGCGGCTGCCGAGGCGGTTGGCGAAGGCTTGGCCGTCGGGAGATTCCGATCGATGGCATGCCCGGTGTCCTGGAACGCGGTCACGATCGCGGGCATGAAGTAGGCGACCGCGCCGATGGCGCCGGACAGCACAAAGCCGAGCGCAATCAGGAATCCGAGAAGGACCCGGCTGCGCCGCTTACGGGGGCGGCGCAGCGAGGCGCGTTGACGTCTCACCTGAGGCTTTATAACGAACTCGGCGGACGTCAGGGTTACGGTGGAGAGAATGAACTCCGGCCGCCGGTAGACTTCCAGCGATGTCCCACCCCCAACTCGCCGAACGCCTCATGGCAGGCGACACCCGCGCGCTGGCGCGGGCCATCCGCATGGTCGAGGATCGGGATCCGGGTATCGCCGACCTCCTCCGTCAGGTTCGGGAGCGAGCCGGGGGAGCCCGCGTGGTCGGGGTGACGGGTCCGCCGGGAAGCGGCAAGAGCACCCTGTGCGACCAGATCATCGAGCGCTGGCGGGCGGCTGGACACCATGTGGGTGTGATCGCCGTGGATCCCTCCAGTCCATTCACCGGTGGCGCGATCCTGGGGGACCGGGTCCGCATGGTCCGTCACACGCTCGATCCGGGAGTCTTCATCCGCAGCATGGCCGCGCGAGGTCATCTCGGAGGGCTCGCCGCTGCCGCGCGAGAGGCCATCCGCCTCCTTGACGCGTCCGGACGCGATCGATGCCTGCTCGAGACTGTCGGTGTCGGTCAGTCGGAGCTCGAGGTCATGGAGACGGCCGATACCACCGTCGTGGTCACAACGCCCTCCGCGGGAGACGCAGTCCAGATCATCAAGGCCGGCATTCTCGAGATCGCCGACATCTTTGTGGTGAACAAGGCAGACCTTCCGGGGACGTCCAAGGTCGTGCGTGACCTCAAGGAACTGGTCCGCCACAGCAAGGTCCGCACCGGATGGTCCCCGCCCGTGCTCACCACCGTGGCCGAATCCGGGGAGGGCGTCGATGACCTCGTCGAGGCGATCAACCGTCACGGCGACAGCATCGCCGCCTCGGGAGAGCTCGAGCGCCGGCGGATTGCGCGTCTCCGGGCGGAGGTCGAGGCGATCGTGGTGGAGCGAGCGGCCGAGCGGGCGCGAAGTGCGCTGCATGAGGGGACAATGAGTCGAGAGCTCGAAGGCGATCTGAGCCGGGTGGACCCGTACGCCCTGGCCGAACGAATTCTCAACGGGCACAGCAGGGAACCCACGCCGCAATGACCCAGACGATCGACCGGGCGGAGACGCCGTCGGGCTCGCCCGATGCGCCGCGCCCGCAGGCAGCGCCACCCATCCCTCCGGACACCCTGGGAGGTCTGCCGCTGGCACCCTGGTACGGACCTGACAGCGGCGCCATCGACGTCGAGCGCGACCTGGGCGACCCGGGGTCGTATCCGTACACGCGCGGCGTGCACCGGACGATGTATCGCGACAAGGTCTGGACCATGCGGCAGTTCGCCGGGTTCGGCAGCGCGAAGGACACCAATGAGCGCTATCGGTTCCTCCTTGACCAGGGCCAGATGGGGCTCTCGGTAGCCTTCGACATGCCGACCTTGATGGGCCACGACTCGGATTCGCCGCAGGCGCTCGGCGAGGTCGGCCGCTGCGGCGTGGCTGTCGACTCGGTGGAGGACATGCTCACCCTCTTCAGCGGTATCGACATCGGGGCGGTGACGACGTCGATGACCATCAACTCGCCCGCGCCGATCCTCTTCGCGATGTACCTGGCGGCAGCCGACGAGCACGGAATTCCCTACTCGAAGCTGGGTGGGACCCTCCAGAACGACATCCTGAAGGAATACATCGCGCAGAAGGAGTTCATCTTTCCGATCCGTCCGTCGATGCGGCTCGTGACCGACGTCGTCGAGTTCTGCACACGCAACGTGCCGAGCTGGAACCCCATCTCGATCAGCGGATATCACATCCGTGAAGCGGGAAGCACGGCTGCCCAGGAGCTGGCGTTCACCCTCGCCGACGGCTTCGCGTACGTCGAGGCGGGCATTCAGCGTGGACTCGATGTGGATGAGTTCGCCCCGAGGCTGTCGTTCTTCTTCAATGCCCACATCGATTTCTTCGAGGAGATCGCCAAATATCGAGCGGCTCGACGCATCTGGGCGCGACACATGCGCGAGCGGTACGGCGCCAAGGACGAGCGTTCTCTCAAGCTGCGTTTTCACACGCAGACGGCGGGATGCTCGCTCACCGCGCAGCAGATCGAGAACAACGTCGCGCGG
>JBIOIZ010000077.1:0-14221 GCA_044450385.1 Candidatus Dormibacteria bacterium
GCAGCCGGGACGCCAGATCAAGGTCCATGGGTTGGGGGTGCCGCACGTTCGCACCGGGCGACGCGGCGATCTCATCTGCGTCGTGCGCGTGGTGGTGCCGAGCCATCTGTCGCACGAGGACCGCACGCTGTACGAGCAACTTGAAGGCCGCGAAGGCAAGCCCGCCGAGGTGAAGAAGGGCTTCTTCGACTCGCTGCGCGACGCGTTCCGAGGCTGAGCCTGGCTCCTGGTTCGTCTACCCGGGCGGCCAGGTCATGTGGCGTCCGCCGAGCAGATGGACGTGCAGGTGGTCGACGGTCTGGCCGCCGTCCTTCCCGGTATTGACGACGAGCCGAAAGCCGGTTTCGTCGATGCCCTCGTCCTGGGCGATGGTTTGGGCGACGTGAAGCATGCGACCCCACAATCCATCCTGCGAGGGCGTCAGTTCGGCCGCCGACTCGATGTGCTCTCTGGGCAACACGAGAACGTGCACCGGCGCCTGCGGATTCACGTCGCGGATGGCCAGCACCTGATCGTCCTCGCGGACGAATGTCGCCGGAATCTCGTGTGCCGCAATGGCGCAGAAGATGCAATCGTTCATGAGCGCAGCAGGGTACAGCGCAGACGGTCGCCCTCGACGGCGGTCGCATGGACGAGGCTGAGTCTTCCCTCGCGGATCCCTGGCTGTGCTTCCACGATCACCTCGTGATATCCGGCGGTCAGACCGTGAGCCACCTCCCCGTCCACCGAGTCCCACGCGACCTCGTGCACGCGCCCGCACGCAGCGGTGAGCGACCGCGCGCCGGAGCGCTTGGTCGCGCGTCGAACCTCGGCACTGCGACGCCGGGCCGAGGCATCGTCCACGCGGTTGTCGATCGCGGTCGCCGGCGTTCCGGGTCGAGGGGACCAGCGAAAGACGTGACCCTGGAGAAAGCCAACCTCGTCGACCAGCGACAGGGTGTCGTTGTGGTCGTCCTCGGACTCGCCTGGGAATCCCACCATGATGTCGGTGGTGAACTCGGTGGCAGGATTCACGGCGCGCAGCGCGCGAGAGACGCGCAGGTACTGCGCACGTCGATAGCCGCGATGCATCGCGCGCAGGACTCGATCGCTGCCGCTCTGCACCGGCATGTGCCAGTGGGGGCAGAGTCGTGGGTGCGCGTTGAGTGCCACGACGGCGTCGGTGACGTCGTTCGCGTTGATGCTGCTGAGCCGGATGCGCGCGCGGTCGCCACACGCGTCGAGCAACGATGCGACCAGAGTCGCGAGATCGGTGCCGATGTCGCGACCGTACGAACCCAGGTCGACGCCGCAGAGCACGATCTCTCCATGTCCGGCGGCGATGGCCGCGCGAACCCGCTCGTGCACCGTGACCGAGGGCACGCTCGACGAGACGCCACGCGCCTGCCACACGATGCAATACGTGCAGCGATGGTTGCAGCCGTCCTGCACCTTGACGAACGCGCGCGAGCGCATCGTCGGGGCGTCGCGGGGTGCATCGACACCACGCGACATTGCGAGCACGTGCTCCGCGATGCGGTCCTTGTCGCGATTGGCGAAGACGGAGTCGACGGTCGTGTATGCGCCGGGGTTCGCGTCGACACTGCATCCGGTGAGCACGAGGTGCGCGTCAGGGTCGAGACGCCGCAGCCGGCGAATGCGCTGACGCGTGGTTGCGTCGGCCTGACCGGTGACGGTGCACGAATTGAGCACGCGGATGTCGGCGGACTCGTTCTCGGGAACGACCTCGCACCCACCCGCCGCGAGCCTGCCCGCGAGATCCGCCATCTCGGCGAAGTTCACCTTGCAGCCCAGCACCGAGAGTGCAACGCGAAGCGGGCGTTCTGCCTGGGTGCTCATCGTGGTGCACGCACCGGCGCAGGTGCTGCCGCGGCGTCGAGGTCACCCGCACCGGCGAGGAGCAGCGACGTCGCCACCGCACCGGCCAGCCGGCTCGGCAGCGTGCGCGATCCCAGGTGGACGTTGACGGTTCCCGACTCCTCGAGGATGCGGAGGTCGGAGGCATCGAAGCCTCCCTCGGGGCCGATCACCAGCCCCACGTTCGCCGGGGGCTTTGGTACCGCGCTCAGGATCGGCGAAGCGTCCTGGCTGATCACACAGGCGAGGACCGACGTGCCTGCAGGCAACGCGTGGAGCGCGTCGCGCAAGGGGAGAATCGAGTGCACCTCCGGAGGGCCCGCTCGGCCCGCGAGCTGTGCGGATTCGCGAGCGATCAGCCGCCATCGTTCGAGGCGGTGGATGACCCGCGATGGATCGGGGTGGGACACCGTCCGATGCGTCAGCACGGGACGGATCGTTGCCGCCCCCGCTTCGGTGAGCGCCTCGACGGTCGCGTCCATCGCCTGCGCGGGGACCGCCTGAAGCACGTGCACGGCAAGCCTGGGTTCGCCGTCAACCGGCCTGGTCCAGACGATCGCGCCGCTGACGCGCGACGGCGTCACCTCGTCGAGCTGCAGCCCGTGTTCCAGCCTGCCGTCCTCGACCACCACGATGGTCTCGCCCACCGTCGCCCGCAACGCGCGCGAGAGGTGGCTCGCGTCATGTCCTGTGAGGGTGGCGCGGCCACCGCTGATCTGGTCGGGTTCGACGAAGAAGCGAGGCACGGCAGCGTGCATGGTGCGGTACCCGCATCCCGGTATGGTGGCCCCGTGGCAGAGGTGCATCTCACCGCGCGGGCAGACGACGGCATCGGCCTTTCGGTCGTCGTCACCGGCGAAGGCGACCCGCTGCTGCTGATCCCGGGCCTGGGCGCCGGCCGGTCGGCGTTCACCGTCATCGTTCCCGACCTCGCCAGAGCCCACCAGGTGATCACCTTCGACCCCCGTGGTATCGGCGAGTCCGAGGGGTCGGCCAACACGACGCTGACGGCGATGGCGCGGGACACCGTCACCGTGCTCGACGCCGCGGGCGTCACCTCCGCTGCCGTGTTCGGCGCTTCGATGGGCGGTCTCGTCGCCCAGCACATGGTCGTCGATCACCCCGCCCGCGTCGCCGACCTCATCCTCGCCGCCACGTCGCCCGGGGGAGACCACGGCGTCGAACCCCGCCCCGAAGACCATGCGGCGCTCCTCGGCAAGGGTGCGAGGACGCCGGAGGACGCCTACCGGATCGCGTGCACGGTCCTCTACTCGCAGCAATTTCAGCGCGCCCATCCGGAGTTCATCGAAGCGCAGATCCGCGAGCGGGCTCTCCATCCCGTGCGACCGCGCGTGTTCGCTGCCCAGTTCAACGCCCTGTGGCAACCGGACGATTCGTTTGAGCGCCTGGCGGCCGTCGCGGTTCCCACGCTCGTGATGCACGGCACCGAGGACGCCGTCATCCCATTCGAGAACGCGCGGATCCTGGCCGGGCAGATCCCGGGCGCAACGTTGCGGCCCTTTGACGGGTGCGGCCACCTGTTCTTCCACGAGCGCCCGGCTGAAACCGCCCGGGTCGTGACCGAGCACCTCCGCCGCCCCGGATCGAGCTCCGCTCAGTCCTCGTCGAAGGTGGGCTCGTCCTCGCCGTCGGGCGAATCCTCGGCAGCCGGATCCTGACGCCCGTTGGTGTGCTCGGCCACGGCGGCGCGCACCGGCACCAGCTGCGCCGGCGCGGTGGCGGTGGCCGTCGTCTCCCGGATCACGGTCACCTTGATGACCCCCGGGTACTGCATCTCGGACTCGATCTCCCGGGCGATCTCGCTGGTCATCTGCGGCATGTCGGTGTCCTTGACCTGTGATGCCTTGACGAACACGCGCAGCTCCCGGCCGGCCTGCAGCGGAAAGGCGCGGTCGACGCCGCCGTGCCGGGTCGCGATCGTCTGGAGCTGCTCGAGGCGCAGCAGGTAGGTCGCCAGCGTGTCGCGGCGCGCGCCCGGCCGCGACGCGGAAATCGCGTCCGCGCAGATGGTCAGCATGGCGAGATCGGTGGACGGCTCCTCGTCGAAGTGGTGGGCCTTGACCGCATGGACGATGCCGGGATCGACGCCGAGGACACGGAGCAACTCGCCGCCGATGATCGCGTGAACGCCCTCGACGTCGTGGTCAACCGCCTTGCCGATGTCGTGGAGCATGCCCGCCTGCCGGGCGATGCTCTGAGGAAGACCCAGCTCAGCTGCGAGCACGCCGCAGAGGTGGCCGGTCTCCTCGCAGTGGAGGAGCGCGTTCTGTCCGTATGAGAACCGGTGATGGAGCGTCCCCACGAGCTCCGCGAGCTCCGGACGGCCCTCGATCTGCATCATCCAGAGCGCTCGTTCGCCCACCTCGACGACGCGGCGCTGAGTGGTCCGGCGTGCCTTCTGGATCAGCGGGGGAACCTCGGCCGCCTGCATCCGGCGATCGACGACCTCGAGGGCGGCCTGGCGAGCGATCTCGCGCCCGATCGGATCCACGGTTCGCAGGGTCGCCTGGTGCTTCTCGTTGTCGATGCCGAGCTCGGCGCCGGTCTGCTCGGCGATGACCGCGAGCGCCGAGAGCAGGCGCTCCTGGGCGTGATCGTCGAGGCCCTCCAGCGAGAGGGGTGACATCCTCGGCGCGCTGTCCACGTTGGAGGCGTCCTGCCGCTCCACGGCCTGCACGATGAGGTTGTTCGCGGTGGTCTCCACACGGTCGCCCACGATCTCCGCGACCGTCGCCTCGACCAGCGCGGTCCGCTCCGCGGCGAGTTCGGACTCGACCCGCTCGAGCACGAGGACCGCGGCAGCATCACGATCGAGTGCCGCCTTGGCACGGAGGGTCTCCTCGATCTGCGAATCCTGCTCGGCGACCTTCGCACGCCGTTCCTCGATCTCGTCACGGCGCTTGCGGTAGGCAAAGCGGCGTTCGTCGAAGATCTCGCGGCGCTCGCGCAGATGCTTGTGGCGCTCGGTGATGAACGCCTCCCGGCTCTCGACCGCCGCCAGGCGCTCGTTGACCTCCTCCATGGCGGCCTCGTGCGAGTGCAGCGCCGCAGTGCGGGCCTCGGCGATGAGCGTGGACGCGTACTGGTTGGCGTCGATCAGGCTCTGGCTGACGAGCGGCGGCGCCGAGGTGTCCTGGGTCTCACGCCGTGCGTTGAACAGCGCGACGGCACCCACCGCGACCAGAACCACGGCGATGACGATCAGGACGGCGGTGACGATCATGGGTGGAGTGCTCTGCGGTGGGCGGTCAGGCGCTGACCGCCAGGTCGAATGGGTCGCGTGCCTCGGCGATGAGTCGCTGGGCGAAGAGATTGGCGGCTGGAGGCAGGGTGCGTCGCCGATCCCAGCAGAGGGCCATGGTACGCGCGATGGGTGGATCGCGAAGCGGGATCACCGCCACCCGCTGGCTCGGCACGGGCAGCGGCATGGGCATCAGGGTCGTCCCGAGGCCGGCTTCCACCAGCCCCTGGACGATCGTGAAGTCATCACCCTCGTAGGCGACGTGGGTGGTGAGCCCCTGGGCGGCGAAGGCCGCGTCGATCACCCGGCGGAGCCCGCTTCGAGACCGCGGCAGGATCAGCGGCTCGCTGGCGACGTCCTCGAGCGTGCAGGAGCTCTTGCCGACGAGGCGGTGGTTGGTCGGGACCACAACCGCGACGCGCTCGCGGAAGAGGGGATGGATCTCGAGGTCGACGACGCCGGTGGGCGGCGGCCCGAGGATGCCCAGGTCGTAGTCGCCGCCGAGGACGCCGCTCATGACCTCGGCGGTGGTCCCCTCCTCGAGGGTGAAGCGAACGGCCGGATAGCTCTCGAGGAAGCGGGCGAGCCGCTCCGGGAGCCAGCGCGCGCCGACCGTGTGCAGGAAGGCGACGCAGACCCTGCCGCTCTCCGCCGCCACGGCTCCCTCCGCCTCGGCGATGGCGTCACGCAGGTCGTCAAGGATGCGCTCGGCCCGCCCGACGAGACGCCGCCCGGCCTGAGTCAGGCGGATGTTCCGGCCGATCCGCTCGAAGAGCAGGACCCCGACCTCCTGCTCCAGCCGGGCGATCTTCCGAGACACCGTCGATTGATCAGCCTGCAGCGCTTCGGCTGCCCGGCTGAGGTGTTCGACTTTGGCCACCTCGACAAAAGTGCGTAGAAGGTCGGCATTGATGCGGTCCATGCATCAATCTCACCCTAAATGTGCTGTTGATGTCAATGACCCCACCCGGTAGGCTAGTCAACGTGATACGAGAACCCGAGGTGCTGGAGCGTAGTCAAGTAGTCGACCCGGGGCTTCTCATCGAGAGCGCCACTGAAGAAGTGCACGCCGCCCGTCGCAGGCATCGCCGCGAGGTTGTCGAGCGGACGCGCCTGCGCCGGCTCGTCGAGCGGGTCGATAGTGCAATTGAGCTTTGCGAGGAAACGCACCTCCAGGGCATCAAAGAGGTCCCGCCGGACGTTGCCGAGCGGGCGCAGAAGGTGTTCGTCTTCGCGCGCGGCGCGGTCCGCAAAACCGGGGACGTCGACGCGTTGGCCACCGTCGAGACGGCCCTCGCTCGTCGCCAGGTCAAGATCACCGAGGTCATGGACATCCTCTGGACGATCCAGGAGGTCGTGTTCGATCTGATGCTCCCGTGGCGCACTCAGCTCCCCGAGGATGTTGAGCCCGAGGGCGATGAGGCGTCGCTGGTGGGTTTCTGGAGAGAGTTCCGCCTCCATCCCTAATACGGCGGCGCTGGGCCGGCCTGATACCGCGTCGGCTTGTGCTCCTCGTTCGGTCACGCACGTGAGTGCGCTCCCTCTCTGCGGTGCTCGCCTCCTTGTCTCAGACTCACCTCAGCGTCGCCTCGTTTTGTGCCTCGATGCTTATCGGTCCTCGCTAATTGCACAATCCGCGGATGTCTACGCGCGTTGCCATCGACCGGATGGTGGTTACGGGGCATCGGATCGATGTTCCGCTTGACTGGAATGAGCCTGCGGGGCCGACGATCAGCGTTCATGCTCGCGAGGTTGTCGCGGCTGAGCATGTGGACGATGCGACGCGTCCGGCGATCGTGTGGTTTCAGGGTGGTCCGGGGCATGAGATCGCATTTCCCGATCATCGTGGGAGTTGGCTCGAACAGCTGCTGACGCGGTACCGGGTGCTGCTGCTGGATCAACGCGGCACCGGGTTGAGCACCCCGCTTGAGGCGCGATCGCTGACCCGCTCCGATCCTGAGGCGCTCGCCAACTACCTGCGAAATTTTCGGCAGGACTCGATCGTGCGCGATGCGGATCGCTTGCGTGCGACGCTGTACGGCGAGGATACCGACTGGTATGTCTTCGGACAGAGCTTCGGTGGCTTCTGCTCGCTGACCTATCTGTCATATCTGCCGGAACACGTTCGCGGCGTGATCATCACCGGTGGCTTTGCACCCGCGCTGCATGAGACCGAGGAGATCTGCACCAGGCTGTTCGACCATGTCGCCACGCGCAACGCCGACTACTACGAGCGGTTTCCCGGCGACGCCGCACGGGTCCGCCGGATCGTCGACCATCTCGAGGCCGTCAGTGAGGTGGACGGTCGGGGACAGCGTCTCACTGCGCGCCGTTTTCTGATGCTCGGTGTGAAGCTGGGGCTTCAACATGGGTTTGCCGAGCTGCACGGAGTCATCGAGCGTGCGGACAGCGATCTCGACCGCCTCCGCGTGCTCAGCGGCGCGGTTCATGAACATGTGGCGGGCGTCATGTCGCCGGCGACGAATCCGATCTACACGGTGCTGCACGAGGCTGCGTACTCCAACGGGCCTGCGACGCGATGGGCGGCGGAGCGCGCACGGCTCGCCGATCCCCGTTTTGCGCTCGATGCGCAGCCGGCGCCGTACTTCACAGGCGAGGCCGTGTTCCCGTGGATGCTCGAGGAGCTCCGTGAGCTGCAACCGCTGCGTGAGGTTGCCGATGTGGTGGCGGGGTACGAGGGCTGGCCACCGTTGTATGACATCGCCCGGTTGCGCGCGAATACGGTGCCGGTGGTCGGGACGGTCTACTGGGACGACCTGTACGTGGAGCGGACGATGGCGCTCGAGACGGCGTCGCTGGTGGGGCGGTGCAGCCCTTGGATTACCAATGAGTACGAACACGGTGCGTATCGGGTGGATCCCGGACGGGTGGCGGGACGGCTGTTCTCGATGCTTGACGATCTGACAGCTCGCGCGTAACGCGGTACGCCGCGGCTGGAACGCCGGACGATCCGGCGGGTTCATGAAGCCAGGGCTACCAGTCGACCGATGAGCTCATGCCCGGCTCGTGTTCGTTGCGTCAACCGCTCGCGGGGGAAGAGTCACTTCGGCTCGACGTTTTATCCCGAGCAAGCACTTGCGCATCATCGGGAAGTCCGCGACTTCCGTGAGGACCAGCCATGCTGCCGTCGTTGGGTGGCGCCAGGAGGGACGGGCTCGCACACGCGTCACCAGCCGCGTGCGTCCGTCTGGCATCTGATCCAGAGCCCAGGCCCAGGTGGTGCGCTGGATCCGTCGATCCCACCACAGCATCCATCGGTTGGGTTCGAATGCCTTGACCCTCAGTCCACTGTCGCCACCGGGTCCCAGCGGGATGAGGTCCCCAACGGCGACGTGCTGGAGATCAGGAAAGATTCGCTCCGCGCTGTTGCGACCGAGGTTGTCAAGCAGGTCATAGCTGTACCAGCCGGCCCGACCGAAGCCTATCTGCACCAGCCACGGCCAGATGGCCTCTGGAGGCGCGTTGACGGTGACGCCCCGCGTCGCGTTGAATATCGGCGCAGACACAACGTCATCTCCGGGCATGACCGCGGTGATCTCTTCACGGGTGGCTCCCCAGGTGCGCTGCCATGGGCGGTACAGGGTCAGGAAGACCAAGGCCGACGCGGCCACGACAATTGCAATAGCGCCGCCGATGCCCATCATCCGCCACTCCTTCGCAGTGCCTGCTCGTCACAGAAGTCGAGAGCGTACCGGCTCGTCGCTCTTGCGCCTCACCCAGTTCACTCCAGAAGGGAGACGGCATCCAGTGCCATTCGGCCTGCATATGACGGCCGTTGGCCATCAGTTCGTCCTCGGGGGTTATGAGAAGTTCTTCAGCTGCCCCCAGACCTCCGGCAATGACGTCTTGAGCGTGCACAACGTGACGGGCGCTCCCTGCTCGAGGTTCACGACCTGATAGGGGACGGTCAGATGACCAACCACCTTCGCGGCCGAGCACATCCACGCAACGTCCGACGGTTGATACCCCACCATGAGCACGTTGGTTGCAGACAGTTGCGTCGGCAGCCAGTAGTAGTCGCTCAACTGCGGACTGAAACTCGCCGGCAGGAGCGCGGGTTTGCCATAGATCTGCAGCGCACCCGCGACGCCATAGTCGGAGGAGACGATCACGGTCGAGGCGCGCTCGGATGGAGGGAGCGCTTGATACATCGCCGTCAGCTGACTGGTGATCTCTTTCCAGCCCACCGTACTCGCGAAATCGGTATCCAGAGTATCGAGGCCGGTTGCATGCAGCCGATCCGCGGGCGTGCTCGGAATTGTGATCTTCGCGAGACTCACCACATCGATGAGACTCGCGAGGACCACCGCAACTGCGAGCGCCGAACGAAATCGCTGACGCCTGACACGTGACAGCGCAATCAGACCGGCGGCCATGACGATGGGAATGGTGGGCGCAGGGTAGTAGAACTTCCCGACGAGGAGATAGACCACGAGAGGAACCGCACACGCAATGCCAATCGGGCGCAGATCGCGATTGCGGAAGAGCGAGATCAGGCCGGCGATCCACAGCGGCGTCAACAGGAAGAGAAGGACGAGGAAATACACGAGGAAGTTGACAGCGCCGCCTCCGGATTTGATGTCCCCCTGGTGGTTGAGGACGTAGGTGAGCGTCGGAAGGCCGTTCGCGATCTGCCAGACGACGTTCGGCAGCCAGATCAGGAGCATCAGTGATGCCCCGATCCATGGATACCCTGTCCGCAGATCCTTGCGCAGCGATGGGGTGACCAGAACCGCGATGACAATACCGGCGATGAGCGGAAGGATCAGGTACTTGATCTCCAGTCCGATGCCGAGCGTGAGGCCGAGCAGGATCCAGTAGCGAGGCCTGCGATCGATGATCAGAGTGAGAAACAAGTAAAGGGACAGCATCCAGGCCAGCTGATCGAAGACCACGGTCTGGAAGAGGTAGGTGCCGAGCAGAATGGGCTCGGTCACTCCGATGAGCAGGGCGAGCGCCTGGAGCCCCAGCGAACCGCCGAGCTTGCGAACGTACGCCCCGCACAACATGACGTTGACCGCACCGACAAGTGCCGGAAGCAGGCGAAGCGCCCACGGTGTGACCCCGAGCAGACCGGTCTCGAGCCGAGCAACGAGCGGAACGATGGGCGGGTAGTCCACGTATCCGAACGCCGGGTGCCTTCCGCTCGCCATGTAATAGAGCTCGTCGATGTGGAATCCGAGGACGCCGTTGGTCGCGAAGCGGATGGCGAGGAAACAAACCGCAGCGACGGCATAAACGATGACCGTGGCTGCGCGAGGATGTCGCCACTCGGACGCTCGGCGAGGGATACTCACGCGGTTGCTCGCGGCATCCTCAACCAGCACGTTGGCCCTCCTGACTCACGAAGGCCAGTATGGGGTCGAACCTTCCCTGGCGATCACTCCTCGAGGCTGGCGGCGCGTCCCTCATCGCAGACGGTGCGGAAATCACATCGCTGGCATTGCCAGCGCGACGGTTTGGGTGGAAATGATCCGGTGCTCGACGCCACCGCCAGGTCACGCGCCGTTGCGGAAAGATGACCGTGCGCCTTGCGCAGGAAACCCTTGTCGGCAATGACGCGCGTCACGGCACCCTGCAGGTAGTGGAACTCGATCGCGACCTCTGACGCCTGCTCGCGCTGCGAGAGCCCGACCGCGTACGCACGGAGTTGCAAATCGGCGCGGAGCGCGCCCTCATCCTTCGGACGTCCGGTCTTGTAGTCGATGACCGTGGGGATTCCGTCGAAGCGCGTGTCCACACGATCGAACCGGCCGGCGACGTCCGCGTGGTCCAGGCTGATCGTGATCGGTTCCTCGACGCTGTTGATGATGGTGTCCGTCCACCCCGGTGATTCGACGTAGCGGCGCAGCTGCTCGTCGCCATGAGCGCGCAGCTCGGCGTGGCGGCCCTTGGGGCCGTGCGACTGCTCCCACGCCGTCCGCCACATCGCAGCGACGCTGTCAGGGCTCACCACCTCGCCCGCCATTCGCTGAGTCGCGGCGGAGCGCAGGACCTCGTGGATCATCGTTCCGTACCAGCTGTGCGCGTCGGTGCGCACCGGAAGATGCCAGCGGCGCTGGTAGTTGTAGCGACGAGGACAGCTCCGAAAAACGCCGAGGTCAGACACGGCGATGGCGAGCCGCTGCAGCATCGGAGTCCCGGCGGGACGCGGTGCACGGACGGCGACGGTGCTGTCCACGGGGACCTCCGTGGCGAGGATCTCTCCGCGAAAGGACATCGCCTGGGTCAGGAAGGACGTGCAGGCCTCGTCGCTGGACGGCTGCGGATACGAACGCGCCCACGTGTAGATCAAACGGTCGCGCGCTCGAGTCGACGCCACGTAGAAGAGCCGGCGTTCCTCGTCCACGGCAACGTCGCCGGGTGGCGGGGGTTCGGGGACGAGGTCGTCGGGCAGCTGCAGATCGAATGACGACGTGCCACGCCCCTGCCAGCGTCGCTCAGTGCAACGCGACAGGATCACCACCGGCCACTCGAGGCCTTTCGAGCCGTGCGCGGTCAGCAGCACGACACCATCCTCGATCGGCTCGATGCTCGCGAGCTCGCCGGCCTCACGGCTGTCGCGAAGAACGGTCAGGTACCGCAGCGTGGTGCTCACACGCCGGTCGTCGCTCCAGTCGGCGAATGCCTCGAGCAGCTCGCCGAGCTTGTTCAGGTTGGCGCCCATCTGCAATCTCGCGACACCGGACTGCTCATCGATGATGCCGAGGAAGCCACTGGCTTCGAGCGCGAGCTGGAAGAGGTCGCGGACATCCTCGCGTTGGGATGCGGCATGCAGCTGCTGGATGTCCTCGACGCAGCGTTGCGCCGCAACAACGTCCGCGTCATCGAGTCCCGCCACCGCCGCATCGGTGATCAGCTGCGCCAGTGGAAGGTCGTGCTCGTGAGCCGCGCGCACCAGGGCAACCCGCCCGGCCGTCGTGACTCCCCAGCTGGGGAGCGTGAGGCAGCGGAGCACGGCCTGTCCGTCGTCGGGATCGTCGATGGCGGCAAGCAGCGCCAGCGCATCCTTGATCTCCCGCTCCTGGAAGAACCCGCGTCCGCCGGCAACCTGGTACGGGACTCCGCACTGCCGCAGCGCGCGCATCGCGGCTTGCATGTCGATGTGCTGGCGGAACAGCCATGCGATGTCCGCGGGCCTGGTGCCGCCGGCGACAAGGCGTGCGCATTCCCGCGCCACAGCCATCGCCTCGCTGCGTTCGTCGGGCGCCTGCCACACCTCGACCGCCGCACCCGGACCGCGATCGGCGACAAGGTGCTTCTCGATGCGTGTCGCCGGGCTGGCGACGGAGATCACCGCGCGTGACGCGGTGACGATCTGCTCCGTGCTCCGGTAGTTGTGGGTGAGCACGAGCTGGCGATGCTCGGGGTACTCACGTGAGAAGCGGTCGAGGTTGGCACGGCTCGCACCACGGAACTTGTAGATCGACTGGTCATCGTCAGCCACCACGAACAGGTTGCGGTGACCCGCCACCAGTGTCTCGACGAGCTTTGCCTGCGCGTAGTTGGTGTCCTGGTACTCGTCCACCATCACGTGGCTGATGCGGTCCGCGATCGCGCTTCGCACCGCCGGCTGCTCGCGGATCAGCCGCTCGGCGTACAGGATGCAGTCGTCGAAGTCGAAGACGCCGGCGCGCCGGTAGCGCTCATCCAGACGTGCGTAGACGCGCGCGACGTCCGCATGGCGTTCGAGGACGATGCGCTCCGCCGGGTCCTCGGCAGTCTCGAGGCGGGCCGCTGCCCAGGCCGTGTAGGCATCGGGTGTGACCAGCTCCTGCTTTGCCGTCCCGATGACGTCGAGGAGCGGGTCCATGAGGTCGTGCGGCCGGAGCGGGTTCCAGAGCAATGGCGGGCGCAGCTCCTCGAGCACGGCCTCGACGTGCAGCCAGCGCTCCGCGGCGTCGGCGATGCGCAGCACCGGGGAGATGCCGAGCAGCCATCCCCACTCGCGGACGACCCGAAGCGCGAACGAGTGGTAGTTGGTGAGCGGTGCGTCGTCGGCGAACGAACCATGGGCGCGCTCGACTCGAGCGCGCATCTCGTCAGCGGCTTTGCGCGTGTAGGTCAGGACGAGCTGCCTGCCGGCTCCGATACCGAGCGCGGAAAGCCGGTGAAAGCGCTCCACGATGATTCGCGTCTTGCCGCTGCCCGGCCCGGCGATGACCAGGCAGGGACCGTCGCCATGCTCGACGGCGACGCGCTGCTCGTCGTCGAGGGCTGCGGCAGGAGGGGCGGCTGGGATCGCCATGCCGGTCATCAGGGTCGATTCTGGGCTGAGGCGGCGACAGCGGGCTGTCGTCGGGGGTGGAGAATTCGAGGATGGAACCGAGTCCCGTCACGGCCGGAAGCTCCACACCCGGTCTCGCCGGAGCACTGCCGTGGCTCCGTCACGCCCGCCGCATCCTGGTGTTCACCGGCGCCGGGATCTCGACCGAGTCGGGCATCCCGGACTTCCGTGGCCCGAACGGCGTCTGGAAGACCACCGATCCCGCCAGGTACACCATCCAGAACTACGTCAAGGATCGGTCGGTGCGCGCAGAGCGGTGGCGCGCTCGACTGGAGGGGCGCTTCTCGGATGCGCGGCCGAACGCGGCCCACCTGGCGGTCACCCGCCTCCAGCGCGCGGGGCTGGCGCCGGTCGTCGTGACCCAGAACATCGATGGTCTCCACCAGAGGGCCGGCACCGTCAACGTCATCGAGCTCCACGGCACGTCGTCCGAGGCGATGTGCCTCGACTGCGATCGGCGCATCCCCATTGATGTCGTCCTCGATCGCGTCCGTGAGGGTGATGAGGATCCTCACTGCGAGCTCTGCGGGGGCCTGCTCAAGACCGCGACGATCAGCTTCGGCCAGCCACTGATAGCGGGCGACATGGATCGAGCGCTCGAGGAGGCGCGCCTCTGCGACGTCTGTCTCACCGTGGGATCGACGCTCTCGGTGTGGCCCGCTGCGTCGGTTCCGGTCGAGGCGGTTCGCGAGGGCGCGAGGCTGGTGATCGTGAACCAGGGGGTCACGGACCTGGACGGTATGGCGACCCTGATCCTCTCCGGCGGAGCGGGGGCGGTGATGACCGAGTTGACC
>JBIOIZ010000078.1:0-13259 GCA_044450385.1 Candidatus Dormibacteria bacterium
CGCCACTGATTGAACGAGTAGACGATGTCGCCGAGATACGGGTCGTAGAGAATCCCGCTGCTTGCGATGGACGGCGACCACGCCACGTAACGACCACGAAGGGACTTGAGCGCGATGTCCATGCCGACGCGAGCCATCTTGTACAGGTATCGACCGGTCTCGAGCGGGGTTTCATTGAGCAGCACCATCGCGCCCGACGGTTTGACAACCCGGCGGCATTCCTCGAGAACGTCGGTCAGGCGCGGGGCGTGGTGGAGCGCGGAGCTTGCAACGATCAGGTCGTACGTTCCGTCCGCGACGAGCAATGGCGTGAACAGGGCGCGGATCGGCCGAATCTTGGATGCGACGCCGCCCATGCGCTCGACCACACCCGGCAGCATCACCTCGAGATTGCTCCGGCTCGAATCGAGCGCATCGATACTCGCAACCTCATCGAATTTGGACAGGTACGCTGCGAGCCAGCCCGTGCCGGCCGCCAGGTCGAGCACACGGAGTCTCTGTCCGCGCATGAGGGTTCGCCACGGCACAAATTCGAGTGCGTCGAGGAAGTTCCACTCGTGCGTGACCGCATTGACCTGCTTCGCCGGGTCGGTCCATACCTCGGCGTGTTGCGGATAGAAGCGTGCGATGGCTGTCTCCCAGCTGCTCGCTTCGCTGTTCGCCTGTTGCGCGATCCAGTCATCCACCGATGCGTCAGTCCTCCGTCGAGATGGCGACGAGGCACGCACTGTGCCCGCTCGTTTTCAGGTTAGCATTCGATGCAATGGCCGCACCCGCCATCTTCGTTCACGACGCTGGCGATTTCCGGCTCACGGATCCCGGAAGCGTGGTCGCGCTCACGGCGACAGCCTTCGAGGCGTGCCGCCGCGGCGGCCGGACGCCCGCGGCGCTGGCGGATTACACGCAACAGCCCGATCTTTGCCGGAATCCCGACGCATACCAGCGCTGGCAGATCGACTGGCTCCTACGTCTTGATGCGGCCTGCGGGCTCGGCGGCGTTGCTCGCTCGTGTGCACAGCTCATCGTGCCGTCGGTCGACTCACTCGTGGTGAACGCGCGAATGCTGGCCGGAGCAGTCGACGCGCTCGCGCCGGAATCGGTCACCTACGTGGGCAAGGTTGGTTCAGTGGAAGCGACGGGTTACCACAACGGCCATCTGCAGTTCTGGCCGAGTCTCGGCGACGTGCCGCTTGCGAGCCGTTTGCTCCCGTTGATCGCTGCGGACCGAGGGCTGCGCTTCACCGCGTCCCCCGCCGGGGCGGAGCAGCCCGCCACGGTATCCACCGAGCCGATGACCGCTCGCGTCCGCCGCGCGCTGTCGCGCTCGCTGGGACCGTATCGCCGCGCATATCGCACGCGCAGCGGCAGACCCGCCGATCGTCCGACGACGCTGATGATGTGGTACGCGGGCTACGGTGCAGAGCAATTCGCGGCCGATGAGCACCGCGTCGGACGCGACACGGCATTCATCACGCGGGGTGACACGTCGTTCCGGATCATCGACCCCGGATTCCCTCCACATCACATGCCGAGTTGCCGCATCGATCTGACGGTCCAGCCCGTCAGCGAGCTTGCGCCCGCAGCATCGGCGCTGCTCGATGAGCTCGACGAATGGACGGCCGTTCCCGGTGCCGCACGCTTGCTCGCGACTCGACTGGCGGTCTACCTGCATAGCATCTGCGTCGCGGTCTCGCGTGGCGTGCCTCGAGTACGCCGGGAGTTCCCGCATTTCCGCATCGGCCGGCTCGCGGCCGCGAATCCAAGCTCGCCTGAGGAGTTCGCCTGCCTGATAGCGGCCAGATCCGCGGGCATCCCTCGGGTGCTGGTGCAGCACGGCGACCACCTCCTGTCGTACGCGTCGTGGCTGGTCACGCAAACCGTCGACTTCGACGAGTTTGCGGCGAGTGACCCGACCATGGAGGAGGAGCTCAAGACGGCGGCCGCCCGGCTCGGTGTGGTTGCCCCAAGGGTGACGTACTACGCACCCCGGATAACATCGCTCCCCACGGATCCGCAGCCGCGCCACGGCGCGTCGGAAGCTGTGCGAGCGATCTGCTATGTGCCCTCGTTTCTGCTCGGCGACTCGAGATACGTCGGGGGGTGCAACTTCGACGATGCCTGGTATCACCGCTGGCACCTCCAGATCCTCGACCTGATGTGCTCCAGACCCGATCTCCGCTTCATCTGGAAGGGGCTTCCGTCGAGCGACCAGGCCGTGGATCCGATCCCCGCGCTCATCGCCGAGCGCAGCGTGGGCAACGTCGTGTTCGAAACGCGGCCATTCATGGAGGTGATCGGCGAGGTGGCTCGGGTCTTCACCGACTCGCTGAGCACTGCGCTGTACGAAACGGTGCACATGGGCAAGCCGTTGCTGGCCCTGACGTTCCCGCGCTTCTGCGTGGTTCGACCGTCGGCAGCCGAGCGCTTCGCGCGGGTGCTCCGCGCTTGTGATACGGAGGAGGAGGCGCTTGCGCAGCTCACCGAGTTTCTGGACGCCGATCCCGACGCATGGACGCTCCCGCGGAGCAGTCTGACTATGCCTTGATCACCCGAAGCACGAATGTCAGCTCGTCGAGCGGAAGCAGCGACGAGATGTGCTGCTCGTAGCGTTCGGGCCAGCGGTTCGCGGCACGCGCGAGCATGCCACGCATGCCAGTGGAGGGGAAGCGCTCGTTGAACGTCGCGCGCTCTATCGAGAAGCGCGCGCTCGAATAGTGATACTGAGAGAAGAAGACATGCGCCGGATCGAAGTACCCGAGCGAGTCGACCGCGAAGGCATGGCGGTGGGTGGGATCGACGGCGGCCCAGCGGGAGCGGAAGTACGGGACGTCGATGCGCACCAGGCAGCCGGGTTTGCCGATCCGGTGGACCTCCTCGAGGGTGGCGACCACGTTGTCAAGGTGCTCGAGCACATTGTCGAGATAGATCTCGTCGGCCGTTGACGTTTCGAAGGGATACGGGCGAACGTCGAGGTCGTGAATCACGTCGGCGCCGGACGCCGGATTGATGTCAACCCCGATGGCGCCGAGCCGCTTCTTGGAGCCACAGCCGAGATCGAGAATCATTCGATACCACCGGTCGCCGGGGTGGACTTGACATCATGGCCGCCGATGAGCAAAGCGGCGTGAACGGCGCGCACCGGCGCCCTGGCAGCTCGGCGAGAATCCGGATCGGCCTCTACAGCCACGCATCTCGCATCGGCGGCGCTGAGACCTACGTTCGAGACGTGGTGCACGGAATCGACACCGATGTCTTCGACGTGCACGTTTTCGTGCCTCCGTGGCGGGAGTTCATCGATTTCCTGGGTATTCGTGAGCGGCGAGATCTGCAGTTGCACGTTGTGAGGATAGTCGAGCCCGCAACCGCGTTTCCTGCGCGGAGATCGAGAGAGGCTGTTGCGCAAACTCATCCCAGCTTCGGCACCGAGTCGACTCCGTCGACGATCCGCAGTCTCGCGCTCGCCTTGCGTCTGCCGCCGTCCGCGTTGCGGCTCGGGCACGACGCCCTGCGCTACGCGAGCCTCCCGGTGAACCGTCCCCGGCTCCAAGCTGCGTTCAAACCGTTTGACCTGGACATCCTCCATGCCATCAACGGGGGCTATCCAGGAGCAACGAGCGCTCTCGCCGCGGTGCTTGCAGGGCGGACGACCGCCAGACACCGGGTCATGACCGTCTGCAGCACGGCCATGCCCCGAAGCATCCTGGAGCCGGTGGAGCGGCGTGTTGATCGAAGTCTGGCCGCCTCCCTCGACGCTGTGGTGGTACCCGCCGAACGGCCGGCTGGGGCGATGACGGCCCGTGGCTTTCCTCGAGAGATCATGGAGATCATCCCGTGGGGAGCGCGGTCCATCCCCTATGGCCTCGACGCCGATGCCCGCAGACGGCTGGGGCTCCCGGAGACGGCGCCGGTCATCGTCTGCCTGGCGAACTTCACCCCCACCAAGGGGCAGGCGGTCATCGTTGATGCCATGGCCTCCCTCGCGGAGCAATTTCCCGGGATGCGAGCTGTCCTTGCCGGGGATGGACCGGAGCTGGCCGCCCTGCGCGAGCGCGCTGACGCCCGCGGGGTCGCCGGCAGCGTGCTCTTTCCCGGATCCTTCAAGGAGCCCTGGGACCTCCTCCGAGCGGCGGACGTGTTCGTTCTGGCCTCGGAGATCGAGGGCCTTCCGCTGGTGGTGCTTGAGGCCATGAGCCAGGGTGTCCCGGTCGTGGCGACCGACGTCGGGGGGATGCCGGAGGCCGTCATCGACGGCGTGACCGGGTTTCTCGTCCCACCTCGCGACCCCTCGGCGCTGGCCGCCGCGATCACCCGCATCCTGAGCGACCCGGCAGTGGCGCCACGGATGCGCGAGGCGGCACTGGTTCGCTATGAGCAGCGATTCACGATGGAGCGGATGCTCAAATCGCACCGCGATCTCTACCAGAGGCTCGCGGGAGCGGCGCCGCGCGGCGGTCGCCGAGCCTAGACTGCCCCGGATGAGCTCGATCCCGGAGCTGGACGCACCAGAAACCGTTCAGGGCGCCGCTGCGCACGAGACCCACTGGGCCGCGTATGACGCGGCGGGCATCCAACGGCTGCTCGCGGTCGAGGATCGCCACTTCTGGTTCCGTGCACGCAATCGCATCATCGCCGCATTGGTGAGCGACCCGATCAACAGCCTGCCCGACGGATTTCGGGTTCTCGAGGTGGGATGCGGGAGCGGCAACGTCCTCCGGGTGCTCAAGCGCGCCGCTGCCGGCCGGGGCAGCGTCGAAGGCTTGGAGGTGAGCGGTCCCGCATCCGAGGCCGCGCGCAAGCGGACCGGGCTGACCGTCACCAATGGACATCTCGCGGATCTGCGAAGCCCGGAGCCCTTCGACCTCATCGCCGCCTTCGATGTCCTGGAGCACATCAGCGATGAGGCCGGGGTGCTGAGTCAGATGCGCTCGCGGCTCAAGCCCGGCGGCCGTCTCGTCCTCACGGTACCGGCACATCCGAAGCTGTGGAGCGCCTTCGATGAGGCCTCCGAGCACATGCGGCGCTACACACGGTCGAGCCTGACGGCGGCGCTGAGATCGGCCGGTTTCGACATCGAATATCTCAGCTACTTCATGTTCCTGCTCTACGCGCCCATGCTGCTCCGCCGTCGCCTGTCACTCAGGGGCCGGAACGATTTCGCGGGTGTGTTCGACTCGGAGTTCCAGGTGATACCAGGGATCAATGAGGTGGCCTACCAGCTGTTGCGTCGTGAGGCGTACGTGATCAGACGCAGGCGGAGGCTGCCCATCGGCACCTCGCTCGCGGTGATTGCGCGTCCGCGAAAGCCTTGATGCGCAAGCCGTGGTCTCAGGAGGTCAGGATCTCGCTCTGAGCGGTCGCGCGGCCGCGCAGCGACTTGGAGTATGCGTCGGCGGTGAGCGCGAGTCCGCGTGCAAAATCGGTCGGTTCATAGTGCATGAACGACCTCAGGCGGGTGACATCGAGGATCACGCCACGCACATCGAAATCGCGCTCCGGTGCCCAGTCGATGTGCGCGGGTCTGCCGGTTGCCTCGCTGATCGCTCGCACGATCTCGAGAACGGTGAGACCACGCCCGGAGCCGAGGTTGACCACCCCGACATCGAGGCCTTCGAGCACGATTCGCGCCACGACATTCGCTACGTCGGCAACGAACACGTAGTCGCGGAGCGCTGACCCGTCGCCGAAGACGCGAATCGGCATTTCCCGGCTGATTCGGTCGAGGAAGATCGCCACCGCCCCCTGATCCTTGTCGTGTGCCTGACTGGGGCCGTACACGTTGGCGCAGCGGACGACATGCAGGGCTGCACCCGATCTCCGCGCATACATCTGCGCGTAGCCTTCCGCAGCCAGATGTGATGCTCCATACGGCGAGATCGGTCGCGTCGCATCCGATTCGCTCACCGGAAGACGGACAGGATCCCCGTACACAGCGCCACCGGACGATATGTAGGTGAGCGACACGTGGGGCCGGTCACGGAGCGCTTCCAGCACTGCGAGCAATGGCAGCAACATCCCCGTCGCCGCCTCGAGTGGATTCGCCTCGGCGGAGGGAGGCGTGAGCCCGCCCGCGGCGAAGACGACATGATCCACGTCGCGCATTGCGTCCGCGATGACGACGGGTGCACGCGCATCAGCCACGACCATACGGGCGCCATCGGCATTCCCGGCTTCCGCGCGCCACGTGCGTGAGCGGGTCAGCCCCGTGACGCTGACTCCCTCGGCGAGCAACGTGCTGCCGATGGAGGCGCCGAGGAAGCCCCAGCCGACGACCAGGACGCGCGGCGCGGCCTTCCCCGATCCTGCCATCTGGGGAGTATAGCCTCGGCCCGTCAGGTGTTTCACCGCACGGCGCCCGTTCCGGAAGAGTCCTCATCGCTATCGGTTGTCTCGGCGACGACGTACGCCGGCCGTTCCATCAGGCGGAAGTGCATGCGAGCCACGTACTCGCCCATGATGCCGAGGATCAGCAGCTGGACGCCCGAGAAGATGGCGATGATCGATGCGAGAAACGGGAATCCCGGTACCGAGTTTCCACCGATGAAGAAACGGATCACCACGACGAGGAAGACGACGATCCCGAAGAGGGTGAACAGGAAACCGACCATGCTGGCGACCCTGAGCGGGCGGCTGGTGAACCCCGTCATCATGTTGAGCGCGTGCTGCACGAGCCGTCCGAACGTGTAGTTCGATCGACCTTCGGATCGAGGCTCCTGACGCACGCCGATCGCCGCGAATCTCACGGTGGCCCAGGTCAGCAGCACGTCGACTGAGATGTCGGGACTCTGAAACCGTTCGAACGCCCGCCGAAGATCCGTACGGAAGACGCGGAACGAGCTCACGCTCCTCGCCGCCGGCGCTCCCATCGCCTCCTGCAGCGCGAACTTGGTCACGCGTGAGGCAGCTGATCGCCAGAGGCTGTGCTTCTCCGAGATCGGAGACCCGTACACGACATCGACGTCGTCGGTGAGCTCCTCCAAGAGCGCAGGAATCTCCTCGGGCGGATTCTGCAAATCGTCATCGAGCGTCACGATGATCTGGTAGCGCGCAGCCCGAATCCCCACCAGCAGCGCGTTGTGCTGACCGAAATTGCGCATGAGGCGCACCCCACGGACCCGGCTGTCAGCCTGCGCCGCCGAGGTGATCGCATCCCAGCTCCGGTCGGGACTGCCGTCATCGACGAGGATGATCTCGTGTGCCGGAGCGACGCTTTCGAGCACCGCGGTGAGGCGCGGGATGAGCATCGGGAGCGACTTCTCGGAGCGGTGTACCGGAATCACGGCGGAGATTCCGGGAGCAAGCGGGGACGGCGGCACCGGTTCTAGCTCACCGCCACGATCGTGGCGTCCGAGTTCGTCAATACGATCCTGCCGAGTTGCAGCAGCGCTGGATCTGCATTGTGATGCAATCGATCGATGAGCAGGTAGCGCACGCCGTACTGATCGGTCAAGATCCGCAACGCCGCCGCATCTGCATGGTCGAACACCGCGTCATTCAACATCACGCGGTGCAGGAATGCCTCAAATGGCGGCGTCAGGGGCGGATTGCTGAGCCCGTAATCGTCGGGGTTGTACGCTTCGACGAAGACCTGCCGCTCCGAAAAAGCTGAGTAGTAGTAGTAGCGCCCATCGGTCATGCCTGGATTGACCCAGTGGTTGCTGACAGCGAAGATCGTGTCCACCGGCGTATTGTCCTGCAACCAATTGAGCGCCACCACAAGCCCTGGGGTCAGGCCGCGCACCGCTTGAGGATCAGGCTGGGTCACCGTGATCGGCTTGCCGGTCAAGACCCTGTCGACGGTCGAGGCGAGCTGGATCGGTGAGGTCAGCAGACTGGCGGCCACGAGCGGAATGAGTCCGAGCGCCACGACGCCCGAGAGCGGTGCGCGGCGAGACCGGAGCGCCATCGCGGTGGCCAGGATGAACAGCAACCCGAGCAAGCCAAGCGCGGCATACCTGACTAGCAGGCCGGCTGGATGTGCCAGCGTCGGCGCCGTCACGACAACGACAAGGATGATCAGGCAGATCCAGCCCGCGAGGAGGAGCAGGACGGTCCCGACCGAAACGGGGATCGATCTCCCGAGATCGTTCCAGGCGAGACGCAGTCCGGCCGCCCCGACGATGACCGCAGCCGGATAGCCGGTGTCAAGAAAGTAGAGTTCGCTGGCTCCGATCTGATGGACCGCGTTGGCGATGAGGATGCCGGCCGCGAAGATGAACAGGCACAGCCGGAGTCTCGCCAGCTCATCACGATGCCGCGGAGTGAGCAGGTACAGGATGCCGGCCAGCGGCAATGCGATGCCGGCGAGCCCGGCCACATACGCGATCGGCAGAGCAACCGTGCGCACCGCGTGACTCGAGATGGAAGACGCCACCGTCACCGGCACCGTGTGACTCAGCGGCACGAGCGGATCGATCATCGTTCCCGGCACGCCCTTGCCATAGACGATGAGAAATGTGGCCGCAAAGACCACGACACCGAGCACCAGTGTCGCGACCGCGCTCACCGATACGGTGCGCCGGAAGAGGATGTCCCACACCGCGTACAAGCCGACGCCGGCGATCACCACCGGCAGCACCGTTGCCTTGGCTCCCGATGCACCGACCATGATCAGGGCGATCACCACCCACGCACCGACGGCGTCGCGTCCTCGCCACGAGGTCGCCTGCAGACGCTCGGCAATCAGGTAGAGCAGCGCCATGAAGAACATCAGCCCAAACGGAAATGTCCAGCTTGCCCATAGGTGGAAGTTGAACTGATCGAAGAACGGGCTGGCCTGGTTCAGGTCGGCGGTGAGGTCGAGTGCGCCGAGAAGAAAGGCGACGACGATTGCCAGCGCACCGGTCCATACCGAACTGCCGAGGAAGCGACCCACGACAAAGAGTTGGCAGCCGAACACGAGAATGGTTGGAAAGACGTCCAACCTGAACCCGATCATCGGGATGCTCACGCCGGTCACCTGATTGATCGCAGCCATGTGGTCGAAGACGAACCATTCGTAATGCAGGGGGTACCCCGACAAGCCGGGACTCGTCGCCGGCCAGTGGTTTCTCACCTCAGCGGTCAGGCCGATGAAGTTCGGGAAGTCGACGTAATACGCCACCGAATGCGTTGTCGACGGCAGCGGCACCTGGGGAAGAAATGCAAGTGCGAGATAGATGACGCCGAGGGACAGCGCAGAGGCGGCGAACCACATCACCAGGGACGACATCGGCTCGCCGGCCGCCTTGTGGGGCTCGGGCCTGGTCCGTCGCCAGACGAAGGAGGCACAGGGCACGATCACCACGACGGGATAGATCACGAAGAGACCTCTCGCGCCGATCGCGGCAGTCGCGCTGAATGCGAGAACCTCGAGTGCCTGGCCGAGCGGCCAGCCGAGCGCGATGGTCACCAGGGTTCCGAAGCGCCGCCCGCGGAGGGCCCAGAGCAGCGCAGCGCCTGGGAGCAGCACAAAACCGACCTCGTATCCCGTGAACTTTGCGATATCCGCCACGCCGACGCCGGACGCGATCCAGATCACGAGGACCACGAGCAGGACGAGCGTGAATGGCGCAAATCCGCGACGCATCGCGGGAGTGGCGCGCGAGGCCGGGCGCATCTCCTGGAGGCCGGTGGTCATGCAGTGGCGGGGAGGTGACTGCCTCGGCGCAGCAGCACGAGGGCGAGGAGCGCCCACACAACCGCTGTGCCGGCGCATCGCAACAGGAGCGCGGCGCCGTCGAGGTGGCCCGGACGCAAACCGCTCACCCCCATGTCGAGCACCACGGTGACCGCGACGGCGACCAGCAGCACCAGCGTCATCTTCAGATACAGCGCACCGCGCTCGCGGACATGCTGATCCCAGATGTGCGGGGCGGCCGTCTCGAAGATGACCACTGCCACGAGGAACTGTACCCACACGTCATTCACCGCGACTGCCTGCGCACCCCAACCGGCCCGCAGGGCGATCACGTTCGCGACAATGTTGACGGCAAGTGCGCTGGTCCAGATGGACAGGTGCCGCTTCTGGCGATTCACCCGCTTTGAGTCGAGCACGAGCGAAGGGACGGTGGCGATGGGAAGGAGCAGGATGGTCAGCGCGAGGATGTCGAACAGGCGGATGGAGGGGGCGAAGCTCGGCGTGAACGCCATGACCAGCGGGGCAAACCCTGCCTGGCCAAGGCCGGCGATGGTCGCGGCGATGAGCGCCATTGCGATGGTGATTCGCTCGGCATGCCGTGCCCAGACCGGTCCGCTCGCTCCGCGGCCGAGCTCGCGCCAGATGGTCGGCAGCAGGACCGCCTGGATACCGCCGATCGCGCTTGTGGCTACCGCGATCGGCGCGGCCGCGAACGTGTACAGGCCCAGCACGAACGACGACGAGGCGATGGCGACCGACGAGCTGCCCACGAGGCGGTAGGCCCAGTAGACCTCCGCGAGCAGGCCGAGCGGGAATCCGACGCGCAGGAACGGGCGCGCCGCCCGCGTGTCGAACGATGGTCGCAGTTGCAGTGGTGGGCGGAACATGAAGTAGATCGCGGCCGTCAGCAGCGATGCGAGCGCGGGCGCGAGGAACATGCCGGGGGTTCCGATGGTGGCGACCAGCGCCACCAGCAGCACCGGCCCGAGGATGGCCTGCACCACGGCCACCTTGCCGACAACGTCGAATCGCGACCGGGCCGACCACAGCGTGGAGAGGAAGCTGCTGCCGCTCGATGCAATCACTGCGACCGGCGCGAGGAAGAGGCCGAGCCGAAGCACCCCGGACGAAACGAAGAGCCCGACAAACGCGAGTGCGATGCCGGGCAGCGCCGACACCACCAGCTCGAAGGAGAACCCGACGTTCTGGGCATGACGGGCCTCGCGCACCTCGCCGTGCGCGAGGTGGTCGATGACGGCGCGGATCGATCCCTCGAAGACCCCGCTGCGCATGAGCGTCGCATAGAGATAGATGAGCAGCACGAACTGGCCGTCGCCGTATCGAGACGGTCCGAGCCAGTGCGCGGCAAGAAATCCCGCGCCGACGGCGAGCACCGAGCCGATCAGCGATGCGCCCGACAATCCCGAAGCGGAGCGCAGGATCCGGCGCAGGCCGAGGCTCTCGAGCGGATCCGGCACGCCGGCCTCCACCGGGAGCTCGTCTGTGGTGGTCACCACCGCCGCCTGCGCGTGGCATCGCCGATCCTTGCCGCCAGGGAAGGCGAGGCCAGGATGAGCGCTGCCTCGAGAACGAAGCGAGGCGATCCCGGCAGGCAGGCGAGCGCGGCACCGCGCGCCTTCCACGGCCGGTTCGCCCGTGCATGCGCATAGGCCGCCGCCAGTGCCCTGCGGCGCCTCATCCAGCTGAGAGTCGCCGCCGCGACCTCCCGCTGCTGGTTGTCACCGGCCTCCTGTACCGCGCGTTCGAGGACGCGCGAATACGTGTCGTAGATATCGGTGCGATGGCTGAGCCCTGTCGACTCCACCCGGTAGAGCAGGGTCGGCGCCGCGACGCCGTGCACTCTCAGCCCGGCTCGGATCATCCGTATCCACAGATCCCAGTCCTCCGCGCCCGAGACGCCGTCGCGGAAGCCGCCGGTGTCCTCATACGCCGCGCGCGGAAAGAGCGCGCCGATCGAGACGAAGTTGTGCCTCAGGATGTCGACCATCTGATGGTCCGGCGCCGGAATGGGAAAATGGTCGCGCTGTGTCACGCGACGCACGCCTTCGCCCGGATGCCATCTGAGCGCATCCGCGCACACGATTCCACCGGAGCGCGCCTGGAGTGCAGCCAGTGACGCCAGGTGATCGGGGAGCCAGACATCGTCGGCGTCGAGCAGTGCGATCAACGGCGTGTCGATGCGTGCGATCGCAGCGCGTCGCGCCGCAGCGGGGCCGGAGTTCCGCTCGAGGCGGACGACCTCGACCGGGATCAGTCCCTGCCAGCGTCGGGCGAGCGCCGGCGTGTCGTCGTCAGAGTGATCGTCGGCGACCACAACAGCCGTGGGGGACAGCGTCTGCGCGGCGACTGATGCCAGCGCAGCGCCCAGTGTCCGCGTGGAGTTGTATGCGGGGATCACGACGGCGATGGGGCTGACGGGGCTCTGGGAGGCGATGCCGCCGGCGCGAGGCTGCCGTTGCGGCTCCGTCGTCACGGCCCCAGGGTACCCGTAGGAATCCGCCATGGGTTGCGGCCGGCGATCTCTATCATCTCCGGTCGTGAGCGCCCACAGCTATGGAAGCCAGGAGTTCCGGATCGGCGACCGGCCGGTCGGACCGGGCCATCCGACGTATGTCATCGCCGAAGCGGGCTCGAACCACAACCGGGACCTCGACACGGCCTTCGGGCTCATCGAAGCCGCGGCGGAGGCCGGCGCTGATGCCGTCAAATTCCAGACCTACACCGCCGAGGGCCTGTACTCGCGACGCACACCGGACATGACCTACCTGAAGGAGCAGGGGCTGGTGGGAGAGCGTGAATCGGTGTGGGACCTGATCAAGCGTGTCGAGATTCCTTGGGAGTGGCATGGTGATCTGGCCGCCCACGCCCTGGAGGCCGGGATCACGTTCCTCTCGACACCGTTCCAGGAGGAGGCCGTCGATCTCCTGGACGAGATCGGTGTCCCCGCTTTCAAGATCGCCTCGTACGAGGTCAACCACCTTCCGCTGATCGAGCGTGCGGCACGCACCGGAAAACCACTGCTCATCTCCACCGGGATGGCCTCGCTCGGCGACATCGAACGCGCCCTCGACACCGCCGGCGCAGCCGGGGCGCGCGACCTGATGGTGATGCACTGCGCGGTGAACTATCCGCCGCGCTTCGAGGATCTCAACCTCCGCGCCATCCCCACGCTCCGGGCAGCCTTCCAGATACCGATCGGATGGTCGGATCACACCCGCGGGCACACGGCCGACGTCGTCGCCGTCGCCCTCGGCGCATGCGCGGTCGAGAAGCACTTCACCCTGAGCAGGAACCAGGAGGGACCGGACCATCCTTTCGCGCTCGAGCCGGACGAGCTCAAGGACATGGTGCAGGCCATCCGCGAAACCGAGGCATCGCTCGGGTCAAGCGTGAAGCGTGTGACCAAAGCCGAGGCTGAGATGTTCCGGCTCGGGCGTCGCAGCATCGTCGTGAGCCGAGACGTTGCCGCGGGCGCAGCTCTGACGCGAGCCGATCTGTCGATCAAGCGTCCCGGTTTCGGCATCCCGGTCCACGACATCGACCAGGTGGTCGGCAGGCATGTCACCCGCTCCATGGAGGAGGACGAGGTGCTCCAGTGGGACGACCTGGTCCGGTAGCGACC
>JBIOIZ010000079.1:0-13258 GCA_044450385.1 Candidatus Dormibacteria bacterium
CATCCCGGCGAGGTCGGACAGGGCGACGGTCAATGCCCGTGCGCCCAACCGCCGGGGGCTGATCCAGGACCGGCGGAAATCGATGCCCTCGACCAGGGCATCCTGGCTCAGCGCAACGTCGCGGCCGGGCTCGGGCGACCACACTGCGGCATCGTCCCCGGAGCCGACGGCGAGGGTCACAGAGGTCGGCCGCGCGATCTCGGTGAGCGCCCGGAGCAGCGCCCGCTCGCCCACGTCGGCAAGAGCCGCGCCGCCCGCGTCGAAGGGTCGCTCGCGGACCAGATGTGGATCCAACGTCACACGACCGCAATATACGTGGCCGATCGCCGGGGTACGGTGGCGCCCGGGTGTCCGGCTTGCACTCGGACCCTCGAGGTCGGTAAGGTGCGCCCGGGGAACCGACCGATGCCCGTCCGGGCACCAGCGGCAGATGACATGGAGGACGCCTATTTTGACGTGGAGCCGGAAGGTGACCCTGACCGTGGCAGGCGTCATCACCCTTCTGGCCACCGGAATCGGAACCATCCCAGACACCCAGGCATCACCATCCAGTGGTTCGCAGGCGCCGAACTCTGCGATCGCAGCGCTGCAGCAGAAGCGCGCGGTGCTTATCGCAGAGCTCGCCGCGATGCAGCCGGGCCTGAGTGCGGCGGGTGGATCCGTCGGTTCGGCAGAAGCGATGTTCAACGCCCAGCAGGCACGGGTGTTGAACGAGCGCAACCAGCTCGCCAAGCTCAATGCACAGCTGCTGTCGCTGAGCAGCCAGTTGAACAGCAACAACGCGACTGCTACTCAGGACAAGGCGCAACTTGCCGGCATCACGCGCGCCACCTACGAAACCAGTGGCGGCAATCAGGTGCTCGCAGCGGTGCTCAGCGCGCAGTCGTTCAACCAGGCGATCGACGAGTTGAAGGCCGCGAACCAGGTGTCGCAACAGGTGCTCGACCTCGTCGAAAAGCTCGCCGCCTCCAATCGCGCGATCCTCGCGGAGCAGGCGTCGATCCACGCGGATGCCGCGAAAGCGCAGGCACTGGAAGGCCAGCTCGCGGCACAGAGTGACCTGCTGCTCACCATTCTGACAAGCCGCAACACAGTGTTCGCTGGGCTCAACGGCCCCGCGCGCCAGGTCGCCGCGGAGATCGCCAATATCGACAACGAGATCGCGCTGCTGGAATCCCCCATCCACGTGGGATCAGGAAGCTGCGGCAATCACTTCGCGTACGGGTTCTGCACGTACTACGTCGCCACGCGCCGATGCGTCCCCTGGCTCGGCAACGCCGGCAGCTGGCTCATCGCGGCAGCACAGATGGGCTACAAGGAAGGCAGGCTACCGATTGCAGGCGCCATCGTCGTGTTCCGGCCCGGTGTCAACGGAGTGAGCTCGGAGGGTCACGTCGCGTACGTCGAGGCGGTCGGTCCTGCGGCAGGGATCCCGGCGGGATCCTTCAAGCTCTCGGAGATGAACTTCGCCGGCTGGAACCGTGTCGACTACCGCGTTCTCAGCAATACCGACGGCAGCATCGAAGGCTTCATCTACGGGCAGTAGCCGCCTCGAGCGCCTGTCTCAGGAGCTCCTGCGCCGCGGGAAGGGCATCGATCAGGTCTGAGGCGAGCGCGCCGGCGCGTCCGCGACGACCCTGGACCATCAGTCCGGCCTGAGCGTGAACGGTCACGCCAGCCACAGCCGCGTCCCGCGGCGAGAGTCCCTGGGCGAGCATCGATCCGATCAGCCCGGCGAGCACGTCGCCCGTCCCGCCGGTGGCGAGGGCCACGACCCGGTGCGTGTCGATATGCGTGGGATGGCCCAGCGCCGCAATCACCGTCTCCGCGCCCTTGAGCACGACAACCACACCATGGTGCCCGGCGTAGCGCTCCGCGGTGCCAATCCGATCCGCCTGCACGGCAGCGGTGTCGATGCCGGCGAGACGAGCCATCTCCGCGGGATGCGGGGTCACGACGCAGGAGTCACCGCTGCGTCTGAGGTCAAAGCCCGACGCGGCGACGATGTTGAGGGCATCGGCGTCGATGACCGCGGGACACGGCAACCCCACCAGGAGTTCCAGGAGCGCGCTGACCGTGTCCTGCGCGCGACCGAGCCCGGGACCGACCACCAGCGCGTCGGCGCCGGCGAGCCGTTCGCGCACAGCGGGAACGGCGCCGGGGTGGAGCGTGCCGGTGCCGGCGTCGGCGAGCGGTGTCGGCATCACCTCGAGGCACCCGGCGGCGACGATCGGGTGGATCGCCTCGGGGACGCAGACCTCGACCAGACCCGCACCGCCCCGCGCTGCACCCATCGCCGCCAGCCGCGGCGCGCCGGTGAATCCCTTCGAGCCCGCGACCACCACGACACGACCGAAGGTGCCCTTGTGCCCGTCGTCGGGCCGATCGGCGAGCCTCAGGTCGTCCGGCGGAACCGGGAGTTCCCGGCGCCGACCGCCGGTGCGGTTGACCGCGACCGCGATGGCGAGACCTCCGTCATGTGTGAGCGAGAGCGCGATCGGCGTCTCCTCGCCGCGAATGTGGACGCGAGGCGGCCCGCCACGGCGCCGGACGACCTCGATGTCGCGGTACGCGGGCATCACGTCTCCGGACGACGAGCAGAGCTTGCGCACCGCCTCCTTGGCCGCCCACCTGCTCGCCCATCGTTCCGGCTTGCTGGCGCTGTACCGCCGCTCACCCTCGGTATAGATCTTCTGCGCGAACCGCGGATGGCGCGCCAGCGCGGCTGCGATGCGATCCACGACGGTCACATCGACCCCGACAACCATCGTCATTCAGACGACTATTCCACAGTCACCGATTTCGCGAGGTTGCGTGGCTGGTCGACGTCACATCCCCGCTGCACGGCGACGTGATACGCGAAGAGCTGCAGGGGGATGACGTTGATCAGCGGCGAGAACACCTCTGAGCACGCGGGCACCGGTACCGTGGTCGCGAACCCGGCGTCGAACGGGTCCTCGCCCTCTGTGACGAGCGCGATCACCGGGGCATCGCGCGAATGCACCTCCTGGACGTTGCTGACCATCTTCGGGAGCGTTGCCGAGCGAGTGGCAATTGCAATGACCGGGACATCCGGCTCGAGCAACGCGATCGGACCGTGCTTCAGCTCGCCCGCCGCGTATCCCTCCGCATGCACGTACGAGATCTCCTTGAGCTTGAGCGCGCCCTCCATCGCGATCGGGAAGTTGATGCCCCTACCGATGTAGAGCGCGCTGTGCGTGTGCGAGAACCGCTGGCCGAGCTCGACGAGCCTCGGTTCGAGCTCCAGCGTCCGCGCCAGCAGGGCGGGCAGACCCTGCAGCTCCGCGACCAGTCGCTGGTGCTCGTCGACGTCGAGCGTGCCGCGCGCATCACCGAGGCGAAGTGCGAGCAGGAGACCGCACACCATCTGGGTCATGAACGTCTTGGTGCCGGCGACCGAGATCTCCGGTCCGGCCTGCATGTAGAGCGCGCCGTCCGCCTCGAGTGGCAGGGCACTCCCGACAACATTCGTGATTGCAATGACCTTGGCGCCGGCCTGATGCGCCTGTCGCACGGCCGCAAGCGTGTCGGCAGTCTCGCCCGACTGCGACACCGCGATCACCAGTGAATGCGCATCGACCAGCGCTTCTCCATACCGGAACTCGCTCGCCGCCTCAACCTTGCAGCGAATCTTTGCCAGATGCTCGATTGCGTAGCCCGCGACCATCGCCGCATACCAGGCCGATCCGCACGCAACCAGAACGACCTCATGCACCTCCGCGAGCTGGTCATCATCCATGCCCAGCTCGGGCAGGACCACCATCCCCATGTCGTCGATGCGGCCGCGAAGCGCGTTGCGCACCGCCTCGGGCTGCTCGTGAATCTCCTTGAGGAGAAAGTGCGGAAAGCCGTTCTTCTGCGCCTGTTCCGCCTCCCAGTCGACGGTGACGATGCGCGCCTCGACGGCGGTGCCGTCGAGCTGTTGCACGGTGATCCCGTCAGGGGTCGCGGTGACGATCTCCCCTTCACCGAGCAGCGCGATCCGCTTCGTGTACGGGATCAATGCGGTGATGTCGCTGCTCACGAACACCTCGCCTTGCCCGAGGCCGACGACGAGCGGCGCGTTCATCCGTGCACCCACCACGCGATCGGGCTGATCCGCGGAGATCACCACCAGCGCGCACGCACCCTGCATGCGATTGAGCGCACCGCGAACCGCGCTCGCAAGATCACCGTGGAAGGCGTCCTCGATGAGGTGGGGAACCACTTCCGTGTCGGTCTCGCTGAGGAACTCGTGCCCGCGCGACATCAGCTCCGCGCGCAGCTCGCGATAGTTCTCGACGATGCCGTTGTGGATGACGTGGATGCGCCCGGTGCAGTCCTGGTGGGGATGCGCGTTCTCGAGCGATGGACGTCCATGCGTCGCCCAGCGCGTGTGTCCGATGCCGACGGTCCCCGACGGCGTGCCCTCGGCGCCGACCTGACGGGCGAGATCAGCGACCTTGTGCGTGTTCTTGACAGTTGCGACGTCGCCGTCCGCGTCGATGATCGCGATCCCGGCCGAGTCGTATCCCCGATACTCGAGACGGCGAAGGCTGTCGAGCAGGATCGGAGCTGCGGGATGGGGGCCGGTGTAGCCGATGATGCCGCACATGGGACCTCTCTGGAACGGAGCGCGTGGGAAGGGGTTACGTGGGTGACGGGCTCGGCGTCGGTGTTGGCGTCGGCGGCGCGGGGACGGTGCCCATCTCGATCGTGACCGTCACCTTGCTCTGGGACAGGGTCACACCGGCCGGCGGTTCCAGCGTGACCGATTGCGTGTAGGTGCCGAAGATGCCGCTCAACGGAATCGCCGTCGTCGACACGGAGTCAAGGGTGTTGAGCAGATCCTGCGATCCGGTCGCGATGACGGTGAGCGGGGAGACGATGATGCCGGTCAGGTAATGCCCGGGTGACGGGCTCCCCGTGGTCCTGGGAATCACTGCGACGACGCGGTCGGTGACGTCCGCTGTGATCGTGATCGTCACGGTGATGTAGGCGTGGTCGACACTCACGTTGTCGAGTCGCAGCCCCTTCGAGCTGTAGACGAGCACGGTGAGCGGCGCCTGGAAGTTGGCCTTCTGGGTGCTGAGATTCACCGTCACGCGAGCCTCGACCCCGGCCAGCTCCTGCGAGGGACCCGCCACCACCACCGTTGACGGGGAGGCCTGCTGCGAACCGCTCGCGTACCCCACCGGTGGTGGACTGGTGATCTGAATCGTGACCGGTACCGACTTCGACGTGAACGAATCGATGTCGACCGCCACCGATGTCGGTGGACTGATGAGCTCGATGTTGGGATCGGTGCTGGTGATCGACATCGGGATCGAATACGTGCCCGCGCGGTTCACCGCCGCCCAGTCCACGTTGACGTTGAGCACCGCCGAATTGAATGCGTCCAGGGTGTTCTGATCACCGCCGATGCGGACCTGCGCGGGCTTGATGGCATTCACCAGCACGTAGCTGGCAGGGATGTCCGCCGGGCTCTGGGGAACCGCGACCGAGACCACTCTCGTCTCCGGGGGATTGCCGGCGTAGACGACGCCGACCCACGTGACGAACGCGATGAAGAAGCATCCCACCTTGAGCTGCCAATTCCGCCGAATGAAGCCCGGGATCCTCACGGGTGCGAGCGACGCCCCAACGTGCGCAGCGGGCGGACTCTGGCGAGCGGACGGAGCATCGCGGCGCGTCCGGACCCGCCCTCCTTGGTCAGCAGGGTCACCAGCATCTCGTGGAGCGTGGCCTGGTCGAGACCACGGTAGATCTTGCCGTCATTGGCAAGGCTGATCAGGCCTGTCTCCTCACTCACGATGAGTACCACGGCGTCGCTCTGCATCGTCAGGCCGAGCGCCGCGCGGTGGCGCGTGCCCATGCGACCCACGCCGGGCAGCGTCTCCGCCAGCGGAAGGACGCATCCGGCGGCGACGATCCTGCCATCTCGAATGATCACCGCGCCGTCGTGCAGGGGCGACCCGGGGATGAAGATCGTTGCCAGCATCTCGGCGGTGACGTCGCCGTTGACCGGCACACCGGTCGCGGCCAGGTTCTCGAGCCCCGTCTCGCGCTCGAACACGATCAGCGCACCCACCTTGCGCTCCGAGAGCGACAGTGCCGCGCGGAGCACCTCGTCCACGGTGCGCGCGTACGCCACCTCGGGCTGGCGTCCGAGGACCGCGCGTACAGTCCCCAGCCGTCCAACCTGGTCGAGGGCGCGGCGGAGCTCCGGCTGGAAGAGGACGATCGCGGCGATCACGATCGCCTGGGTGCCGTTGTTGAAGATGAACTCGAGCAGGCGGAGGTGCAGCAGCTGCGCCGCCCAGCCCACCGCGAAGATCACCGCGAGGCCGAGCAACAGCTGCACCGCCTGGGTGCCCCTGATCAGCTTGAGGAGCTGGTAGAGCAGGAACGCCACCACGAGCACGTCGAGCCCGTCGCGCCAGCTCAGGCTCTGGAGGAAGAAGTGTGCGTTGCGCAGGAAGTCGCTCACGCGGCCACCCCGAGCCCGTCCGGCGAGTAGATGAGTGCGAGCAGCGCCTGCTGCACCCAGAGGCGATTCTCCGCCTGGTCGAACACCACCGAATGGGGTCCGTCGATCACCGCATCGGTGATCTCCTCACCTCGGTGCGCAGGGAGGCAGTGCATCACCCGCACGCCCGGCGGCGCGAGCGCAACCAGGGCGTCGTTCACCTGCAGCGAGGCGAAGTCCTCGCGCCGGCGCTGCTGTTCGGTCTCCTGGCCCATGCTCGTCCAAACGTCGGTGTAGATGATTTCGGTATCGCGGAGCGCCGAGGGCGCGTCATGGGTGATCTCGAAACCGGTGCCCGGCGCGCGCAGCCCCGCGGCCCTTTCGACCACCTCCGCACGGGGCTCGTAGCCGGGCGGGCAGATGATCCGCAGGTTCACCCCGAGGAGCGCCGCCGCGTAGATCCACGACGTGCACACGTTGTTCCCGTCGCCGATGTACGCCACGGTGGCGCCCGCGAGCCGCCCCGTCACCGATCGAACCGTCATGCAGTCGGCGAGGACCTGGCAGGGATGCTCGGAGTCCGTGAGGGCGTTGATGACCGGCGACGTCGCCGCTCCGGCGATGGTCACGAGATCCCGGTGCGAGACGAGTCGGGCCACGATCCCGTCGGCGTAGCGGTCGAGGATGCGGCTGATGTCCGCGGCCGACTCGCGCTCGCCGAGCTGCACCTCGGGGTTGAAGAGCGCGATCGGGTGACCGCCGAGCCGGTGAATCGCCACCTCGAATGACACCCGGGTGCGGTTGCTCGGTCGCTGGAAGATGAGCGCGAGCGATCGGCCCGCGAGCGGGCTGCCGAGATCACGCCCCGACTTGGTGGCGTCGGCCAGGTCGAGGATGGTGATGATCTCGTCGGTGCTGAGGTCCGCGATGCTCAGGAGATCGCGTCCGGCGAGCGAATGACTCATCCACTCATATAGTTGCACTGAGGCGCGTCTAGCGCGTCTCACGCGCAATCCCGCGCGCAGAGCGTCACACGCTATACCGTTTGGCCGTGGACATCGCAGTTGTTGTCAATGGCGGGATGGACGAAACCCTGCAGACGACTCCCTTGCTGCGGACCCTGCGCGCGGGCTATCCCACCGCCCGGATTGCGCTGGTCTGCCCGTCGACGGCCACGGATGTCGCCGACGGCATTCCACCGGTCGACCAGGTCGTGCCCCTCCCGGGGCTGCGCGGCAGGGGGACGGGCGGCCTCCGCCTCTGGGTGAAGCTGAGGAGCATGCGTCTCGACGCCGTCTTCCTGTGCACCTCCGGCTCCATCGCGGCGACGGCGGCGTATTTCGCCGGCATCCCGCAGCGCAGCGGCGTGGGCGGCGGCATCGGGCTGCTGCTCACCGGCCGGGTCAAGCCACGGCGGTCGGAGAACCAGGCGGAGACGTGGTTGCGCCTCGCCCAGGTCGGCGGCGTCCACCAGCAGCTCCACACCCCCGTCTTCGAGCCGGGGCCTGAGGCACGCCGGCGGGCCGAGCAGGTGCTCCATGGGACCGGGCTCGGCGACGGGCGCCTCCTGGTGGCGATCGCACCGGGCACCGGGTACGCGGAGAGTCACAGCCCGGCCACCGCAACCGCATGGGACCCCGAGCGCTGGGCCCACCTGGCCAACCTGCTCGCCCAGCGACACGGCGCCGGAATCCTCCTGGTCGGCTCGGCACACGACAGGTATGCCGCGGAGCGCACCAAGATGGACCTCAGAGCGGCTGCGACCGACCTGGTCGGGGAGATCGACCTGGCGACCCTCGCCGGGGTGATCGCCCGGTGCGATCTCCTGGTCGGCAGTGACACCCCGCTGCTCCAGCTGGCCGCGGCGATGGACACGCCCACGGTGGGGCTGTTCGGTCCGACCGACGGCGCTCGCGGCGGTGCCTACGGTCCAGCCCATCGCGTGGTCCAGGCGCTGGCACCTCCCCTCTACGAGGATGGCATCGAAAACCCGGCGAGCATGGACCAGATTCGCGTGGAGGACGTGCTCGCCGGGATCGAGGCGACGCTCTGAGGCGGCCTACCGGATGTACATCAGCGCGCGCTTGAGGACGTCGAGGTTGTCGAGGGCATAGCCGGTCCCGCGCACCGCGCACAGATCCGGCTGGCTGTCCCGGTGGACATCGATACCCGCGGCGGAGGCGATCGCGCCGTCGAGCCCCTCGAGACGCGCACCACCCCCGCAGAGCAGGATGCCCTCACGCCTGATGTCGTCGATCAGGCGCTCGGGCGTATCGGCGAGGACGCCGTCGACCGCCGTCAGGATCGGCCGCACGTGCGCGTCGAGACACGGGGTCAACTCGGTCGAGGTGATGGTCAGGCTCTGCTCACCGCGGTCGCCGGTGGCCATGACGTCTAGCCGCCGCTCCTCGTGCGAACCCACACGCGCGAGCGACGCGATCACCTCGTCAACCGTCGCCGCGTCGAGCGTCACCCCATGGGCCTCCCGGACGTGGTCGACGATGGACGCGTGCAGGCGCATGCCGCCGTGACCGCGGAGGCAGCGGCCGCTCACCGTGCCCTCGAGCGCCAGTGTGGCGATGTCGGTCTTGCCGGCACCGATGTCGATGATCAGGTGGCCGTTGGGTCCGCTGAGCCGAACGCCCGCACCCATTGCGGCAGCGAGCGGCGCGTCGAGCAGGTACGCGGTTCGTGCACCGGCGAGCGCGGCCGCCTCGAGCAGCGAACGTCGCTGTCCCCCGGGCAGGGACGACATGACCGCGATCACCACGTCCGGCTTGAAGATGCGCTGCCGCCCGGCCGCTCGGATCATCGCGTGGTTGACGAGCCATCGCGCGGATGCAGCATCGGCGATCTCGCCGCCGGCGATGGGCCGGTGCAGCCGGAATTCGGGGTCGTCGGCCACGGTCTCGAACGCCGCCGCACCGAACACCGCCGCCTGCACGCCGCCGTCGCGGATCGCCACGGCCGTCGGCTCGCTGGCGATCATGCCCTCACCCTTGACGATGATCCTCGTCGTCGTCGTGCCGAGGTCGATGCCGACCTTCTTGCCCAGCACTGGTGAGCGTCCTCAGTCGCCGACCACGCCGGTGAGGTCGCGCACCTCGGTGCCGGGCTCGTCGGTGGTGATCCGCTCGATGTCGGCGCCCAGACGCGCAAGTTTCCTCTCGAGGTCGTCGTAGCCGCGTTCGAGGTGAAAGACCCTGTCGAGCTCGGTCGTGCCTTCCGCGCAGAGTCCGGCGATCACAAGCGCCGCGCCACTGCGAATGTCGGGGATGCTCATCCTGGTGCCGTGCAGCCGCGCCGGTCCGTTGATGACCGCGCTCCTCCCGTCGATCGCGATGTGCGCTCCCATCTGCTGGAGAAACTCGACGTGGCGAAAACGGTTCTCGTACAACGCTTCACTGATGACGCTCGGCCCCGTCGCCTGAGTCATGAGCGCGCAGAACTGGGGCTGCATGTCGGTGGCGAATCCCGGGTGCGGCCAGGTGGTCATGTCCACCCCGCGCAGATGCTTGCAGCTCACGCGCACGTGGTTCGCACCCTCGACGATGTCGCACCCGGCAGAGCGCAGCTTGCTGAACAGCCAGCGCAGGTCGCTGGGGCGCATCTGCTCGACGACGACGTCCCCATACGTCGCGGCGGCGGCGATCATGTACGTGCCCGCCTCGATGTAGTCGGCGGTGATGTTGTGCGTGGTCCCGTGCAGCAGACCACCACTGCCCTCGATGACGATCAGCTCGGTGCCGACCCCGGTGATGTGCGCTCCCATGCCGATGAGGCAGCGGGCCAGGTCGTACACGTGCGGTTCACGGGCCGCATTGCTGATCACGGTGATGCCCTCCGCGAGCACCGCGGCCATCATGAGGTTCTCGGTCCCGGTGACGGTGGGCATGTCGAGCGAGATCCGAGCACCGTGGAGGCGGCGCGCCCGGGCGACGTATCCGGCCGCATGCTCCTCGACCTCGGCACCCATGAGGCGGAGGCCCTCGAGGTGCTGCTCCACACGGCGCATGCCGATGTCGTCGCCGCCCGGTTTGGCGATGCTCGCCTCTCCGGCCCGCGCCACCAGCGCGCCGAGGAGCAGGAAGGAGCCGCGCATCCTCCTGCTCAGATTCGGATCGACCTCCGTGGTCGCAAGTGAGGCGGCATGCAGGCGCCACGTGTTGGTGTTCGGGTGCTCGACCTTGACGCCCACGTGCTCGAGCATGCGGGCCATGGTGGAGATGTCCTCGATGTCGGGCACATTCCCCAACTCCACCTCCTGATCGGTGAGCAGCGCCGCCGCCATGACCGGGAGTGACGCGTTCTTGCTCCCGGAGATCGCGACGCTGCCTTCAAGCCGACGCCCGCCACGGATGCGCAGCAGTTCCATCTCCGCCTACCGTACCCGACGGCGCCGGGGACCGGGTCGATCCGCGTGCGGACCGCGTAGATTAGGGAGTGGCGTCCACACGGATCGTCGATACGCATCGGGAGACACCCATGGCAACCGCAACGCTTCCCCCGGCCGAGACCGTTGAGCAGATCCTTGGCGACGATGCCGCGCTCCTGCTGGAGCATCGATGCGAGACGGTGCCCAAGGCGATGCTGCACCTCCCGGGGCCCGACTTCGTCAATCGCATCTGGTCGGGGACGGACCGTTCGAACCGCGTCCTGCGCAACCTGTCGTCGATCTACGAGCACGGCCGGCTCGGAGGCACCGGGTATGTGTCGATTCTCCCGGTCGACCAGGGGATCGAGCACTCCGCGGGCGCGTCGTTCGCTCCGAGCCCCGAGTACTTCGACCCCGGAAAGATCGTGGAGCTCGCCGTCGAGGGCGGCTGCAACGCGGTCGCGTCGACGTTCGGCGTGCTCGGCGCGCTGTCGCGGCAGTGGGCGCACCGGATCCCCTTCATCGTCAAGCTCAATCACAACGAGCTGCTCACGTACCCGAACAAGTTCGACCAGATCATGTTCGGCACCGTCAAGGAGGCCTGGAACATCGGCGCGGTCGCGGTCGGCGCCACGATCTACTTCGGCTCGGACGGCGCCGATCGTCAGATCCAGGAGGTGTCGCGCGCGTTCGCCGAGGCACACGAATTCGGCATGGCGACCATCCTCTGGTGCTACCTGCGCAACGCCGCGTTCAAGAAGGACGGTGTCGATTACGCACTCGCCGCCGACCTGACCGGCCAGGCGAATCACATCGGGGTGACCATCGAGGCCGACATCATCAAGCAGAAGTTGCCGACCACCAACGGCGGCTTCACCGCGCTCAACTTCGGCAAGACCGCCGACGCCGTGTACACGAAGCTGACGTCCGAGCATCCGGTCGACCTCTGCCGCTACCAGGTGCTCAACTGCTATGCCGGGCGAGTGGGACTCATCAACTCCGGCGGTGAGTCGGTCGGCACCCGCGACCTGAGCGAGGTGGTGCGCACCGCAGTCATCAACAAGCGTGCGGGTGGGACCGGGCTGATCACCGGTCGCAAGGCCTTCCAGCGGCCGATGCGCGACGGCATTCATCTGCTCAACGCGGTGCAGGACGTGTATCTGAACGAGCAGGTCACGATCGCGTAGTCGCGTCGCCACGTGCCGTCCGACGGTGACTCGTATCTCACCGACGTTCACCGATGGTGGCACAGCTCGGTGGCGTCATCCGAGCTCGTCGATGCGGTCACCGATGGCTTCCTGACGGCGCCGGCTCGTGTCCTTGACCTTGGATGCGGGCTCGGCACCGAGGCGGCATTCCTCGCCGACCGGGGATTCGACGTATGCGGCATCGACCTCTCCGAGGTCGCCGTCGACCGCGCGGCAGCAGCGCACCCGGGGTTGCGCTGGGTGGTCGGCGACGTGCGCACGCTGCCCTTCAGCGACGGAAGCTTTGACGTACTGATCGATCGCGGCATGTTCCACTACCTTGCGCCGGAGGATCGCGGAACATACGCACTCGAGGCAAAGCGCGTGCTCACTCCGCAAGGTCGGCTGCTCCTCCGCGCATGTCTGTTCTCCGCCGGGGTTCGGAACACCATGGACGCCGACGTGGTCACCTCGACGTTTCGGGATTGGGACGTCCAACGGCTGCGGCGAGAGGACCTCCCCAGCGATGCGCGCGTCATGCCGGCCCTGGTCGTCCGGATGCAGCGTGCGGGTGAATGACGGAACCAGCGAGGCGTGTACGCTGCGCCGATGGGGGTGAGCGCAGGGCATGTCCGCGTCGCGGTGATCGGCGGCGGCCAGGCAGGGCTGGGTGTGAGTCACGAGCTGACCGCGCGGAATGTCGAGCATGTCGTCCTCGAGCGGCGGCGCATCGGTCAAACCTGGCGCGACCGCTGCGACAGCTTCTGCCTGGTCACCCCCGCGCCGATCCGCCGGAGACGCTCGGGCTCGACGGCTTTGGCACCGTGATCTTCACGTGCGGCTTCCGTCCCGATTACGCACGATGGATCCATCTCGATGCGTTCGACGAGCTCGGCTTTCCGCTCCACCTCGACGGCTCCAGCACGGTCGCGCCGGGCCTGCACTTCTGCGGCGTGCATTTCCTTCGCAAACGCAAGTCCTCGCTGCTTCTCGGCGTCGGCGAGGACGCGGCCGTCGTCGCAACTGCGGTCGCGTCTTAGCTCCAGGCGCGGATCGGTGCCGGCGAATGGAGGGTGGCACACGTTGTGCCGCCCTCCGTTGATCCGACCGGGAGCTACTTGCTCAGCAACTCCACGGCCCACTCATCGCCCTGAGCAACGGGACCGCCCGTTGCCCCAGGCCATGTGCTGACACCCTTGTTGGTGTCGTAGACACCATCGCGGGGGC
>JBIOIZ010000080.1:0-13177 GCA_044450385.1 Candidatus Dormibacteria bacterium
ACAAGCTCGCACAGTTCACCCACTTCCGACAAGTGGTTGGGCCTTGCTTCCAGCCACAACTCCACCTTGATCAGCCTCCTTGGCCGCCCCGTTCACACAGGACGCACACGATTTCTCTACCGTTCGCGGCGCGCGCGAACTGCTCCTGCAATAGCTGCCCGTACCCTACAGCCGTGCGCTTGCGTGTGTCAATCGGAGCGGCTCCGTGAGCGGATTGTGCGCAATGCAGGTCGACGCTTGTTCACGGGTCGCGCCGAGTGGCACTATTTGAACAGGGTCGATGTGTTAGACGAGTCCAAGGAGACGCCATGCCGCTGATCACAGCCAAGTTCTACGAGGGAAGACTGAACGCTGAGACCGAACCCAAGCTGGTCGAGGCGTTGACCGACGCCCTCGTGTCCGTCTTCGGCCCAGAGATTCGTGAGCAGACGTGGGTCGTCCTGGAAGAGACTCCGCGGCGGCGATGGGGTGTTGGCGGTCGTGCAACGCCCTGAGTGCTGGACGCGTGCCGAGGCGCTGCAGCCGGAGGACCCCAGGCATTCCGCGTCCGAATAGTTCAGATCTGACCGAGCAGTTCTTTCGGCTCCTCGATGTTATCCCGAACGAAGCCGAGAAACTCGGCGGCCTCGCGTCCGTCGCAAACCCGGTGATCGTAGGCCAACGACAGCGTTACCACAGGTCGCGCGACGACTGACCCTGCAACGACCCAGGCGCGGTCCATGATGCGGCCGATACCGAGGATCGCCGCCTCCGGGTAGTTGATGATCGGCGTGGAGCCGTCGACGTTGAAGTTGCCGTAATTGTTCAGAGTGAAGGTCCCTCCGGTCAGCTGGCGCACGTTGAGGACACCGTTACGGGCACGCTCGACCGTGTCCGTGAGCTGTGCGCAGAGCTCCTCAGTCGTGAGCAGCTGAGCGTCGCGGACGACCGGCACGAGAAGGCCATGCGAGGAGGCGACGGCGACACCGAGGTGAACACTCTCGTTCAAGACAACGGTGCCACTGTCACCGTCGTAGCGCGCATTCAGCAATGGGAACTTGGTAAGGCCGAGCACACAGATTCGACCCAGCAATCCGAGAAGCGTGATGCTCTGATGAGATGCTCCGGCGCTGAGTGCTGTCCTGGCCGCCAGCAACCCTGAGGCGTCGACGTCCACCCAAACCGTGACGTCCGGGATCTCACGTCTGGATTGGATGAGCTTCGCAACGCCGGCCCTCGGTGATATCGCCCCGCGCGCCGTCGTGTCTGCTGCGGGCAGTAGCGGTCTCATGGTTGCTGCCGCCGCGGCCTCGACGTCGCTGCGAAGGATCAATCCATGCGGACCGCTCCCGGCAATGGTCGATAGCTTGATGCCGAGATCACGGGCCAAGCGCCGGACGACAGGCGACACGACGGCCGGTCCCGCTCCACCGACAACCGCCGCCCCGACCGGGTCTCCGTTCTTCCGCTCGTCAAATCGGCGCCGAGAGCGGGGGCCGCCGGACGGCGTTGACGCAGGTCCGAAGCCCACCAGGACGTCGGCGTGCGTTTCGGTCGGCGTGTCCGCGGCCGGCGCATCTTCCGTGGTGGTCGTCACGAAGGACAGAAGCGCCGCGCCGACAGCCACCACGTCGCCGGGCTGCCAGTGCAGCATGGCAACGGTGCCGGCGCACGGACTCGGCAGTTCAACAACGGCCTTGCTGGTCTCAACCTCGACGACAGGCTGATCGACGGCGACCGTATCGCCCTCGCGAACAAGCCAGCGAACGATTCCCGCCTCAGCCAGCCCCTCGCCGAGGTCGGGAAGCAAGAACGTCTGCATCGCGCGGGTCACCGAGTCTCGTCGGCGAGGGACTCGGCAACGGCGGCCAGAATCCGATCCACGCTGGGTAGGTAATAGTGCTCCATCCGGGCGGGGGGGTACGGGATGTCGAAGCCGGTGACGCGGACGACAGGCGCGTGAAGGTAATAGAAGCAGTCCCGCTGAATGCCTGCCACCAGTTCAGCGCCATACCCCCCAGAAACCGGTGCCTCGTGCACGACAACCGCGCGCCCGGTGCGCCGCACGCTTGAGGCAAGAGTCTCCGTGTCCAGCGGTGAAAGCGTGCGGAGGTCGACGACCTCCAACTGCCAACCCTCCGCCTGCGCGGCGTCTGCTGCCTCGAGTGCCGTTGCAACGGTTGGCCCGTATGCGATCACCGTCGCGGTGCCGCCACCGCGGAGGATGCGAGCCTGGCCGATGTCGTGCGAAGACCCGCGTTGCAGCTCGACCTCGGCCTTGCTCCAGTACTGTCGCTTCGGCTCGAAGAACACGACCGGGTCGGGATCGTCGATCGCCGCCCGCAGCAACGCGTACGCGTCTTCGACGGTACCAGGCGTCACGACCTTCAGCCCGGGAGTGTGTACGTAGTAGGCCTCAGATGACTCTGAATGATGCTCGACCGAGCCGATGCCGCCGCCGTAGGGTACCCGGATAACCATCGGCAGTCCGACGCGACCTCGGGTTCGGTTCCGCATCTTGGCGACGTGGGAGATGATCTGCTCGAGGGCTGGGTATGCGAACGCGTCGAACTGCAGCTCGACGACAGGACGGAATCCGTACATCGCCATACCGACCGCCGTGCCCACGATTCCAGCCTCCGCCAGGGGAGTGTCGAAGCAGCGATCAGAACCAAACTCCGCTGTGAGGCCGTCGGTAATGCGAAAGACGCCACCGAGGGGTCCTACATCCTCGCCGAACACAAGGACGTTCGGGTCCTCACGCAACGCGTCTCGGAGCGCCGCATTGAGGGCGCCGGCCATCGTCATGGTGGTCATCGTCAGTCGCCCGTCGCACGCAGTTCGTCGAGCAGCTGGGCGCGCTGGCGCAGCAGTGGACGTGTTGGGCTCGCGTAGACGTGCTCGAACAGCTCGGCTGGATCCAGGGACGGCTCCTGCTGCATGCGCTCGCGCACATCGCCGGCGAGGGCTTCCACCTCGACCATCAACTCGTCGTGCAGTCCATCGTTGAGCAGTCCGGCGCCCCGCAGGTACGTTTCGAGTCGCTTGACCGGATCCAGGCGGCGCCACGATTCCACCTCTTCGTCGGACCGATATCGGGAGGCGTCATCAGTGTTCGTGTGGGGCTCGATGCGGTAGGTGATAGCTTCGACGACACTCGGTCCCTGCCCTTGACGGGCGGCGGCCAGCGCGGTCGCCAACACCGCATGCACAGCCGTGATGTCGTTGCCGTCCACGGTGTGCCCCTCCATGCCGTATCCACGCGCCCGCTCCGAGAGCGACGTCGCATGCGTCTGCCTGGAAACCGGCACGCTGATGGCGTAGCCGTTGTTCTGGATGAAGAACACGACCGGAGCCTGAAATACGCCTGCAAAGTTGAAGGCCTCGTGAGTGTCGCCTTCGCTCGTCGCGCCGTCGCCGAGGAGAACAATCACCGCGAGGGCGTCGCCCCTGAGCCTGGCCGCATACGCGAGGCCAACCGCGTGGGGGATATGCGTGGCGAGCGGGCTGCACTGCGGGGCGACCCGGACCGCGTAGGGATCGTATCCAGTGTGCCAGAAGCCGCGCGTGTAACTGAGCACCTCGACCGGGTCAACACCACGCGCAAAGATCGCCACAGAATCGCGGTACGTTGGGAACAGCCAGTCCTCTGCCTGCAACGCCATTGCCGCACCGACCTGGCAGGCTTCCTGGCCGCGTGACGCTGCATAGACGGCGAGGCGTCTCTGCCGCGCGAGGATGGTCGCCTGCTCGTCGAAGCGACGCCCGAGGAGCATCTTGCGGTACATCGCCAGCATGAGGTCGCCGGAGGGCAGCCGTGCCTCATTCACGGCGCGCCCGTGTTCGTCGATCAACTGGATGAGGCTCCGTTCCGGCGCCTGCGCGATCACGACCATCTTACGTCCACCCCTACGGGACCCGACGACGACTGTGCTGCACAAGTGTGTGAGCGTCGAGGGATTTTATCGCGCGGCTCTGTGGCGTCGCAGGTCGACTGTCCATGTCGACGTCTCCCGATACGCACGGAACTCTCACCGCGGACTCTGCGGAGCCGTCGACCAGGCCTCCAGGACAGCAGCGACGATGTTCTGATAACCGGTGCATCGACAGAGATTGCCCGACAGCAGTTCCCGAATAGCCTTCTCGTCGGGGTAGTCGGATGGGTCAACCCCCTCCAATGTCATCAGGATTCCAGCCGTGCAAAACCCGCACTGAACCGCGCGGTGCTGCTTGAACGATCGCTGCATGTGGTTCAGCCCGACGGCTGGTGTGATGCCTTCGATGGTGGTGATCTCCGCACCATCCGCCTGGACGGCGAGCATGATGCAGGACCGGACTGACGCACCATCCACCAGGATCGTGCACGCTCCACAGACTCCCTGCTCGCATCCCACGTGCGTGCCGGTCAAGCCCAGGTCTTCACGAAGGAAGTCGCTGAGCAGCCGGCGAGCTGCCACGGCGCGTCGGATGCGCTCTCGGTTCACAACGACCTCGATCTCCAGCGTCTCGAGCGGCTCCCTCACCGATCTCACGGTGCGGCCACCTCCTCCAAGGCTCGCAAAACCAAGACCGCGAGCATCTCCTTCCTATATTCGGCGGTTGCGTGAAGATCGGTGAAGGTCGTGACCTGACGGGCCGCTGCGATACCCGCTTCGCGGAACGCCTCTCTCGTGGCCGGCGCACCTGTGACCACGGCTTCTGCCTCCGACAGCCTCATGGGTTCGCCACTCACCCCGATCGCCACGAGGCGGGCCTCCGAAATGGTCCTGGTGTCCGAGTCAACCCGGGCCAGCGCAGCCACGCCCGCCAATGCGAAGTCCCCGGCGCGGCGGGCCAATTCAAGAAAGGTCGTTCGGCTCCCGGCGAGATTGTGGAAGCGAATCTCGGTCAGCACCTCGTCCGGGTTCGCCGCTGTGGTGAAGGGTCCACGGAAGAAGTCCGAGGCATGGACGATGCGGTCAGCTCTGGAGTTGCGAAGGACCATCTCTGCGTCTAGTGTCAGGGCCACCGCCGGCAGTTCGGCGGCCGGGGCCGCGTGGGCGAGGCTGCCTCCAATCGTCCCGCGGTTCCTGATCTGCAGATGCCCGACGTGGCGAAGGGCCTGCACAACCAGGGGTGTCGTTGCCGAGACTTCGTGAGATTGCTTTGCCGACGTCTGGCGCACCATCGCTCCGGCGATCAGCGTCTCTCCGTCGACCGTCAGGGAGTCCATGCCGCTCACACCGCTGAGATCGATCAGCACCGAGGGTCGGAGCAGGCGAAAGTTGAGCATCGGCATGAGGCTCTGGCCGCCCGCGAGCAACTTGGCCTCATCGCCGTGCTGTGCAAGGAGCGTGAGCACGTCGTTGAGGTCGTCGGGACGTGCGTACTTGAGGGGCGGCGGTTTCACGCGTGGTCTCAGCGGCGAACGAGCTCGTTCATTCAGCCGCGACAAACTGTATTTCGATGAGGAAGTCCGGATCCACCAATTGACTGACGACCACCAGGACGGTCGGAGGAAACTTGCCCTCCGGATAGATTGCCGGCGCGCGCCACGTGGGAGTACAGACCAATCGGGGTGGGCAGCGTTTCGAGAAGCTTGTACTCGACCGTCACCGTTATCTCCTCAATGTTGGCTCCTCGGCTAACAGTGGGCGCCAGTCTAACCAGTGGCCCGGCACGGCCCAGCCTCCTCACCTCAGCAGATCTCAGGTCGAGCTGTTTTGTTGCGAACGGAACATGAGTCGAGCGCCACATGCCGCTCCGGGCGAGACCATCGCACCGCCGTCGCCCGAGCTCATGGCCCCGGAACGTGCCATGGCGAGCGTCAGGTCCGGCACGTTCAGATCAATCTGAAACAACCCCTCACCTTCCCGTTGGAGAGCCTGCAGCGCCGACCCGGCACCAGCCGGTTGCAGGAGATCGATGTGGAAGTCGCCCAGGCGGAGTCTCGTGCGCCACGCTCCCACAGACGGTTCTTCGACCAATTGCTCCTCAACCGTCAGCCCAAGCTCATCAACGTAGAGCTGCAGCGCTGCAGGCAGATCTCGAAGCACAACACCAACTCCCGCAACGCCCGAGGCGCCGTTGGGATGATGCGTTGACCCGTCGAGCATGAGACGCTCCGCCGCGGGTGTCTCCCACTCAATGAAGAAGGGCCACGGACGTCGCCAGGCGGAGCCAGCAGGCACGAACAGGCGCCAGCTCAGGCGCTGGCCATCGGGCAGCACCCGCTCCATGGAAAATGGCCCGAGTCCAGCCGGTAGGTCCGGGCTCCACGTCGAGGCGAGAGCATCGAGATCGTGAGCGGCGATCGCGAATCCGAGTCCCCCGCCAGAATGTGCGTCAAGGTAGCTGATGAGATCCAGCACGTTCCCGCCGGCGGCCCTCCCCAGGTCCTCATCATGAACGCTGATCAGTTCCAGGTAGTCAACACCAAATCGAATGATCGCGTTCTCAGTGCCTCTTCCCTTGTGGCGGCCGCCGGCGACGCAATGGAACCCGAGACTTCGGTAGGTCTCGACTGCCTCGTTGAGGTCTCGGACAGCGATCACCGCGTGATCAAATCTGCTGACCCGCGCCTCAATCATTCGACACGTGCGTCCTCTGCGGTTCGCTGACAGCGACATGGCCGCCGCGCATTTCCACACGAGGAGGGGGTTGAATTGCCTCGTGCCTCAACTGGTCAACGGTTGACTGTCGACCGCATTCGAGAATACCATGCGCTGGTGGTCTGCCTGCCTCACTTCGGCCTCGGACCGCAATTGGTTCGGTGCTTCAATCCCATGCAAAGTCTGAGCATGAGACTCTCAGGCGACGCTCTCCCTTGCGAGTCGGCAAATCCTAACAAACGAACCCTATGATTAAGGTCTCTTCGAGCGGTCCGATTGCGTTCGCCGGTCTGAGCCAGGAGGTTGCCCGTCGCCTCCGCGAGCAAATCCTGTCGGGGCAACTGGGTGATGGCGCACGGATCGTCGAGCGCGACGTTGCTCAGGACATGGGTCTCAGCCGGGGACCGATACGCGACGCGCTTCGTCAGCTGGAGCATGAGGGACTGATTACGTGGCTCCCTCGACGAGGTGCGCGGGTCGCGTCCATCACACGCGACGACGCCGAGGAGTTCTTCGCCCTTCGGGCTGCTGTTGAACCCGTGGCGGCCGAGTTCTTTCTCAAGCGCAAGGCTCCGGACATGTTCGTGCCGTTCGACGACTGTCTCGAGCGACTCCAGCGAGCCGCTGATGCGGAGGACTGGCCAGAGGCGACACGGGTGCACATGGAGTTTCACAGCCTCGTGTACACGCTCTCCGGGCGCAGGCGCCTCGAGCGTGTCTGGGAGTCGTTGAGCGTGCCGGTGTTTCAGACTTTCAAGCTCCACCGACCGCTCGTCGACACGATTGGCGACTTGCCGCGAATGCACGCGGTGATCCTCGACGCGATGAAGCAAGGACCCCTGGCGACGGCCAAAAAAGTGGTACGGCAGCACGCTCTTGAATACGAGGATGACGTTCTGAGGGCTCTGTCGGCACCCGTCACGCTCCACGATCCGGCGCCGGCTGACGAGAGCCCCGACCGCGTGAAAGCCGTCGCGGCGCAGCGCTGACCTGGGTGCGCCCCCGGCCCTGAACTGCGTCCTGATGAGCCTGGTTTCGATCCGCCACCGGGGCTCTGCGGGCCGGTTTCTGGCCCGGAGCCAACGATGGGATGGGCCTGTTTGGTCAACCATTGACACTTGACCACCAACATTCATAGAATGGCGCGGCCCGTTACGCCACAGCTAGGAGGTAGGAGAGCCTTGAAGGACAAATGGGCGTTCTCAAGGAACGAAGGAGGCAGACCGCACCCGAATGACAGGCTCTGAAACCGACGGACACGGATCGTCTCAGGGCACAACGCGACCGACCCGCGTTGTCGTGTGGTCTGACCAGCTTGCGACGCCCGACCTGCTCGGACCGTTTGCCGGACCCGCACCGGGCCTCCCCGAGGATCGCTCCGGAGCCAGCTACGTCTTCGCCGACACTGACGCGCAGCTTCAGTCGGCCATCCAAGACGCGGATGTCGTGTTCGGATGGAACTACTTCACCAATCCGAAGATGCTGCAACGGGCGCTTCCGTTTGCACACCATCTGCGATGGGTGCAGGCTGCTGGAGTAGGCATTGAGCGGCTGCTCTTCCCAGAGCTCATCAACAGCGACGTCATTCTCACCAATGGCGCAGGAGTGTACGAGCAGACTATCGCCGAGTATGCAGTGATGCTCATGCTCCTGTTCGCCAAAGACGTCGTCCAGACTGTTCATGACCAGCAGGCACATCGCTGGGAGTTCCGGGGCCCGAAGAACGATACGTTGCAGGGCCGCGAGCTTGTGGTCGTCGGCGTCGGGGGAATCGGCCGTGCGATCGCTCGCCAGGGCCGGACGTTCGGAATGAAGACAATCGGCGTCGCACGCAGCGGTCGTGATGGCGATGCGGATTTCGACATCATCCATCCGATATCCGACCTGCTCCGGGTTTTGCCAACGGCCGATTACGTCGTGCTGATCGTCCCTTCGACGCCAGACACCAACGGCATGATGGGAGAGGAGGCCTTCAGGCTCATGAAGCCCTCGGCGCGGCTCATCAATCTCGGTCGCGGTGAGCTTGTGGTTGAGGCCGCACTCCTGGCCGCATTACGCAATGGTGAGATCGCCGGCGCTGCGCTCGATGTGTTCTGGAAGGAACCCCTGCCCAAGGACCACCCGCTCTGGGACATGCCGAATGTCATCGTCTCTCCTCACATCGCCGGAGACGTGGCGACCACACCGGAACAGTTCGTCGAGCTCTTTCTCAACAATCTGTCGCGCTGGCAGTCCGGCCAGGAGCTGGTGAACGTCGTCGACAAGCAGCTGGGATTCGCACCGCTGTCGGCGACGGCGGGTTGAGAGCAGACATGGCAGAGCTCAGATTCGTCATGGCCGAGGGGACGGCCCCAAACCTCGACATCGAGAAGGAATTCCTCAAGGGGCAGGACGTCGACATCCGCATCACCCCTCTCGACACGGCTGACGCGGTCGGTCGTGAAACCGTGGACGCAGACGCTGTCATCGTCAGCACCGAACCCATGTCGCGTCCATTTATCGAGCGCTTCGGTCCCAAGGTCAAGATCATCGGCCGTGCAGGCATCGGCCTCGATGCGATAGACATGGATGCGGCACGCGAACACGGGGTTGCGGTCTTCCATACGCCTGATTACGCCACTGAGGAAGTGGCCACCCATGCCCTTGCGCTGATACTGGCGCTGAATCGAAGGATCGTCGAGGGCGATGCGGTCGCGCGGTCGGATTGGCCGGCGTATGAAAGCCTGCTTCCGGTCAAGCCCCTCAGCGAGCAGGTGGTGGGGATCGTTGGACTCGGCCGCATTGGTCGAGCGGTCATCGAGCGACTTGTGCCCTTTCGCCCGACGATCATCGGGTTCGACCCGTTCGTGGACTCGCCGGTGCCCGGTGTCGAGCGCGCAGGCTCCTTGGACGACGTGCTGACGCAATCCGACATCGTGACGCTCCATCTGCCGGTAACCCCCGAGACGGTGAAGGTGATCGGTCGGCGCGAGATTGGACTGCTGCGGCCGGGCGCCCTGCTCATCAATGTCTCTCGCGGGCGCCTGATCGATGAAGAGGCCCTTGTCGAGGCGCTCGCCGGCAACCGCATCCGCGCAGGACTGGACGTTGTGACAATGGAACCACCCCCGCGGGACGCACCGATCCTCACGGCCCCAAACGCGTTGCTCTCCCCGCACTTTGCGTGGTACTCCGATTCGTCTCAACGGCGCGTGCGCACGGAAACGATGGCTGGTGTCTTGAATTACCTGCGCGACGAACCTCTTCAGACAGGCCGGCTCGTGGTTGACCCACGTGTCTCCGCGTAGCGCGCGTCAGTAGCCGGATTGGAGGCGAAGTTGATGTCTGGTATTGAGCTGAATATTGGAGACGTTGAATGAGACTTGCGACTGCCTTGGTCAATGGCCAGACTCGGTTGTTCCTCGAAACGCCGGCAGGCATGCTTGACGTAGCACAACGTGTTCCTGAAGCCGCCGGCGTGTCTGACGTCGGAGCGCTGTTACGAGCCGGAAGCCACGCCATGGCCGCGGTACGATCGCTTGAGGCCAATAACACGTCCGGAGAAACGCTCAGCGCGGGCGATCTGGAGTGGGCGCCGCCGATCACCAATCCTTCGAAGATCATCTGCATTGGTCTGAATTACCGTGCTCATGCTGCCGAGAGCGGCGACCCACTGCCCACGCGTCCGATCATCTTCGCAAAGTTCTCAAACACCCTGATCGCTTGCGGCCAGAGCGTTGCTCACCCCCACATCTCTGAGAGTCTCGATTATGAGGGTGAGTTGGGAGTGGTGATTGGCCAGCGGGTCACCAACGTGGCCGTCGAGAACGCATCATCTGCGGTCGCCGGTTATGTCGTCGCGAATGACGTGACAGCCCGTGACATCCAATCGGGCGATCCCGCGTCCCAGTGGGTGCGCGGGAAATCATTGGATACCTTCGCCCCGATGGGGCCCTACTTCACCACGGCCGATGCGGTCGCCAATTGGCGATTGCTGCGCCTCCAGACCTGGGTCAATGGCGAGTCGAGACAGGATGAATTGTGCGGTGACATGATTTTCGGCGTTGAGGAGCTGATCTCGTTCGTCAGCCAGGACCTCACCCTCGAGCCCGGCGACGTCATTCTGACCGGCACACCCTCGGGCGTCGGAGCTGGTTTCACACCGCCCCGTTGGCTGCATCCGGGGGATACGATCGAGGTTGAGATCTCCGGACTGGGAAGACTGACGTCCCCGGTCACAACGGCGCAGGGGTCGTGAGAAAAGGATGACCGTCACGTACAGGAATCTGTCCACGCTTCCGCCTCCGATCGGCCTGTATTCGCACGTGGCCCGCGCTGGCACCCTGGCATTCTTCGCCGGCATGGCCGCCATCGACGCGGACGGAACGATCATCGGCAAGGACGACCTTGAGACGCAGATGCGCGCGATGTACACGGAGATGGGTGACGCTCTGAAGGCCGAAGGCTTGACCTACTCGAACGTCGTGCAGATGACCACATACCTCGTGCGCGAGCAGGACATCGCTGAGTTCTATCGAGTTCGAGAGCTTGTCTATCAGGAGATCTATCCGGATGGAAAGTTCCCGCCGAATGCCTTGCTGATTGTCAGCCGGTTAGTCGATCCGGACCTCCTGATCGAACTGCAGATTACGGCAGCCGCCGACTGACCGAGCCGTCGGGCGATATCACGATAGTCATATGTCGGGGTGGCGCCCACTCCACTCTGTCGACGATTCATACGCGTGTGCTGCCCGCAAGACGTTGCGGTCACCGAGCGGAGGACCCGCAAACTGCAGGCCAATCGGCAGTTGATGACTCCCGAAACCGCAGGGGATGGAGATGGCCGGCCCGCCGGACAGGTTGAACAGCGATGTGAAGAGTGCTGATGGCGGGACCTTGAGAACAGCGCCGACGGGTCGGGGATGATCAGGTATCCGCTCCGCGACATAACCGACCGTGGGAAGCATGAGAACGTCGACGGATCGGAAGCACTCGTCCAATCGCCGCGCGATTTCGCGGCGAGCTCGCTGCGCCTGAAGGTAGGTCGTTGCGCTCAGCAGAGCGCCGGCCTTAAGGAGGAGCCTGAACTCGCGACCGTAGAGTTCGGGTTTGGTGCGAAGGTCCTTGAGGTGATATGCGGCCGCTTCCGGTAGCGTGATCAGATAGAAGGCGGCGGTCGCCGCCGTCAGGCTCACGCCGATCTCGACTCCTGTGACGATCGCCCCGAGACTTCGCATGTGCGCCGCTGCGGCTTCGAATGAGTCCAGTATTTCCCGGTCGCAGCGCCCCCGGAAGTAGCTCCATGGTATTCCGATGCGCATGCCCGCAACATCTGACGGACCTGTGCCCTCGTCGACCGACCGGCGACCTGAGCACGCGTCGAGCATCAATGACGCATCCTCGACAGTGCGAGTCAGCGGGCCAATGTGGTCCAGGCTCCACGAAAGCGGGAACACCCCTTGCCGGCTGACCCGACCGTAGCTCGGCTTCAGGCCAACAACTCCGCACAAGCTGGCTGGCATCCGTATCGAGCCGCCCGTATCCGAACCGACAGCGCCATACGCCATTCCGGCAGCTACCGCGACTCCCGGTCCAGAGCTGGAACCACCTGGGGTGAGGCTGGGCGACCATGGATTGCGCGGCGGTGGAAAGGGTCCTTCGAGACTCGGACCCCCGAGCGCGAACTCGCTGGTTGCCAGTTTTCCAACAATGATGGCGCCCGCACTCCTCAGGCGACCCACGACCGCCGCATCATTGCCGGCGATGTAGTCTCGCCGTAGCTCCGATCCCGCCGTCGTCGGTCCCATAGCGACGACATCCTTGATGGCGATTGGAACGCCGTGAAGCGGTCCCCGGTAGTCGCCCTTGCCCATCTGCCGCTCAGCTTCCGACGCGTCCGCCATGGCCTGTGCTTCGAAAATTGCGTAATAGGCGGAGAGACGGGGATTGATGAGCCGTACGCGCTCGAGGGTCGCAGCAGTGACCTCAACCGGAGAGATCTCGGCGGCTCTAATCCCTGCTGCAACCTCGGTGATCGACAGGTAATGCAGCTCTGATCGAACGCCGCTCACGGCGAATCCTCTGGGGCGATGAACGCCGGCTCGGTCGTCTCGGCCAGCATCGCCTCGAGCACGCGCGCCAGGTCGAGTAGCGTCTCGTATGCTCGGGTCAGCTCCCCCAGTTCATCGCTCGGCACCGGAACAGCGCGTTGAGACAGAGCTTCGAACACTGCCGTCTCGAGCGGATTACGCATTGCCCCAAGTATGTGCAAAACCGGAGCGCGTCAGCCCAGCCTGATTGACAGGCCATCCGCTCGGTGGGACACTTGTCACTGCCATTTTTCCATGACTCATATTGCATGTCAGCCCTTGCGCGCCGGTGACATCTCGCATCCTCTAGGCTGCCGATGGCGTCAATACCAACACGAATTTCCAACGCAACCAGCATCACTGTCGCGCCCGGAACCGACGGACCTGGCTCATACGGACCGATGAGCGGGGCGCAAAGCCCGGGACGCCGGGCGCTCGGGTCTGATGAGATCTTTGCGAATGCGGTGACCTCTCTTCCGGGCGGGAACACCAGGTCGACGCTGTCTGTTCCGCCACATCCTCCGTATGCGTCCTACGGCC
>JBIOIZ010000081.1:0-13139 GCA_044450385.1 Candidatus Dormibacteria bacterium
AACGCCGACTCCGATATACAAGGCCTGCAGCCATGCGAAACCGATGACACTCCACTCCACGGCCTCGAAGATGATGATGGCACCGCCGGCAATGGCTGACGCGGGAATGGCGAGCACCGTCCTCAGAAGCACCAGCCATGCCGCGACCAGTGCCGTTCCGCCGACCCCGATGATGAGTAGCGTCGCCGGTATGGTGTAGTCGCTGAATGGGCTACCCGTCAGAGAGGAGACGGGCACGCTGATCCATCCGGCGAGCAGCCCGACACCGCCGGCGACCGCTGTGAGCCCAAGGAACAGATTCAAGCTGAACAACGCCTTACGGCGCATGCCTCCATTCATGATGCACCTCCGTGATCGCTGCGCGCGTCCCATCCGGTCACCTCGTGATTCGACTCTGGCACTGAGACTGGTTCGGTAACCAGGGCCGAAGGTCACGCGTTGTTCTGACGCTCATCGGCAGTGCTCCCCTCGGCCCAAAGTGTCATTGACTGCGCTGATGTCGTCTCCCGACGCTCGAACAGGAGCCGGTCGTATGGCTTTCTAACCTGTGACCAAATCCCCTTGCAGCGTGCGCGGGACACCCCTTAAATGGAGATCTACTGTGAACTCCAGTCGACGCCGGCAGTCGGACAACGCCGGGCTTGCAGAGGAAATCTCATGACGAGCGCGATCGAGACCGAAGGCCTGACCAAGGACTATGGGCAGCACCGAGGCATCTTCGACCTGAGCCTCGAGGTTTCGCAGGGAGAGGCTTTCGGGTTCATCGGTCCGAACGGGGCAGGCAAGACGACGACGCTCCGCTTGTTGATGGATCTGATCCGTCCGGATCGTGGCCGCACCCTGATCATGGGGATGGACGCGCAACGGGACGGTGTGAGGATCCGTCGAAGCATCGGATACCTGCCGGGTGAGTCACCGGACTATCCGAATCATTCCGGAGAGCGGATCCTGGATCTGCTTGCACATCTCCGTGGAGGCGTCGACTCGCAGCGCGTGACCGAGCTGGCATCGATGTTCGATCTCGACCTTCAGCAGAAGTACCGCGACTACTCGCACGGAAACAAGCAGAAGGTCTGGCTCATACAGGCATTCATGAGCAACCCGCAACTCCTGTTGCTCGACGAACCCACCACGGGGCTCGACCCCCTGATGCAACAGGTGTTCCGGGATCTGGTCAAGGAAGCGCGCAATCGAGGAGCCACGGTGTTCCTCTCGTCCCACGTTCTCCCCGAGGTGCAGGAGATCTGCGATCGCATCGCCGTCGTCCATGACGGGACGTTGCGGCAGGTCGGCACGATGGAGGAGCTGCGCATCAGCCATGTCCGGCGGATCACGGCGACGGTGGAGAAGCCCGTCGACGCTGAGCGCCTCACCAAGGTCCACGGAGTCGACGGTGTGCTCGTCTCTGACCACCACCTGGAGTGCACGGTGACGGGGACGATGGAGCCGCTCCTCGAGGCGCTGCTCCCGTCCGTGGTTCTCACCCTCGATTCGGCGGAGATGAGTTTGGAAGAGGTCTTCCTGTCGCAGTATGGACGTGCAGCGCAGTCATAGCCTCGCTCCGTGGGCCTTCCGAAGCCACCGCCTGGGCATGGTCTCGCTCGGAATCGGCTTTGGGGTCCTCGTCACCATCCTCGCTCCCGCCTATGTCGCGGCAGCCAAGGCAATCGCCGGTGGCCTCCAGGCGCTTGCCACGGCGGCGCTGCCGGTCGCGCAGAGTTTTCAGTTTCTCACCGGCCCCGTTGACCGTCTGGACACCGTCGGCGGATACCTGAGCTACAAGATCTTCCCGGACATCGCCTTGCTCCTGGCCATTTACGCGGCGATTCAGGGTACGCAGGTCATCCGCGGTGCGGAGTCAAAGGGGATGTTCGACCTCTGGTATGCGGCAGGAAGAACGCGCAATGCGATCATTCGCGACCGCGTCGCGGGATTCGTGGGAGCGCTGAGTCTCATCGTCGCGGGTGTCTACGTCTTCACGGTGATCGGGGGCGCACTGGCGGCGGTACAGCTCGCGTTGCCAGCGCTCGGTCAGTGCGTCGGAGTGTGGCTCGTCGCGCTGTTCGCCTTCTCCCTCGGGCTTCTGATGTCGCAATTCTTCCCATCAGCACGCACGGCAGGCGGTATCGTGTCTGCCTTCCTCGTCGCCTCGTTCTTTGTCGCCAACCTGTCTGAGCAGCTCGGCGCCATCACCTTCCTTCGCTATCTCGCGCCGTTCTACTACTACATTCACCTTCGAACCTTGGCGGACGTCAGCTTCGACGGGCTCTCGGCTGCGGCACTCCTCATGGGGGTGCTGGTGGCGGGTGCTGTTGCGTGGTGGCTCTACCTGCGGCGGGACATCGGCGGAGTCAGTCTGGCTCGCGTGCACCAGAGCAAGGCCGCCGATTACACCTTCCGAAGCAGTCGCGTGTGGCGCCGGTCCCTCTGGTTGAACTGGATCGCCGAGCAGCCCATTGGCATCGCGTCGTGGGGGATCGGCATTGGAGCGCTCACCGCCATCGAAGCAGCGGTGATTCCCACGGCGCTTCGGATCGTGGACAGCAGTGGCGGCCCACTCGTGAAGTTCCTCGAGAAGCATGGTGGGATGCTGACGACGAATCAGTACCTCTCGTTCTTCATGTCATTCACCGCGCTGTTCGTCGCTGGGTTCGTCGTCGCCCAGGTGGCGAGGTGGACGAGCGATGCTTCGCAACACCGCAACGACATGGTGCTCGCGCAGCCCGTATCGATGTGGCGACTCCTCATTGAACGGATGGTGCTGGTGCTGGTACTCGCCTCGGTGATCGGACTGGCGCTGGTGGGCGGCACGTTCATCGGGACGCTGATCGGCGGCTACTCGGTCAGTGTGGGTGGACTCCTGCGCTCCTTCGTCGATGTCCTGCTGCTCAGCTTCGCGATCGGTGGTGTCGGCCTGCTGCTGGTGACGATCTTCCGAAGCGCTGCCGCGACCGGGGTTACCGGCGGATTGCTCGTGGCATCGTTCTTCCTGACCACAATTGCCGGCCTCCTCTCGTGGCCGAGCTGGACAACTCGCCCGTCGGTCTTCGACGCCTTCGGGTCGCCCTACCTGTCGCTGCCCGCCACGGGCAGCCTCGTCTACCTCGCACTCTTGGGAAGCGTGGGGATCCTGGCGGCGTATCTCGCGATGCGACGCGGCATGCGCATCGTTGCATGACAGGAGTGCCAGGGTTCTCCGGACCCTTTCTCCAGGCACTCGGTCGACCTGCCCGACCATCCGATGGTGAATGACGTTGCACGCTCGATCGGGAGCCGGAGACGAAGGACACATCTACCGGTGACATTCGGCTCTGTTATCTGCCTTCCGGCTCTCCTAGCGTGAAGGTGGATCACTAATCCCGCCAACCGGAGGTATGGCTATGACACTCACGATGGAACCCGTCGTCGTCGAGACGAAGCTCTCAGACAGCAAGGTATACACGCCGCCCGGTCAACCTGGCAGCGTGGTCGACGTCAAGTCCCGCTACGACAACTTCATAGGTGGTCGCTGGGTGCCCCCGGTCTCTGGCAGGTATATGCCAGACATCAGCCCAGTCAACGGCAAGGTGTTCTGCGAAGTGGCGAAATCGACAGCGGAAGACGTTGAGCTCGCGCTCGACGCCGCACACGCTGCGAAAGACGCTTGGGGCGCAACCTCGCTCGCAGAACGTGCTGCCGTGCTGAACCGGATCGCCGATGCAATCGAGGCCAATCTCGAGATGCTGGCGGTGGCGGAGAGCTGGGAGAACGGCAAGCCGGTGCGCGAGACGCTCAATGCGGACCTGCCGCTCGCGGTTGATCACTTCCGGTACTTCGCCGGCGCGACCCGCTCCCTGGAAGGTCGGAGCACAGAGATCGACAAGGACACAGTCGCGTACCACTTCCACGAACCACTCGGAGTTGTTGGACAGATCATTCCGTTCAACTTCCCGTTGCTGATGGCCGCATGGAAGATCGCTCCCGCGCTGGCGGCAGGAAACTGCACAGTGCTCAAGCCGGCATCCCCGACGCCGTGGTCGATTCTCAAGTTCGCCGAGGTCATCGAGGACATCGTGCCCGCAGGCGTGATCAACATCGTGACCGGCCCCGGTGGCGAGATCGGCAAGGCGCTCGCATCCAGCCCGCGCATCGCGAAGATCGGCTTCACTGGTGAGACCGTCACCGGCAGGCTGATCATGCAGTACGCCGCCCAGAACCTCATCCCCTCGACCGTCGAGTTGGGCGGCAAGTCGCCGAACATCTTCTTCGACGACGTGATGGCCGCGGATGACGATTTCCTCGACAAGGCGATCGAGGGTCTCGTTCTCTACGCCTTCAACAAGGGCGAGGTCTGCACCTGCCCGTCGCGTGCGTTGATCCAGGAGTCGATCTACGACCGATTCATGGAGCGCTGCCTGGCTCGCATCAACGCGATCAAGCAGGGCAACCCGCTCGACGTGAGCACGATGGTCGGCGCGCAGAACTCCGCGCAGCAACTCGAGAAGATCGAATCCTACGTCAAGATCGGACGTGAGGAAGGCGCGAAGTGCCTGATTGGCGGTGCACGCGCGAGCGTCGATACGGAACTGGCGAATGGGTACTACTTCCAGCCAACGGTTCTGGAAGGCAACAACAAGATGCGTGTCTTCCAAGAGGAGATCTTCGGCCCGGTCCTCGCCGTGACAACCTTCAAGGACGAAGCCGAGGCCATCGAACTCGCCAACGACACCCTGTACGGCCTTGGAGCCGGTGTCTGGACGCGCGATGGAAGCCGAGCCTACCGCATGGGACGCGCCATCAAGGCCGGGAGGGTCTGGACCAACTGCTACCACCTGTACCCTGCGGGCGCGGCATTCGGCGGATACAAGATCTCGGGCGTCGGTCGCGAGAATCACCAGATGATGCTGGAGCACTACTCGCAGACGAAGAACCTTCTGGTCAGCTACAGCGCCAAGGCGCTGGGCTTCTTCTAGAAGGCGAGATTCGGCATGAGCGATCACACCTCCGCGGCGACATCAACCGCGCGTGTGGTCGCCACGCCGGCGGCTCTGCAAGCGATTCGTGACCTCGTCGCCGAGCGAGGGCGGATCATGTTCTTCGAGTCGGGAGGCTGCTGTGATGGCAGCCTCCCGATGTGTTTCGATCTCGGCGAGTTCGTGTTGAGCGACCACGACGTGCTCCTGGGCGAGGTTGGCGGTTGCCCCTTCTACATGGACCACCGTCAGTTCGCGGCCTGGAAGCACACGCAACTCATCCTCGACGTGAGCGAGGGTCTCCCCGAAGGCTTCTCGCTCCCTGCCGGGAGGGACCAACACTTCGTGACGAACGCCCGCCTCTACTGTCCTGCCGGCGCGTCGTAGCTGGGCGCGACCGGTGCCTGCGGTGCCGTCGCTAAGGGTCCGAGCTCAAGTCATCCACCGTCGAGTGCAATACTCCCCCGCGGAGGCCTGCTCCCACGTCACTCAAGGCGGCCGTAGTCGTGATCGAGACTGCAGGCGGAGCCTGCAGGGAGTTGTGCACCGTGCAATGCTCCACCGCGCGTCGGACCGCGGCCAGGCGAGCGTCAGTCGTGCCCGGTGGCAGCAATACATCGATCCTGATCGCTGCGACCCGCCACGGTGGCGTCTCGCTCATGCGCCAAACGCAGCGCACCTTCGGTCCCTCGCCACCGGAGCCGAGACCACGGCGCGCGTAGTGTGCGACGCACGATGCGAGGGAGGCGACGAAGAGATCCGTCGGTGTCGGTCCGGCGTCCTCGCCGCCCGCATCGCGTGGTTGATCGACGATCAGTTCGTGGCCGCGAATGGTGATACAGTGGCGATCACCGCCGAGGCTGGCAACTGTGAGTTCCATCGCGATCTCACGTAAAGATGATCTGGCCGCCGGTGGCCTTCTCGTAGAACTCGCCCACCGTGATGATGTCCTGCAGCTGGGGGATGAAATCCTCCTTGGTGAGGCCGAAGAGATCCACCGACGCTTTGCAGGCGAACAGCCCGCAACCGGTCTCTGCGATCATCTCGATGAACTCCGGGATGGTTGGGATGTCGATCTTCTCCATCTTGGAAGCCAGGTAGTGGGTCATCACGGTTGACATGCCTGGCACTCCACCGAGCCACGTCGAGAGATGCAGGCCCGGGTTGCCGACGGTCGCGATCTTGATGTGCTCATGCCGTGTCTTGTGTATCGCGTCGAGTCCGAAGAAGGTGAAGAACATGTTCGCTTCGATGCCCTCGGCCCTTGCCCCGTTGGCCATGATCAGACCGGGATAGATTCCGTCGAGCGATCCTTTCGAGACGATGATCGACACCTTCTCGATGGTCGCCGGCATGAAGACCCTTGGTTCCGTTTTCGGCTCCATTGCCATGATGGCCATGATCACTTCCTCCCTGTCATATGCAGCCGCGCGGCTTCGGGATTCCGGCGATTCGCGCGGCGATCTTTGCCGGACCATTGGGAAACAGTTGGTACAGTTCCCTGATCGACACTCCGGAGGCCTTGCCCAACGTCCGCACAGCCGGCCCGGTTCCGTTCTCCAGGTACTCGCTGCGCATGAAGCGGGTGATTTGCCAGTGCCGGTCAGTGAGGTCGCTGATGCCCTCGAGTTTGGCAAGCGCCGGCACCAGTGCCTCGAGCCATTGTTGCGGATCCACGAAGAACCCATCGTCGTTGCGCGTTATCGCAGTGAGATCAACGGCTGCGGTGCTCATGCTCTTCTCCTCACCGAGCTCCAACCGTTACGTTGTGCTTGCCTGCCGTCGGCATGTCTGACGTGATGCCGGGAATCGAATGGCCCGGCAGCAGGGTGTGCCAGTAGAACCACTGGAATACGTCACTGCTATCGATCACCGTGATATCGATGGAGGACGGCAGCATCCGCCGCAGTCTGTTCGCGGTGATGGTGCCGCCGGTTCCGCCGCCGAGGATCAGGACATGCTTGGAACGGCTCATCGTGACGTCATCGTCCTGCGTCCACGAGTCGCCCGACAAGGGCCGATCGCCCTCGAGCCACATGACATTCGACCCTTGCACTCGGGTCGATCAACGATCAATCTCAAAGGTGGAGCACGTTCTATGAGTCACCAAACGCACGCCTCCGCCGAGGGTGGTCGGCTTACACGATTGCCCTATTCCAATCGAGTGAGGCGTTCCTGTGCACAAGACGTCTATCCAGCGAGCCTGGTGCTGGCGTGGAGGCAACGATGAGCAACCAGAGAAATATCGCCGAAGTCTCTCCCACGGAGTGCAGCCCGCTGAACGGCATCGAGCTCGCCCTCAAAGTTCACCCGTACCACACCGATTCCCTGATGTACTCGCTGCGAGAACGGAGCGTCTATCACGATCGGAGTGACTGTGGCTACGGCCAGAGGGTCAAGCGGGATGGTAATACTGTTCCTGGCACGGCAGACCGCCAGTTGTGTCGCCGGTGCGCCGACCTCAATGCAGGCGTGGATGACTTCTATCCCGGGGACGCGGGGGAGTGACCGATCTCGAGTTGTCCCCGCCCCGCCCTGGTGCCTCGTCAAGGGATGCAACCGCTGCAAATGACAAGCTAGGACGGCATCGAAAGTGATGAGCGCTCGACTACTCGCTGGCCTGGCGCTGCTATCCCTCGGCGTGGCGGCGTGTGGTGGCGGTGCGATATCCCCGACTATATCCGCGAGTTCACGGGCGGTAGGCGTCGCAGGCGGTAACCTGGGTGCGGCCGTAGTGATCATCTCAGCGACCGATCAGAACACGTTCGATCCAGTGACGCAACACGCGACCGTTGGCGAGATCATCGAGTGGAAGAACATCGGATCGGTGACACACAACCTCGTCTTCCCTGAGGACACGTCAATCAGCGATCCGGTGCTCGCGGGTGGGGGAGTCTGGGAGGTGAAGTTCATCATCCCCGGTGTCTATGATTATTCGTGCACGATTCACACCGGAATGGTCGGCACCATTGTCGTGGGTCCCGGGTAACACAGTCGCCGGCTCGCGACACGTTCCTGGCCACCCGGGCTTGAAGACGACTGCGCCTCCGACCAGCCTGCTGGGGCCGACCCAAAACTCGCCGCGGTCGAAAGTCCTCGCAAATGGGACCTTCGGCACTAGCCGCAGGTCACAGCGCGAGACATGCTCCTCAAATGGATCGCCAAGTGTATGTGATGCTTGACCCGTCGACGGACCAGGTGCTCGAACAGTGCAGCGGGCCGACATCGGATGGCCGCTGTCCGGTCAGCGACAAACCCCCATACATCTGCGCCGGGTTGCACCTGATCGGTGTGGGAGGTCTGCCGGGGCACGATATCTCGCTCATCGTGACGAAGATGGAGCCTGGGCGCTGCCCACTGACGCTTGCCGAGGGCCGCCAGGACGCTCCATGAGCCCCAGCTTCGGAGGGCTAGCCGCAGCAGCCGAACAGGCGTGAAGCCCTGTCCAGAGTTCGACACAATTATCGAACCGTTCCGGATCCACTCCGTTGAACCCTTGCGAATGACCACGCGGGAGGAGCGGCAGAGGGCGATCGTCGCGGCCGGTTACAACCTTTTCGCCCTGCATTCCGATGACGTCCTCATCGACCTGCTCACCGACTCGGGCACGGGGGCGATGTCACGCGACCAGTGGGCGGCCATGCAGCACGGTGACGAGAGCTACGCGGGGTCTCCTTCATGGTTTCGTTTCCTCGATGCGGTCCGCGACCTCTTCCCCTTCCGGCATGTCATCCCGACGCACCAGGGTCGAGCCGCCGAAAAGATCCTCTTCACCGCTATCGGCGGTCCGGGCAAGAGCGTCCCGAACAACACCCACTTTGACACCACACGCGCCAATGTCGAGTTCACGGGCGCACGTGCGGTGGACCTGCCCGCGATTGAAGGGCACGATCCCTCCGCGTTGCATCCTTTCAAGGGCAACATGGACATTGAGCGGCTGGAATCGTTCCTCGCCACACACGCGGGGTCGGTGCCGGTCGTGTTCGTCACCGTCACGAACAATTCGGGAGGCGGGCAACCGGTCTCGCTTGCGAATCTGCGCGCGGTTCGTCAGGTGTGCGACCGTCATGGGGTTCCCCTGTTTCTCGACGCGTGCCGGTTCGCGGAGAACGCCTGGTTCATTCGCGAACGACAGCCGGGGCAGCAGGACCGTGAGGTGCGCGACATCGTCCGCGAGATGGCGAGCCTCGTCGATGGCATGACGATGAGTGCCAAGAAGGATGGGCTCGCGAATATCGGCGGCTGGCTTGCGATGAACGACGATGACCTTGCGGTGCATTGTCGCAACCTGCTCATCCTCACGGAGGGGTTCCCGACATATGGTGGTCTGGCCGGTCGTGACCTCGAGGCAATCGCCCAAGGCCTGCACGAGGTGGTGCAGCACGACTATCTGCGCTACCGAATCCGCTCGACGGCATATCTTGGTGAGGCGCTGACTCACCTCGGTATCCCGATCGTACAGCCTCCTGGCGGCCACGCGATCTACATCGACGCACGCGCGCTGCTCCCTCGCATTGATCCAATGCAGTATCCCGGTCAAGGGCTGGCAGTCGCTCTCTATGAGACCGGCGGGATCCGCGCTTGTGAGATCGGCACGGTGATGTTCGGCCGTCAACCCGACGGCTCAGAGCGGCCCGCGGATATGGACCTCGTCCGGTTGGCGATCCCGCGGCGGACCTATACACAGAGCCACATCGACTACGTGATTGGGGTGTGCGAGGAGGTGGCATCGCGCGCCTCTGACATTCCCGGATATCGGATCGTCGATGAACCACCCGCGCTGCGCCACTTCACGGCGCGTTTTGAGCCGATTCCCGTGCTGTAGCGATCCAATAGTTCTCAGCCGGATCCCGGAAGCCAGGACACTGCTCGTACGCGTTGGTCGCGGTCATGCGGGGCTGGGCGCCGTCACGATGAGGACAGGGATTCGACTGCTGTGTAAAACACGGTGGCTCACGCTTCCCAGGAACAGGGAACCGATATCCCCGTGCCCTCGCGAACCCATCGCAATGAGGTCATAACCGCCCTCATGGCACTCGTTGAGGATCGCCTCCGGTGCCGGTGCGTCGACAAGACGAGTAGCCGCGTTCATCCCTTTCGGAATCCGTTCCATGGCGTCGTCGAGCGCCGCTTGTCCTGCTGCGCGCGCGGCCGCCTTCACGTCATCGTAGATGGATTGGCTGAGTCCGCCTAGGCCCACTCCCGGCCAGGCCAAGTAGGCCGAATACGCGGCAAGAATGGTCAGCGTCGCGTTCTCGGTACGAGCGATGTCCACCGCCTGGCCGAGAGCAGCCCGGGCATGGGTGGATTGGTCATACGCGACAAGGATCTTGGTGAACATGCTGGTTCCCTCCGGGAAGATCTAGTGGACGGAAGAGAGGGTCGACCGCATTTTAGCGGCGTGCTCGCCGACGCAATGTGATCTGGTTTGCCCCGTCACGTTGGACGTGTGCTGCGCTCTTCCCATTGTGTCCAAGTGACCGGCATACGCCGCCAATGGAATCACGACAAGTGGTCGCCGTGACCGATGGGTCAACTCGTGGGCGACCCTCCCCAGAAAGAGATCTTCCATCGTGCTGTGCACGCCATTACCGACCACGATCAGCCCAGCGTCTTCGGCGTCAGCTACACGGAGGATCTCGGAAGCGGGATGCCCCTCGACGATCAGCATCCGATGTTTGACCGTCGATGTGGTCAGGGGACCGAACAGCTCACTCTCCACGCGCGAGCGAATGTGAGCTCCCAGATAGGCGAACTCTCGCAGGCGAACCTCTGAAACACTAGTCGCCGGCGCGTGCTCGCCGATCGGCTTGAGCACGTGGACCGCGATGATGTCCGCACCCTGCGGCGCCGCCGCCTGGACCGCCCAGTTGAGTGCTGCGTTCGATGCCGTCGACCCATCGACTCCCACCACAATCTTGTTCGCGTTCATCTGCCAACCCCAGCCAGCGCCGGTTCCAACACTCCGGCCAGTTCCGACGCGATGCTGGTGGCCCATGCATCGATGTCCGCCCAGTTCCGGAAATCGCCTTCCGGCATGAGCACCCGCGCAGCCGGAATGAGTCGGGCCGCTCGATGTGAGAAGCTCAGCTTGCCCGGGTTCAGCGCTCCGAAAAACACCCGAGTCGCACGCGGGCTCACGGCCTCGCGAAATTCGGCGAATTCCTTCGGCTCCGACGTTACCAGCACGTCGCGCCCCTTCGCATCCGTGGTTGCAGCGCCGAGCGGCCCACTGCTGAATAGCCATACGGGACGCGTGGTCAACATCTTCTGGTTGATCCGCACGAACTCCCTGGCCTCCCTGAGCCAGGATCCCATATAAGCAGCGCTGCCAATCACAAAGGCATCGTACCTGGCGAGATCGCCGACAGCGTGTACTGGTCGCGCCTGCGCTGGGTGTCCAAGCGACGCCAGCGTGTCGGCAATTCTCTCAGCGATTCCGCGGGTCGCGCCGTATCGGCTTGCGTATCCGACGAGTGTGGTCATGGCTTACCTCCGCGCCAATCGTGTGCCGGGCGCTTATCCGGAGCCAAGTGCCGAACGTCACCAGCACAGCAGCGCTGAGGGGTACTTACTCACTGAGAAGAGATGACGTTGGGCCCTGTTGAATCCACGGGGACGTCCCCAGCGTCGAGATGAGCGGGCAAGGCCACCGACGTCACTGAGGTCGGCGTCGTCGCGCCCACGGAGACGGTCGAGGCCAGGCACGGGTGGCCGCAGCTCCTGGCGGCACTCGTCAATCCCGATCTCTGGATCTCCAGCTCATCCTCGTCAAGTGGTCAGTAGTCGAATGCAAACCAGCACAACTCGTTGCGCAGCCGTTGGTCGTCGAGCACAAGTTCCCGGATCTCGTGGGGGAGTTGGACGCGCTGCCACTGGCACTCCAAACGGCCGGCCTCCACGAGGTCGTCTTCAGTCGCTGCCGCCCGCGCGGCCCTGATCGCGTAGGCCGCGGCTCCGAGTTCGTGGGCCGCCACATGGCCCACTGCCGCGGCCTGGCCGGCGGCGTATGCGGCATGCCGTGCTGCGCCACTCAGGTCTCTGGCCGCGGCGTTTGCATGGCCGGCCGCCGTGCGGGCCTCTCCCCAGGTGATCTCACCCCGCGCCCAGGCACGCCCGAGGTCGATCGCCCGACGTGGACGGTCGTCCTTCGGCCGTGCCTGCTCGAAGTGGTGCAGCACGTGCTCCGCGCAGTCAGCCGCCCACATCGCGAGAAGACGATGATCGTCGTCTTGGAGGATCCCGCCGCGTCGCACGGTGATGAACCGCGGATCCCGAATCTTGGGGAGGATCACCAGTTTGCCCAACTCACTCTTGTGTCCGCCAAGGGTAGCGAGATCGGCCTCCGACGAACCTGCTCCCTATGGTCGGTCACCCTTCCTGATGCAAGCGTGATGACGAACAAGCAGCGAGGCCATTCGCAATCGGCTAGGGGCTCTAACTCTCGCCGAGTGACATTGCTTAACCCTTGGCAATTCGAGCATCTTGTGACTGGAGCCGTCCGCCGGAATCGACCCCCGGGTTTCGAGTTCATGGGTGCGAGCCAAGCCGGGAGATTCGGCTTGACGCTTGACACGATACGTAGGTACAGGGTTTAGGCTGCTTGGGTGAGGACAGGACAGGGCGCGACAGCAGCCGGGGTCAACATCCAGACCCTCCGCTACTACGAGCGTCGGGGATTGCTGCCTGAACCTCCGCGTCGCGACTCGGGATACCGCGCGTACGGAGCTACCAGCGTCGCTGTCGTGCGATTCATCAAGCGCGCCGGCGACGAGCCCATGAGTGTCGCTGGAGAGCCGAGTTGAGGAGCCCGCTGAAGATCGAGCTGTTGCACCTGCCCGAATGTCCGCACGTCGACGAGGCCCGGCAGCTGCTGCGAGCCTGCCTCAGTGAGTTGGACCTCACGGACGTCGCAGTCGCGGACAGGGAGGGCAACTTTCCCTCGCCATCGATCCTCGTCAACGGGATCGATGTGATGGGGGCACCATCGTTAGAGAATGCCTCCTGTCGTCTCGATCTGCCGACCCGCGAGCGAGTGGTGAGCGCTCTCCATCCCGAGGCGCGCGCGACCTCATGAACGAGAGTCTCCGCGCGGTGCTGCCATCCATCGGAGTCCCGGAGGAGCGCTGCGGAAGGAATCGCGGATCGCGACTTGATCCCGCAGAGCTCGACTTGTACCGATGGATC
>JBIOIZ010000082.1:0-13055 GCA_044450385.1 Candidatus Dormibacteria bacterium
CGCCACGTGGCCATAGCGCCACAGTACGATTCCCTCACGGTGAGTCCGAGGACTGCATGATCAAGACGGTGCGCCATGAGGGATCCGATCGCCTCGTCATCGACGGTCCCTTCATGGAGGCCAAGGAGCACATCGGCGGGTCCGCCATTGTCGAGGTCCCATCGATCGACGCGGCGCTGGAGCTTGCGCGCACCTGGCCCGCGGGCGGCGCCGTTGAAGTCCGCAAGCTGATCGAAGCGCACTGACCCATCTGCCCGGCGGCACCGTCGGTCACCGGGATGCGGTTGCGAAGAACCCGGGACAGGTGCGTCCCACGAAAGCGGGCATCTGCCAGGAGCCGCCCAAATCGATAACGGCGTGGTACCCGGACGTCACGGTCACCACGCTGTCGCCGAGCCTGTCCCAGGTGCACCCTTCAGCAGACACCGCATAGCGCCCTGGTGACAGAACGATGCTCACCGCGATGGGTCCGCCCATCCAGTCTTTGTGAGCGGCCAGGTCGCCGTCGCTCTCGTCGGTCACGAGGACACGGCAGCCGTCGACATCCGGCGGGCACGCGGGAACCGTGATCGCCACGCCCGTGAAACCGGGAGCTCCCGTTCGTGGCCACAATGCGACGAGCGCGATGACAGCGACGCCGAGCAGTAGACATCCACTGATCACAGCGTCACGACGGGTACGGTTCGCGCCCGCGGATTTGATGCCGGTCGCCTTCACCCCGCAATCATGATCCCGTCGAAGCAACCCGGGAACCCGATACTCAACCGTCACCGGGCTTCCGTTTGCGTGCTTGTAGGGTCGGCGCATGGCCCCTACCCAGCCATCGCCACGAACCCTGGCACTACAAGGCAAAGCTCATGCCGGGATGTTTCCTCGCAGGCGGCTCAGTGGCGCTCTACCGGGACTCGTGTGTCTTGCCGGCGTCGCCGTGATGGCGTTCGCGGCTCCCCTACCATTCGTCGGCATCCCAGCCTGGTGGGGCGGCGGGATCCAGCCAGACCCCACTCCGCTCCCGAGATTGGAGATGGCGGCCGCCGGATGATTCCGTCCTGGGACTTTCCCGGTCGCTACAGCGTGCAGCAGCCCGAGATCATCGGCGCTGGGTTCTATCTCTTCCTCGGTGCTGCCTTGCCGGTTGTGGTCGCGTCGACGGTCATGCTCGTGGCGGCGACGTTGCCGCAGGCGCCGGCCGCGCGCTCAGCCGTCAGAGCTCGCTTGTCCTAGCACCAAGGGTCGATGGTCGGGGCGACTGGACTCGAACCAGCGACCCCCTGCTCCCAAAGCAGGTGCGCTACCACTGCGCCACGCCCCGACGCTCTGACTTCAGATGCCGCCCATGCCTTCTAACGCTGACCGTGTCGCACCGTCTCGCGCGCCGGATATGGGCCGGATCTGGCGCAAAAGGTAGCACGGCATCTCACTCACGACTTGTCGCTCCTGCCAAGGAGTCCGTCGACGATATTCTCAATCTGTTTTAGGTGTGTGCGCTCATGGCGAGCGAGATGCTCAGCGTAGGACAGCAGAGTCCGCTCGTTGGTCATCCCGTACGCGACCACCTTCGCCTTGCGCGACCATCCATCCGGCGACAGGTCTTCAAGCGTTGCCAGCAGCTCCGCGCGCTGTGCGAGAAAGGAGCGCAATGAGTCGTGGAATCCAAGCTCGAGGTAGTCGGTGCTTTTGATCCACGTACGGGGATTGACACCACGGCGATGAGGCGCGTCCTCGGCGACGATTGCCGAGATGTGGTCGCCCCACACGTCAGCACACGCGCGAAGATGCGCGAGCACATCGTTTGCCGACCACTCACCATCGCCGGGACCCGTGCACAGCCGGCTGGGTGCGAGGCCGGCCGTCAGCGCCGCGATGCGGCGCGGTGCATCAGCAAGTTGCGTCACGATCTGCTCGGTCGGGATTGATTTGCTCGCCACCGATGTCTATTAAGCCTCGACACCCACACAATTTGGTCTAACCTTCCGCTCGGGACCGCCGCGGCGGCCATTCGGTGCATCGCTGGTAGGCTCGGGGCATGGCGGGACATGACTGAGCGCGCAATTCCTCCGACGGCGCGCGAGCGAGCGGCGTTCGACGCCGCCACCACGGGGAAGCCCAAGGACTTCATTCGAGTGTGCCGCGAACTTCGAAGAGAACCGGTGCAGATGCTCGATGCCTTCGAGGCGGCGCCGTGGCGCTGGCTCTTCCACTTCCCGCCGGGAGATCCGGTAACTGACGAGATTCGGCATCGACCCTTCCTGCCTCCGATCCAGGAGCGGCTCGACGCCGTGCGCGAATACGTCGAGGCACCATGGTGGCGCCGCGTTTTCAGCGGTTCAGACGAAATTCACCCGACCACCCGCCGAGCGTATGCGAGGACTCGTTTGCCTGATCGATGAGCGTCGAGATCGCCTCAACGCTCATCGTGGCCCATGCAGCCGTGGATCGACAGTGACGTCCAGGCTGGGCGGTTACCACTGCGCCCTCGCGCGCAGCAGACTCCGGTAGGCGTGGACCTGCTCGACGTCATCCTCATCATCTTCATCCTCGTCTTCACCGCGTCGGGCTTGCGGCGTGGATTGACCGGGGTGGCTCTTGCGCTCGCAGGCCTCGTGGTCGGTCTCCTTCTCGGCGCCGTGATCGCTCCGCCCATCGCCACGGCGATCACCAAGGACCCGACCACCCGGCCGCTCGTCGCCATCGGCGTCTTCCTGGGCGTCGCGCTCCTGGTCGAAGGGATCGGCGCGGGCATCGGCTATCGCATCCGGGAGCGAACCGAGCGCACTGCCCTCCTCGGCAAGGCGGATGCGGCGGTGGGCGCAGTCCTCGGCCTGGGGGCGGCACTCGCGACCGCATGGTACCTGGGCCTGATGTTCTCGCAGAGCCCGTGGGTCTCGCTGGACAACCAGATCAGCAACTCCGCCATCGAGCGCACCCTCGACCGGTACATGCCGCGGCCACCGGGCTTCCTCGCCATCATCGGCAACCTCTTCCGTTCGGGCGACTTCCCGAACCCCTTCTCCACGATCCTGAACATTCCTCCGGCCCCCGTCGCCATCCCGCCACTCGTCGACACGGCCGGCATCCGTCAGGCAACCGGTGTGACGTCCAGGGTCATCGCGGCGGGATGCGGGGGCGGAGCCGAGGCCGGATCGTCGTGGCCCCTGGCAGCCGGGTACTTCGTCACCAACGCCCATGTCGTGGCCGGCTCGAGCGGTGTCGAGATCGACACGCCCGACGGTGGTCGTCACGCGGCTCGCGTTGTGCTCTTCGATCCGAATATCGACGTGGCCGTGCTGTACTCCCCCGGGGTCAGCCTGCGTCCCCTGGTGATCGTGAACAGCAACCCTGCCCGAGGGACCGACGGCGCGGTCATCGGCTATCCCGGTGGCGGCGCTGAGCAGGTGGTCCCCGCGGCAGTCAGCAGTGTCGAGCTTGCACGCGGCTACAACATCTACGGGGACACGCTCGTCACCCGTGAGATCGAGGTGCTTTCCGCCCGGGTCATCCCCGGCGACTCCGGGGGTCCGATCGTGAACGACAACGGCCAGATCATCGGCGTCGTCTTCGCTGCGAGCACCACCCAGCCCGACGTCGGCTATGCGTTGACCATCCCGACCGTGTTTCCAGACCTTCAGGCCGGCGAGCATCGGACCGCGGCGGTTTCCACCGAAGGGTGCGCCGCCTGAGCACTGCGCTCAGTAGCCTTGACGAGCACTGACGGCCGAGCCGCAGCCGCAGAGGGGCAGCTGTGCGCCGCCCCTCCACGCAGCGACTCAGCTCGAAACGAACCCGTTCTGAAGCAGCCAGGTGTGCGCGACGCTGGGCACGGTCTGGTTCTGGATCTCGACCATCGCATTGAGCTGCAGCATGACCGGCGTGGTCAGCTTCGCCGCCACCGGGGCCATCCATGCGCCAATCGACGGATACTTCTGGAGCACGCTCGAGCGGACCACAAGCCCCGCGTTGTCCGGCGGGAACAGGTTCTTGTCGTCCGTCAGCGTCACCTCGTTGTTCGCCTGGATTGCCGAGTCCGTGGTGAACACCTCGCCCGCATCGCACTGGCCTTTGGCAATCGCCTTCTCGGCGGTCGTGCCGATCTGCTTGTAGCTGAAGTTGGCGGCACTCGGCCAGCCATACGTGCTCACGAGTCCGGGCAGCCCGTCAGCCCGCGTCAGGAACTCGGACATGATGCAGACCTTGGTGTTCTTGTGCGAATTGAGATACGTGCCGAATGCCCCAAGTGAGCTTCCGAATGTCGACGTCTGGCTCGACTTGATCGCAATACCATTGGTGTCATCGAACTGCGTCGGCGCGACCCAGCAGAGACCCCTCGGTGCGTCCTTGTTCGCGGTGAAGGTGAACGCCGCGGCGAGGGCAGTTGGGAACTGCCCGGTGTTGAGGCCGAGGTAGTCGGTCAGCTCGGTCCCGGTGTACTGCCAGTACATATCGATGGTGCCGTTGGACAGTGCGGTGCCGATTGCCTTGTCGGCGGCGCTGAAGGTATTGCTCACGGTGAATCCGTGCGCGCCGAGCACATCGACGGTCATCTGCGCCATCAACTGCTCTTCCGCAAAGGACTTGCTGCCGATCGAAAGGGTTGCGCCCTTACCGCTTGTCTGAGTTCCGCTCGGGCATGTCGACGTCGTGCCCGTACCGGTTGACGGAGTGCCGCCGCCGGAGTTTCCACCCCCGCACGCAGCAAGGGTCCCGGGTATCGCGACTGCGATGACCGCGAGTAGCTTGCGCCTCATGGATGTGTTCCTCCACGTGTTCAACCGTTGACCGTTCTCGGGACTACGACACGCTCAATCATTGAGAGGCCCCAGTCCGCTAACAAAGCAAGCGATGCGACCATCACGGCTCCGACGAAAACCACCCTGTCACTGTTGTTGATGCCAGCGGCGATCACGTCCCCGAGGCCGCCACCTCCGATGAAGTTTCCGAGTGTAGCGGTTCCGATGATTAGCACGAGCGCGGTGCGAAGCCCCGCAAATATCAAGGGTGATGCGAGGGGCGTCTGGACTCGCACCAAAGCCTGCCAACGCGTCATCCCCATTCCCCGCGCAGCATCCACCGCCGCCGGATCGACCCCCTGGATACCGGCGACGGTATTGCGCAAGACAGGGAGCAGGCCGTACACGACCAGCGCGACCACAGTCGGGACGACCCCGAGGCCGAGAAATGCGAAGAGCAGCACCAGGAGGCCGATACCAGGAATCGCCTGTCCCAGGTTCGCGATGAGGAATACCGGCACACGCACGAGTCGCCCTGCCTGAGCGATCACGACGCCGACCGGCACGCCGATCGCCGCCACCAGCGCGAACGAGATGCCCGAGATGTAGATGTGCGAAATCGTCTCCATCATCAGGTTCGGCGCATTGATGACCTCGGAGTCGAACTCCTTGCCGGTCAATGTTTGGTACACACCGATCGAGAGCAGGATGCCGATCGCAACCCATATGGGGACGGCGAAGGGGCGGAGTCGGTGAACCCACGCCGGCATGTGCGGCATCACCGCGGCCTCATCGACGCCTGACGGATCACGTCCGCGTCGATCAGACCGAGAGTCCGGTCGCCATCGACCACCAGCACGCGTCCGTCGGGAGACCGGAGCACCGCATCGAGCGCATCGCGGAGCGTGCCGTCTGCGGGCACCACCGTGGGCGGCGCGGCACCGTTGACGGTCGTCAACTCCACGTCACGGATGGGGATCAGTGCCAGCCGCCGAACCAGCGGCCCCTCACCGAGGAACCCGGTGACGAATTGAGACTGCGGGTTGGCGAGCAACTCCTCCGGCGTCGTGAACTGCTCCAGCTTCCCGCCCTTGGACAGGAGCGCCACGCGATCGCCGAGCTTGACCGCCTCGTCGATGTCGTGGGTGACGAAGACGATCGTCTTGCGAACCACGCTCTGGAGGCGGAGCAGCTCGTTCTGGAGGCGTTCCCGGGCGATCGGGTCGATGGCGCCGAAGGGCTCATCCATGAGCAGGATGTTTGGGTCGGCCCCCAAGGCGCGGGCGACGCCGACACGCTGGCGCTCGCCGCCGCTGAGCTCGGCCGGCAGCCGCCGGGCGTAGTCGGCAGCGGGGAGGCCGATCAGGTCGAGCAGCTCCTCGACTCGCGCCTGAATCCGCGGCTTTGGCCACTGAAGCAGGCGAGGCACCGTTGCTACGTTGTCGGCAACCGTCTGATGCGGGAAGAGCCCGACCTGCTGGATGACATACCCGATCGATCGGCGCAGGTCGTTGACGTCGTAGGTCCGAGTGTCGCGGTCATCGATGCTGATCGTGCCCTCGGTCGGTTCGATCAGCCGGTTGATCATCTTCAGGGAGGTTGTCTTGCCGCATCCGGAGGGACCCACGAGGATGACCGTCTCCCCGGACTTGATCTCGAGCGAGAGATGGTCGACGGCGGTCGAGCTCCCGTAGCGCTTGACCACGCGGTCGAACGTGATCATGTGGCGGCCACCGAGACCCCCCCTCGGGAGAGTGCCCGCTGAAGGCCGGCCAAGATCAGATCGGCGAGGATGCCGATGGCGGCGACGGGGATGATCCCGGCGAGCACCGCGTCGAGGGTGCCGGTACTCCGGCCGATGGCCGAGATGATGGTCTGGCCGAGATCGTTGACCCCGACCGTCGCGCCGACGGTGGCAATCGCGACGATCATGACCGTGGCCTGCCGGATTCCGCCGAGGATCACCGGGACCGCAAGCGGCAGTTCGACCTTCAGGAGCACCTGCTGCGGACTCATCCCCATGCCCCGCGCCGCCTCCACCACTGCGGGGTCGACGGCCTTGATGCCGGCCCGGGTGTTCCGCGTCACCGGCAGCAGCCCATACAGCACCAGGCCGACGATGACCGGCGGGTTGGCCAGCCCGAGCCAGATCGAGAGCAAACCGAAGAGGGCGAAGCTGGGCACCGTCAGGATCGTGCTGGTGACCGCCATGATCACCGTGGACAGGGCCTCGAACCGCGCGGCGGCGATGCCGAGCCCCAGCCCGACCGCGCTCGTGATCGCGATGCACTCACCAACGATCTCGAGGTGGGTGACGATCTGGGGCTCGATGGACGACCAGTTGTCCGAGATGTACTGAAAGACGCTCACTTTTGTGAGGCGTCAGTATCCATAACCTCCAGGGGTGCTGCTCGGGGTCGCGGTGGGCGTGGAGCCGGAACCGGTGGTTGTGCCCGTCGATGAGGACGTCGTGCCCGGCATGGCGGCGAACCACATGCTCGCGATGCCGTTCCCATTGGTCTGACCGGGGCCCGTGTCACTGGCGAAGGTGTGGAGCGGCCAGCCGTTGTACGTGACCTCGGTCAGGGTCGCGCCGTTGACCGTGACCGACACCGTGGCGAGCGCCCCGGTGACGCCGGACGCCGCGGTCGGCGCTCCGGTCACCACGAGTGGCGGCCAAGTCGTAAGGCAGCCTCCGGTGCAGGCGCCGAGCATCGAGTTCTTCTCCGGGAGGAAGTAGTAGAGGGTGAAGCCCCTCGGATCAGTCAGCACAGTGCCGAGAGATGTGCTCGTCGTGGAGATGGTCGTGCCCGATGAAGCGGGGCCGCTGGTGGCCGGCGACGTGGTGCCGGACCCTGCACCGCCACAGGCGGCAAGCACCGCTGCGCCGGCCACGGTCAAAACAATGCGTCGCATAGGTGAGAACCTCCGCAGTTGGCGATGGTATGAGTACGCAACGGCGTTACGTTGCTGACGCTCACCCGGGTATTCTCGATGCATGTGCCGAAGTATCAAGACGCTCCGCGGCGCCGAACCACCTGCCGACGACGACGATGCTCGAGCGGCCGCGCTCCAGTTCGTGCGCAAGATCAGCGGCTACCGGGCACCGTCCAAGGCAAACCAACCGGCCTTCGACGCGGCCGTACAGGAGGTCACCGCTGCCACCACTCGCCTGCTCGGGGGTCTTCAGCAACGCGTCTGACGCGTTTTGCCCTCGAACAGCGGATAATCTGCTGATGCGATCAGGCTGGATGCACTACTCCGACTCGATCGCCCCCATGGTGATGGTGCCGTTGACCGTGCCGCCGTCGTCGACGCGAAGCCTCGCAGCGCGAACGTCACCCAGCACGACGCCGCTGCCCGCCACCGTCAACCTGCCGCGTGCGATCACGTTGCCGGTCACGTTTCCACGGACTGTCACGTTGCGCCCGTCGACCTGCGCACGCACGTTTGCGGACGACTCGACGTCGACGTCACCCGACACCTTGATCTCCCCCTCGGCAGTCCCCTCGATGTGGAGGTCGCCCTCGATCGTGAGCGATCCGTTAAGGACGTCGCGAGGGCCAAGGGTGATGCCCCTGGCACCTGCCGCGCCGTTTCGGTGACCTCCACGTGGAATGGACGCCGCTGCCTCCTCGACTTCAGTGATGTTCTCCATGGAACTGTCCTCTCCTTCTCGTCCGTTGCTCAGCGCATATCGTACTGATCCTGCGGTCGCTTCGCGGGTGGAATGGGCGCACGACTCCGTCACGCTCGCCGGTATTCCGGACACCTTCCGCCAGCTGCAACTTGATTTCCACCGTGCCGCTGCGCCTCGATACGATTCGTGGGCCGGGGGCGCAAATGTTCGTGCCGCCCAGCGGCTTGCGACGTTCATCGATATGCAGGCTCATGAGCGCGTGATCGACATCGGCTGCGGCACAGGTCTGGTCAGCCGGTCGCTGGGAATCGGCGACTCGCCGCTCGAACATATTGGCGTCGATCTGTCACCCGACATGATCGCGTACGCGCGCGAGCAGTCGTCCGGCGAATGCGGCATTCAGTACGCGGTCATGGACGCGCATCACCTCGTCTTCAATGACGCGCAGTTCGACATCGCGATCCTCGGGCAGACATTGGCATACCTCGAGGATCCCTGGCAGGCGTTCGCCGAGATCCGGCGTGTCCTGAAACCCAACGGGCGTATCGCCGTGTCCTGCAGGTGCAGGAGCCTGTCAACACCCGCACAAGCCGTGTTCTTCGAACGCCTCGAGCGGCTCGCGATCCGTCGTGCGCGTACGCCGGCGCATCATGCGCTGTTCGGTGAGCCGTGGGTGCTCGCCAACATGCTCGACATGGCCGGTTTCGCGGATATCAATGTCACGCAGTTGCTTGTCGGTGTTCGCGCCGCTGATGTGCACGAATGGACGGAGCTGATGCAGTGGTCGGGACCGTGGCCGCACGCAATGATCGGTCTGTTGAGCCCCGGCGCTCGCGCCACGTTCGAGGAAGAGCTCGACCGAACCATGCACCGCCTGGGCGAAGGTGATTACGCGTTTCACGGCGCTTTCACCCTCGCTACCGGGCGGCTCCGCGACCAGTCCCCGGCTCAGCCCTCTGCTGAGTCCGCGCTCGAGGAAACGCTAGACGTCTCCGCGGTGCGCTCGTCGCTGTGCGCATCGGACTCGGAACCTGCGTTCTCTTCGCCGTAGGCTCCGTTCTCACCCTCACCACTGACCGGTGACCCGGTCACGTCAACCGCGGTCTCATCGTCATGCGCTTCCATCCGTCGCGCCGGTGGGGCGTCACCCGACGGGGCCATCGTGATGGTTGCGTTCAACGTCGCACCTTCATCGACCCGGAGTCGCCCGGCTCGGACCTCGCCCGCGAATGACGCGGTCTCGCTGAGCGCGACCAGCTCGCGAGCCACGGCGTTGCCTTCAACGGTTCCGCTGACAAGGATGTCGCGAGCCGAGATCTGTGCGCGCGCGGTGCCCGTCGAGTGGACAGTGATCACACCGGTCGCCGTGACCTCGCCGTCCAGTGTGCCTTCGATGCGAACGTCGCCGTTGACGGTCAGCGTGCCGACGAGCGAATCGCGCGGCCCGAGGACCACGATGCCTCCTGGCTCCGATGCCGCCGGGGTCGCTGCACCACGACGCCCGCGGGATCGGCCCGATGTCGAGATTCCGGTGTCGCTCGTGTCCATTGCGGCTCCTTCGCTATGGCTCGGCGGTCTGTGCTCGCCGGTATCGTACGGGTCCGTCCGCTCACCGGGTCAGGCGTCGAAGTTACAAAACGCGAAACGCCTGGGGTCGGTCACGCGACCAGGTCGCGACTGAACTCACCGAGCGCGGTGACGCCCGCGAGTCCCATCGCGTGCGCAAGCTCGTTGCGGTACGCGTCAAGCACTCGCTGAACGCCCGAGGCTCCCGCGGCCGCCAGGCCCCAGAGGATCGGGCGGCCGATCATCGCCGCCGTCGCGCCGAGGGCGAGGGCAACGAACACGTCGGTGCCGCTCACGATGCCTCCGTCCACGAGGATCGGAGCGCGTCTCTCCACCGCTGCCACGATCTCCGGGAGCGCGGCCGCCGTTGCCACGGCACGGTCGAGCTGACGGCCACCATGGTTGGAGACGACGACACCGGCCGCGCCGGCGTCAAGACACGCTGCCGCGTCGTCGGCACGGAGGACCCCCTTGACGAACACCGGCAGCCCGGCAAGATCGCGCAGCCACGCGATCGTCTCCAGGCTGATCGTGGCGTCCTGCTCGATGCTGGCGGTCACCTCGTCGAACGATGCCCCAGGCGTCAGATGCGTCCCGAAGTTCACCAGGTGCTGCTCGATGCTCAATGGAGCGAAACGGCCCCGACGCTTGAAACCGATGTATGGCGTGTCCACGGTCAGCATCAATGCCGTCGCTCCCAACGCGGCGGCGCGACGAACCAGCTCCTCCGTCAGACGGCGTTCCCGGACCACGTAGACCTGGTACCACCACGCGCCGCCGAGCTCTGCGGCGATCTCTTCAAGCGTCCGCGTCGCCCGCGTCGTCACCACCATGAGGCCGTTCGAGGCGCTGACGCCGCGTGCGGTCTCGACCTCGCCCTCAGGATGAGCCAGCTGCTGATATGCGGTCGGCGCCACCATGACCGGCACCGCGAGAGGCGTTCCCAGCACCTCGGTCGTGAGATCGGGCGCGGCGCCCCCGTGACAGATGCGGGGACGAAGCCGGTAGCGACGCCACGCGGCTCGCGACTCCTCGAGGCTCAGCTCCTCCCCCGCCCCCGCAGCGATGTAGTCGAACGCAGCCGGCGGCAGCTTCGCTCGGGCGGCGAGCTCGTGCTCGACGAGCAGGTCGGACAGGGACTCGTCCACGCGGAGGATTGTCTGTCAGCGAAGCCTCAACCGGGTGACGGCGTCGGGAGGGGCTGATACTCGGTGAGCGGGATGATCGGCGCCGCGAGGCCTGGGACGATGCCGCTCGAACACTGCGTCAACTGGATCTGCTGCTCTCCCGGCGCTCCAACCTGGTCGGTCAACGCGGGGCAGGTGTACGTCACGGTGTGTTGACTTGGGTGCGCAGGCGGACCGTACTGCACCGCGTCGGTGAAGTGGCATCGCGCATCGCTGTCCGGGACGATGCGAAATCGATGCGTGGCGAGCTCGTCGACACCGGTGTCGTCAACCGTGAGCGTCTTGGGAATGCAGGCCTCTGCCGACGAGACGAAACACTGCGCGGCCGCCGCCGACGCTGCCGAGGTGGCACCTCCGACGCCGACCGACGCCGTGCCGCACGACGGTACCGGCACGAGCGCGCCCGTGAGCGCGGATGCGCCCGTCGCCACCCCCAGCGTCGCGAGTAGCACCAGGAGGTTGCGGGTCACGTTTCGAAGTGCACCGCGCCCACGCATGAGCACGAGCGCGCTGCACACCAGCGTGTCAACGCCGAGCAGCGCACCGAAGACAATGCCCGCGATCACGAAATCGGTGACAGCCGAGACCACGACGGCGATCACGAGCGCGGCGATTTCAACGAGCACGTACCGGCGATTGACGAACCGGTGCCCGGCGACCAACGCCATGGGAACGAGAACGGCGAGGAGGAGAAGTGAGGCCACCAGAGCGAATCCGAGCCCTGCCCAGAAGCACAGCGCCGCCCACGCAAGGAGGACCACGCCGAAGACTGTCAGGTACTGGAGGCGTCCACGCACGACGCGCCAGTCTATTGCCGGGCTACTGCGCTGCTGCGAGGGTCACGGTCGCTTGATGCTGCTGCCCGGAAGGATCGACCCAGCCGATCGTCACGGATTGATGCTGGTGATCGCCTTGAAGTGCGAGGATGAGCGACGCCTGGGAGACGACCGCCGTGCCACCGATCGAGGTGATGACGTCGCCCGCGCCGAGCCCCGCGGAGGCTGCCGGCGTCCCGCTCTCGACGCCGGTCGGTCCGCAGGTCGATCCTGAGATCAGCACGGCGCCAGGTGGTGATGCGCTGTCACTGACACATACCCCGAGGAACGCGCCCGCTGGTGGGGTCGAGGGATTCGCGATGATCTGATGCGCGTAGTTCAGGGCGGTATCGATGGGGATCGCGAATGCCTGGACAACCCCGGGCTGCGGTCCCGCGCGCCCTCCGCTCGCAGCCGTGTCGATCCCGATCACCTGGCCATTGCTGTTGATGAGCGGCCCACCTGAGTCACCCGGCTGGATCGGAGCGTTGGTTTGAATCATCCCGTTCAGCTGCTCGGGATGCTGTCCCGTCGAATCCGACGCTGTGATCTGCTGATCCAGGGCCGTCACTGTGCCGGTCGCCACAACCGGCGCACCACCGCGCCCCTGGGCATTTCCGAGCGCGGTGACTCCGTCTCCGACGTGCACCGTCGACGAGTCGCCGATCGGGGCCTTCGAGAGTCCACTCGCGCCCCCGAGCTGGAGCACTGCGATGTCGTGGAGGGTGTCCTGGCCGACAAGGTCCGCGCTGAAGGTGGCGCCCGTCGCGGTCAGCCGCACGCTGATCGCCTCTCCACCGGAGACGACATGATCGTTGGTGAGCACGAGTCCTGACGACGTGAGCACGATGCCGGTCCCAGCAGCGGCGGCACCGCCGCCGAGGGACGTCTCGATGTCGACGATGGCCGCATCGACACCCGAGGTGTTCCCGGAGCCACCCAGGCCATGGGTTGCGATCACCGCGGTGGCGGCTGCGCTGGCGGCGAAGACGAAGATGACGATTGCAGCGCCGAGCATCACCAGCCGTGATGTCCGCCTCGGCGGTGGGGGCGGCTCGTAGCTGTAGAACTGTTGCGACCACCATCCGGGAACCGGCGGCGGAGAGGCCCACCCCGAACC
>JBIOIZ010000083.1:0-13038 GCA_044450385.1 Candidatus Dormibacteria bacterium
CTCGAGCAGGATCTCGACGTCCTCGACGCTGTAGCCGAACGCCTGCTGACGCACCAGGAGCGTCCCGGGATCATGCGGCGGGACGTGGTCCGGCGGATCGAGTTCGTCGAGATGCACGGTGCCCGCGCGGATCCAATCGCTATAGGGCTGCGCTGAGCTCAACCCCCCCTTGACTGCCGCGTCGTCGAGGATGCGCCCCGCAGCCGTATCGACGAGCAGGAGCCGCCCCGGCTCCAGACGCCACTTCCGGGCAATCCGTTCCTCGGGCAGCTCGAGCACCCCGGCCTCGGACGCCATCACCACGAGGCCGTCCTCGGTCACGAGATAGCGCGCAGGGCGCAGACCGTTGCGGTCGAGGGTCGCGCCGATGACGCGCCCATCGGTGAACGCGATCGCGGCCGGTCCGTCCCAGGGTTCGAGCAGCGAGCTGTGAAACTCGTAGAATGCGCGGCGCTCATCATCCATGAGCGCGTTCTGATGCCACGCCTCGGGGATCATCATCATTACGGCGTGCTCGATGGGCCTGCCGGTCATCGCGAGGAGTTCGAGCGCGTTGTCGAACTGCGAGGAGTCGGAACCCGATTCGTCGAGGACGGGCATGAGCTTGGCGATGTCGTCGCCGAAGTGGGGACTGCGGAACTTCGACTGGCGCGCGCGCATCCAGTTGACATTGCCGCGAAGCGTGTTGATCTCGCCGTTGTGCGCCGACATGCGGAAGGGCTGGGCGAGGTCCCAGCGCGGAAGGACATTCGTCGAAAAGCGCGCGTGCACCAGCGCCAGCGTCGATGTCACCCGCTCATCGAGCAGATCCGGATAGAAGCCGGCCAGCTGTGCGGCGGTGAGCATGCCCTTGTAGACGACCGTGCGGCTGGACAGGCTGGCCCAGTGGAATCGATCCCGGCCGATCCCGGCCGCAAGAGCGTCGCGCTCGATGATCCGTCGCAGCACCAGGAGACGGCCCTCGAGGGCGGCACCGTCAAGCCCGATGGCGGCGACGAAGAGCTGGCGCAGCGCAGGCAGCGCAATACGAGCCGACCGTCCGGGGGCTTCGGCCACCACCGGAACGTCGCGCCAGCCCAGCAAGCGGAGGCCCTCCGCACGGCACGCCTGCCATGTGATGGCCTCGCATTGCTCGCGGTCGCGTGGGTCCTGGGGGAGCATCGCCATCCCGACGCCATACGATCCGGGCGCAGGCAGGGACAGGCCGCTCGCGTCACGCAAGAATGCGTCGGGAAGCTGCAGGAGGATTCCGGCCCCGTCGCCGCTGTCCGGCTCGGCCCCGGAAGCTCCCCGATGGCCGAGATTGACGAGCGCCTGGATTCCCTGCTCGACTACCGAATGAGCGGGTCCGCCGGCGATCCTCGCAACGAACGCCACACCGCAGGCATCGTGCTCCACGGCAGGGTCGAACAGACCTCGATGCGGGGGCTGTCCGCCTGGCTGTTCTCCGATACGTGTGTAGCCTGACATGGTCGGGTGGTCAGAGCAAGTTGCGCCTGGCGGCTGCTGGGCCTGTGCTACGGTATGCGTCAATGGCCGCACATGCGCGTCGATACTTTGGCCCGCCAGCCGTAAGGCTGCCGGGGGTCCTCTAACCCGACCGCGCAGTCGTTACCAGGGCTGGTTCATCAGAGATGGGTCAGCCCCGGATCCCGTGTGGTGGCCCATCACCACACGGAGGTGCCAAACAGTGACTATCGAGCCGCTGCTCCTCAGCGCGACACGACGACACGAAACCCACCGCGTCACGATCGGCGACGTTGCGGTGGGCGGCGACACGGTACCGGTGATTGCCGGGCCATGCGCAGTCGAGCCGGGCTACATCGACCACGCCATTGCGGCGGGTCGGGCAGGCGCCTCGGTGCTGCGCGGCTGCGTGATGAAGCCTCGCACACGACCGGGATCGTTCCAGGGCCTTGGCCGTGACGGGCTCCCGCTGCTCGACGAGGCGCGACGCGTCACCGGGTTGCCCGTGATCGCCGAACCACTCGCCGGCGATGACATCGACATGCTCCGCGGCCATGTCGACGCGCTGCTCATCGGCACCCGCTCGATGCACAACACACCGCTGCTGCGCGCGGCAGGCCAGAGTGGCATGACGGTCATCCTCAAGCGAGGAATGTCTGCCACGTACGACGAGTGGCTCGCGGCCGCCGACTATGTCACCGCCGAGGGAAACCGGGAGGTGATCCTCTGCGAACGCGGCATCCGCACCTTCGAGACGGCGACACGAAACACGCTGGACGTGAGCGCGATCGCGGTCCTCCGCGACATGACCGATCTCCCGATAGCCGTGGATCCGAGTCATGCTGCGGGCAATGCACGATGGGTCCCTTCGCTCGCGGTTGCCGCCCTCGTCGCCGGCGCTGACGCGCTGCTCATCGAGTGTCACCCGGATCCGGCCGCATCGCTGTGCGACGCGGCGCAGGCGATCACGCCTCAGGTGCTCGGCCAGATCGTGCACGCCTCCCTGGTGCTCTGCGCGATGACTCGTCCGGCAGTCGCCGAGTCGGTCGTCGGATGTCGCCTCATGATCGACACCATCGACGACGCGGTCTTCCAGCTGCTCGAGTACCGTGCCGCGATGGTCGAAGCCGTGCAGCAGCGCAAGACGGCGGCCCGACTGCCGGAGCGGGACCTCGGTCGCGAGCAGGAGATCGTGGAACGGCTGTCGCAACGCGCGCCGCGACTGGGGGAGCAGCGAGTTGATCGCCTCGTGCACGCAATCATCGACGAGTGCCTGGATGCCGTTCCGTTTCGTTCCCAGGCGGTCGCCTGACGACACCCACGCCATCGTCCGGCACCTCGTCGCGGATCGGACCGGTCCGAGAACGCACGCTTGTCGAGTTGTTCCTGCACCAGGCGGCTTCGCGCGCGGACAAGCCGGCGATGTTCCACCGCGCCGGCGATCGATGGACTCCAATGGCCTGGGGTGCATATGCGCAAAGCGCGCGCGAGCTGGCCGCGTTCCTCATCTCTGCCGGGCTCAACGAGGAAGAGCACGTCGCGATCTGGTCGTTCAACCGTCCCGAATTCCTGATCGCCAGCACGGCCGTCATGCTCGCTCGCGCATGCACAGCGCCGCTATATCAGACCCTGAGCGCGCTGGAGGCCGCCTACGTTCTCGGACACTCGGACTCCCCGATCGCCGTGGTGGAGAACGAGGAACTTCTCAGCCGCGTACTTCAGCAGCGAGAACGTTTGCCGGCATTGCAACGCGTGGTGCTCATTGAAGGCTCGGTTCCTGCAGGGAACCAGGCGTTCGTCATCTCCTGGGCAGAGGCGATGCAGCGTGGACGCGAAGCGCTAGCGCAGGTGGCGGACGACCTCGACAGGCGAATCCACGCGGTGCAGTCGGCCGACGTCGCGACACTCGTATACACCAGTGGCACGACGGGACCGCCCAAGGCGGTCATGGCGACCCACGGCAACCTGATCGCAGCCATCAATGCACTGGGGCCGATTGTCGATCTCTCTGCGGACGACCGTGTGCTCAGCTACCTGCCGCTCGCACACATCCTCGAACGCTTGAACAGCGAAGTGCGTCTCTACAGCGCCGGCAACGCGCTCTGGTTCGCGGCGTCCGTCGCCACGATGCCTGAGGCGGTGCGCGACCTGCGCCCGACGTGCTTCGTCGGCGTGCCGCGTGTGTGGGAGAGGATGGCGACAACGATCAACGCCACAATTGACGCGCTGCCATCGACACGCCGTCGAGTGGCGCGGTGGGCGATCGGGGTTGGCGAGGAAGCCGTCGATCGCGGTCAGCGAGGTGAGCGGTCGACTCTCAGCCAGCGGCTGCGCCACAGGGTCGCGGATCGCCTGGTGCTGCGGCACATCCGCGAGCACGCCGGTCTGGACCAGGCGCACACGCTCATCACAGGCGCGGCCCCGATCGCGGTGCACGTGCTGCGCTTCTTGCATGCCCTCGGCCTCGAGGTCCTCGAGGGGTACGGAATGAGCGAGAACATGACGGTGACCACGGTGAACCGGCGCGGCCATGCGCGCCTCGGGACGGTCGGACAGGTCGTTTCGGGAGTTGAGCTGCGCATCGCCGATGACGGCGAGATCTGTATGCGCGGCGATGTGCTCTTTGTCGGGTATTACAAGGATCCCACTGCTACTGCTGAAGCGGTGGTCGACGGCTGGTTGCACACCGGAGACATCGGTGAGCTCGACAGCGATGGGTACCTGCGCATCACCGACCGCAAGAAGGACCTCATCATCACCGCCGGAGGCAAGAACGTTGCTCCCTCCAACATCGAGGATGCATTGCGCAGCGAGCTGATCGCGAATCCCGTCGTGATCGGCGATCGGCGACCCTACATCGCCGCGCTGCTGACCCTTGACCGCTCCGGCGCCGAGCTCTTTGCGAGAACGCATGGTCTGCCGGCGCGCATGGCGGAGCTGGTCACGCATCCTGCCCTGCTCGACGAGGTGCACAAGCGCGTCGAAGCCGTGAATCGACATCTCGCCGATGTCGAGAAGGTGCGGCGCTGGCTCCTGCTGCCTGAGGAGTTCGAGATCGGCGTCGAGCTGACGCCAACGTTCAAGATGCGACGAAAGGTCATCGCCGAGCGTTATGCACTGGAGATCGACAGCCTATACGCCACTCGGCGGGAGGGCAGGTCCCCCGCGAGCGACGCATAACCCAACTAAGCTTGACCCATGGCCTTCCAGGCACCGAATCAGCCGTCGCGACCCGCACCGACGGGTCCGCAGCGGCCGAACGTGCTCGGCTACAACCCCATGCATTGGCGGCGGTTCTGGTTGCTCATCTTCCTGCTGCTCCTGGTCAACATCGTCGTGACCAGCATCATCCAGTCAGCAAGCCAGCCGCCGTCGGTGACCATTCCGTACAACGTCTTCGTCGACCAGGTCAACGCGGGCAACGTGGTGAACATCACGGCCACCGGTGATTCGATCACGGGCACGGCGAAAAAAGCGGTCAGTGCTGGGCCGGGGCAGCCCAGCGCCAAGGATTTCGCCACCCAGCGACCCTCGTTCGCGACTGACAACCTGGAGGCGGCGCTTCTCAAGAACAACGTCAGCATCCTCGCTGAACCACCGAATCCACCGACCCCGTTCTGGGAAACGCTGCTTCTCTGGTTCGGACCGACATTTCTGATCGTCTTCGGATTCATCTACCTGATGCGACGAAGTGCGGCGGCCATGGGGGCCGGTGGCATCCTCGGACGGTTCGGGCAGAGCGGAGCCCGTCTCTACAACCCCGAGCATCCCGACACGACGTTTGCCGATGTCGCCGGGATCGACGAGGTCAAGGCAGAGTTGGTCGAGATCGTCGACTTCCTGAAGAAACCCGAGAAATACCAGCGCCTTGGCGGCACCATTCCCAAAGGGGTCCTGCTCATCGGTGCGCCCGGAACCGGGAAAACGCTGCTCGCACGAGCCGTTGCGGGCGAGGCAGGCGTGCCGTTCTTCGCCATCTCCGCCTCGGAGTTCATCGAGGCCATCGTGGGAGTCGGTGCGGCCCGCGTACGTGACCTCTTTCAGAAGGCGCGAGCCGCAGCGCCGGCCATCGTGTTCATCGACGAGCTCGACGCGATCGGGCGGTCCCGATCGGCCGGTGTTCGTCTGGGGGGCAACGACGAACAGGAGCAAACCCTCAACCAGATCCTGACCGAGATGGATGGTTTCGACCCTCGCGTGGGCGTGATCGTTCTGGCAGCCACCAACCGTGCGGACGTTCTTGACGCCGCGCTGCTCCGGCCCGGACGCTTCGATCGCCGCATCACCGTGCCGTTCCCTGATCGACGGGGCCGGCTCGAGATTCTGCGCATTCACACCAGGCAGATTCCGCTCGGACCCGATGTCGACCTTGAAGTGATCGCCTCGCTGACGGCCGGGATGGTCGGCGCAGACCTGCGCAATCTCGCGAACGAGGCAGCTCTCGCAGCGGCCCGCCGCGACGCGCAAGAGGTCAGCCAGATCGATTTCACGGACGCCTTGGTGAAGGTCGAGCTGGGATCCGAACGCAAGCTCTCGCTCACCCAGATCGACCGCGAGCGGATCGCGTATCACGAATCGGGACATGCGTTGCTCGGGCTCCTCCAGCGCGGGGCAGACCCGGTGCGCCGGGTCTCGATCATCCCGCGCGGGCAATCGCTCGGCGTCACCGTCCAGAGCCCTGTCGATGACCGCTTCAGCTATGGCGAGGACTACCTCCGCGGTCGGATCACCGGAGCGCTCGGCGGCAGGGCGGCCGAAGAGCTCGTCTACGGGGTCGTCACGACCGGAGCCGAGAGCGATCTGCGCCAGGTCACCGCCATCGCGCGGCAGATGGTGGTGCGTTTCGGCATGAGTCCGAAGGTCGGAGTGCTCAGTCTCGCCGAAGACGTGGACGGCCCCGGGCAGCCCCTGGGATTCTCGCGGCCCTACAGCGAAGAAACGGCAGCCCTCGTCGACGAGGAGGTTCGGCGCATCTGCGAGGAGTGTCTCGGCCAGGCCACTGCGCTGCTCAGCAGCAACCGCGACAAGCTGGACGCGCTTGTCAAGGCACTGCTCGAGCACGACACACTCGGCGAGGCGGAGATCCTCGCGGTCACAGGACTCCGGGCGCCGGCTACAGCACCGCAGCCGTGAGCTCTCGCTCACGCGGTGCGGCAACGACCTTGTCCCTGAGGTCGAAGACGATCCGCCCCGTCACGGCTCCGCCGGAGGACTTCACGGCTTTGTACGCCGTCACTCCTGCACACGTGAGTGGTGCTGCGTCGAATGGATCCACACCGGGCGGCACGATACCGACGTACGCCGCCGATGCCATGAATTCGCGGCTGCCGGCTTCACGCTGCCTGGCCGCCGACGACAGCGTCGGTCAGCGCGTCGATGCCGGCGAGCCGTGCGGCCAGTTCAGGACTGAGGTCGTAGCGCGCAGCAAGCGCACCCGGTGATGTGTAGCTGACCTTGGTCTGATCTCCGTCCGCCCAGACCAGCACCTTCAGGGGCAGATCGAGGGCGGCCAGTGGAGATGCCTGCATCACCGGCGTTCCGGCTTGCGGAGAGCCGAAGACCACGACCTTGGTGTCACGCAACACAAGTCCCACGTTTTCGGCCTCGCCGCTATGATCGACCACCGCGAATAGCTTCATGCCTTTCGACGCCACGAGCGTCAACAGGCGCGAGACTGTTTCGGCAACTGACAGGGGGCTCAGCTTGGTGATCACACCAGCTGGATCTTGCTGAGCAACCGACGCGGATTCATTCGTCATTGCCGTGCCTCATACATGGTCAGTGGTGCAGCCGCGTCTGCTCGATGTCGTCGTGGTCCATCCCGAAGTAGTGGGCAACCTCGTGCAAGACGGTGTCGCGCACCTGGTCAACCAGTTCCGCGTGGGTCCTGGACCACCGCTCGATATGGTGCTGCAGCAGGACAATCCGCTTGGGATATCCCGTCGCGCTGAACGTCGACTCGGTGGCGCCCTGGAAGTAACCGAGAACATGCTCGCCGATGCCGTGGCCGCGATCGTCTTCGGTCGCGTCAGGCTGAATCGTGATCAGGAGATTGTCGGCGTCCATCCGGGCGCGCAATTCCGGTGGGATGCTCTCGAGAGCTCCGGCAGCGATGCTCTCGAATTCATCCGCGGAAACGTGGTACGCCACCCACTGAGAATGTCACAAGGCCGCCGCCCCGGTGGGAGTCGGACTGGCCTCGGGCGTTGAGTTCGAATCCGTTTCAGCTGCACCTGCTGCCCGACGCCTTCGGGCAGTCCGACCCGGTGGCGGCCCTTGAGCGGTTCGTGGAGATCCTCTGCGGGTTCTACGCGGCCCATCGCCTGATCCTGCGACGGCTCCACGCCATGGTCGTGCTGGGCCGAAGCGCGTTCGGGGATGGCAACCGAGACTCGCGCCGCCTCGAGGGCCTCGGCGTGCTGCTCTCGCGGGCTGCTGCAGCCGGCCATCCTGGTGTGGATGCGGGTCGCGAACCTCGACTAGCCCCCGACCGCGCAGGCAGGTGGTCCGGCGACCCGCTTGCCCTATCCTCACCGGACCATGTCCACTCAGCACGCCGAATATGCCATCGAGGTCTCTGGGCTTCACAAGTCCTTTGGCAAGGTGCACGCGCTGCGCGGGATAGACTTCAACGTTCCTCGAGGAAGCGTGCTCGGCATGCTCGGTCCCAACGGTGCCGGGAAGACCACCGCGGTACGCGTGCTGACGACGCTGTTGCACCCGGACTCTGGGCGCGTGGTCATCGAGGGCTATGACGTGATTCGCGACGCCGCGGCGGTGCGGCGGTGCATCGGGCTTGCCGGGCAGTCGACCGCGATCCAGCTCGAGCTGACCGGCCGCGAGAACCTCGAGATCATGGGTCGCCTGAATCACATGGAGCGACGCAAGGTCCGGGATCGAGCCGCTGCGCTGCTCGAGCGCTTCGATATCGCCGAAGCCGCCGACCGCCCGGCGAAGACGTACTCAGGAGGGATGCAGCGCCGGCTCGATCTTGCCGCGAGTCTCATCGCCGAGCCGTCGGTGCTCTTTCTCGACGAGCCCACCACCGGGCTCGACCCGTATGGGCGCCTCGGGATGTGGGAGATCATCCGCGAGCTCGTCGAGCGCGGTACCACCCTGCTGCTGACGACGCAATATCTCGACGAGGCTGATGAGCTCGCCAACACGATCGTCGTTGTCGACCGTGGCGAGGTCATCGCTTCGGGAACCCCGGATCAACTCAAGAACCAGGTCGGCGGCGATCTCCTCGAGTTCACCGTTCCCGACCGGACGCAACTGGACGACGCCGTGCGTGCGGTCGAGGGCCTGTCGGACGCCGCTCCGAACGTCGATCCCGAAGCACGGCGCATCAAGGTGCCTGTCGGAAGCCGCGGATCAACCGCACTGGTCGAGGCGGTGCGCCGGCTGGACGCCGCCAGCATCGAGACCGAGGATCTTGCCCTGCACCGCCCATCGCTCGATGACGTGTTCCTCGCAGTGACCGGTCACGCGGCAGAGGCATCGTCGGATGCCATCCGCAAGACGGCACCGCCTTCGAAAGCCGCTGCGGGAGTGTCATCGTGAGCGTGGTTGCCCGACGGGCGGACATCAGAGTCCAACCGAGCGCTGTGCAGATGGCGCGGTGGGCGATCAGCGACACCCTGGTCATGACGCGTCGCAACCTGCTCGTGTGGATGCGCGTTCCCGCCTACATCGTGTTCACGGTGGTGCAGCCGGTCATCTTCGTGCTCCTCTTTCGGTACGTCTTCGGTGGCGCGATCCGGGCTCCGGGGGCAGGTGGGTATGTCAGCTACCTCATGCCCGGGATCATCGGACAGACAGCGGCATTCGCAACCTTCGCAACCGCCATCGCCCTGGCGCAGGAGGCGACAAAGGGGGTTATCGACCGTTTCCGGGCAATGCCGATGGCCCGATCGGCGGTGCTCGCGGGCAGGCTGGTCGCAGACTCGATCCGGATGCTGATCGTCATCCTCGTGATCGTCGGCGTCGGGTACGCGGTGGGCTTCCGATTTCAGAACGGAGTGGTCGGCGCCATCGGCATGATCCTGCTCGCCGAGGCGTTCGGCATCGCCGTCTGCACGGTTTCCGCATTCGTCGGACTCGCGATCAAGGACGAGGAGTCGGTTCAGGCCTTTGGCTTGATCTGGATATTTCCTCTGACGTTTGTCAGCTCCGCCTTCGTCCCGATCGCGACGATGCCCGGTTGGCTCCAGGTGTTCGCGAACAATCAACCCGTGACGCTGGTGATCAACGCCATGCGTGCAATGGCACTCGGCGGACCGCAATTTCCGCTCAACCCCTCCCTCTGGGAGAGCCTGGTGTGGCTCGCAGGCGTGATGATCATCTTCACTCCCCTGGCCGTGCGCAGCTACAGGCGGGTCGGTTAGCTCATAGGGAGAGGCGTCTCGCGCTCAGAGGCCATTTGCCCCATTCGGCGTCCCGATACCGGTCGGGGCGTCGTAGCCCTTGACGCCATTGCACAGGTAATTCTGGAGGCTGCCGCAATATCCGTTCGAGCCACCGATGACATCGAAGAAGTCTCGAACATGGTGATATGCGAATCCGGGCGACATCGTCTTCCCATTGCCGGCAAGCCCGACGACACCTGCGATGAACGGCGACGATGCGCTCGTCCCACCCACCGCGATCCATCCCGGGTTGAGGCCGTCAAATCCTGGAGGAAAGCTCGTGTCGTAGACAGCCAGACCAGGATTCGGGTCAGCATCGGCCGAAACATCGGCCACGGTGCGCATGAAGCAGTGATTGCCAGGCTGCCAGGACGGCTTGGCGATGTATGCCGAACAGCCGCTCCCCGCTCCGTTCCAGGCGATCTCCGACCAGCCGCGAGCGCTGCTCGCGCGTGAGAGTGTCGTGCCGCCCACGGCGACGACATTCGACATCACCGCCGGAAAGTTGGCCGGTCCGAAGCCGAAATCGCCCGAGGCGACAAGGATCGTCGTTCCCGGATGGCGGTAGTACTTCTCGAACTGCTGCATGCCATTGAACTCCGCGAGTCCATAGCTGTTCGAGATTGCGGCAACCCCGAGACCTGCCGCGGTGTCCTCGGAAATGCCGAGATCAACAACGAACGAACTCGATGCCTCGACCAGCACGATGTGGCACCGCGGGCATGCGGCCGACACCATGTCGAGGTCGAGGGAGATCTCGATGCCCCAACCAGGATCGGCGCTGGGATACGGACCGGCCGCGCCGGTCTCATTCAACTTGCGAAAACAGCCGTTCGAGGTCGTGCACGGCGCGAGCCCATTGGTGCTGCGGTACGTTGCCAGGTCCGCCTCGGCGGTGGGGTCGTCAAAAGCGTCGACAATCGCAATCGTCTGGCCTGCGCCCAGGCTGACCGGCAACTTGTACGCAGCCTCGAGCTGGGATGCGACGTATCCGGCGATGGTGGTCGTGGAACGCGCGATCGGGCTTTGCGTCACCACATCAGCGAGACACCGCGCCGTGCCATCAGCAGCGACGCCGCACACATGCGTCACGCTCGGTGCGACGGATGATGCTGCGTGGGCCGTCGCCCCGCCCGCAAATGACGCGACCAGCAAGGACCCGACGGCGATCCACTGCGTCTTCATCGTGGTGTTCCCTTCACGTGGTCGACCGTCCTCATGGGAACGCGTACGCGTTGAGGATCGTCTGATCGAGGACGCCGCCATCGGCATCTGTGACGCTGATGCGGATCGCTGCCGTGCCGGCGTGATTCGGGTCGCTGTAGCTCACCGCGTAGTTGTTGGCGCCATTTGGACTCACCGTCGCCGCCACCCAGGTCGAGCCACCGTCGAACGAGATCGAAACCGCGGCCGACGTCGTCGCGATGGACACGCCAAGGATGTGCGAGATTCCCAGCTGGAAGGTCACCGGGCCTGACGCAACGTGACCGGTGTCATCCTCGGGGAGCTGATAGCTGGGCAGCATGAGAGCCACGACGCTGCACCCGACGCTTGTCCCGCTGAAGCACGCCCATCCCGACGGAGGCGGCGAGCTCGTCGAACCGGGACTCGAGAAGCCCCATGTCGTCGTCTGGTTCGTGGACAGCGTTCGCCATGGAGCGCTGGTGGCGACGCTGTACTTCAGCTGGTAGCTGGCAGCACCCGATGGGATCGGCACGCTGATGCCCAGCGGGTCCGGACCGGTACTGATCGGGGTGCCGTCACGCCACAGCGTGTACGTGTCTGTTTCCGTGAGACCCGGTGCCGGGAAGTTGGGAGGTCCGATATGGCCAGGCGGGTTGTCCCCGTATGGGTACACCGCGAACTCGAGCATCCCCACCTCGGTGCACGCAGGGCACGCCTGGACCACGGGGAAGGTCGCGCCGGCACCGGTGTCGATGGCAACGCCCGGGCCGATCGGTCCGCGGTTCCAATCCGCACCATAGGTTCTCGCCGGTGCAAGTACCCGAGGCGAGTCCTGGCTCAGCCCACCGAACGAGTTGGCATCAGCGACAACCTGTTGCAACCACAGCAGGTCAGACGCGGCGAGAACGTATTCAGTGCGATCGAACGGCGCATTGAAGTTGTCGAACCCTCCGAAGGCACTGAACTGCCAGGGGAAGAACGACTGGCGGATCTCCGCCTCCGGGTTGCCCGCAACATCGCTGGAATACCGGGTCGCCACGGTTGCGAGTTGCGCCCTCTTGACGGCGTGGCGCTGCTTTGCCGAGATTGCACCCGAGGCGCCGTAGGTCAGGTCATACGAATACGCGGTGGGGCTTGCCGACGGTGAATCGAGGTGAAACGAAGCCACCCACCCCTGCGTCCCCACCGCAGGCGCGCGGGTTGGGCTCACGTACGCCGCGAACGGTGGCAGGCCTGCGCCGAACGACCATGCCGAGCCGAAGCTCGTCCCACCCGTCTGCCCCGCACTGTCGCGCTGCCAGGTGACGCTGGCCGACCCGACGTCGGTCGGCATCGGCGTGGCCACCGCCACCCGCGCTGTCGCCGTACGCGCATCGACAGTCACCGTTGTATTCCCGTGGACCGTGAAGTCCAGGATGGCGATGTGCTCCTGGCCGCTCGTGGGAGGGCCTCCCGCTCCGATCGCGGAAAATTGCACGAAGTCGCCGATCATCGAGTAGTGACCGTTGGGGACGCTCACCTTGAAGATCCCCTTGTACCACTGCTCGAAACCGACGCCCGCGCTGTTGAGCGCGTTGTCGGTATTCAGCAGGATGGCGAGGTCGCCGGTGTCGGGCGCGCCCTTGAAGTCGATGCCGTTGACGGTCAGCGTATGAAGCGTGAAGCCTGGCGCTCGCTGCCGCGTCGCTGCCACCGCGCCCGCGAGGCTGATGCGGTCGATGTTCGTGAGCGTGCCAGACGCCAGCGCCGACTCAAGCGCAGCACCAGATGAGGTCGTGACCACGCCGTCGGTGATGCCGGCGGACACGCTGACGGGCTGCAGGAGCCAGGGCATCGTTGGCGCGGACGTGCCGTGCCACGACACCTGCACGGGAACCTGCCCGGGAGCCGCGGCTTCTGACCGAGTCAGCGCGTCGATCTTGAACAGCGTCGGATCCAGCTGTGCTCCGAGGCTGTGCATCGCGACAGCCGGCATCAC
>JBIOIZ010000084.1:0-12990 GCA_044450385.1 Candidatus Dormibacteria bacterium
CCCGTGGGGAATCGGCTGGCGGCAGACCACCGTCGACGCGGTTCGCCCGGTGCGAGTGGATCCGAACCTGGCGGCCATCGACGTGTACGAGGCACTGGCGCGCCGCGGTCAGCTCGCCGAGCTGGGCCTTCGCACCATGCGGTTGCGCACCGAGGGCAGCGAATTCGAAAGGGTGCGCGAAGCGTTTCCCGACGATCCGCTGCGCTCAATCAACTGGCGAGCCACGGCGCGAACCGGGCGTCTGATGGCCACCGAGCTGATGCCCGAGCGCGCCCAACCGCTGGTGATCTGCCTCGATCACGGCCGGCTCATGGGTATCGGCGCGGGTGACCTCACCAAGCTGGACCACGCGATCAACGCTGCCCTGCTTCTCGTCCACGTCGCGCTCCGCAGCGGCGACCGTGCAGGCATGCTGGCGTTCTCGGACACCGTGACCGCGACGCTCCCGCCGCGCGCCGGAACCGCTCAGCTGCGGCGCTTTCTCGACGCAACACGCCCGATCAGGCCCGGCGAGACCGAGGCCGACTACGACGATGCCCTGGCATATTTCAGCAGGTGGCAGACGCGACGATCGCTCGTGGTCATCTTCACCGACGTCCTCGATCCCGACCAGGGGAAAGCGCTGATCCGCCAGTGTGTGCGTCTGCGCCGGCGCCATCTCCCGTTGGTGGTGACGGTCCGCGACCCGGCTCTCGACGACGCTGCGAATGCCGTGCCGCGCACCGGTGACGACGCGTATGCCCGTGCCGTGGCAGGCGGACTCATCGCAGACCGCGACGACACCCTGCATCTGCTGCGCAGCTCGGGCGTCGAGACCATCGACGCGGACGCGCGAACGCTGTCACCCCGGCTCGTGAATCGCTATCTCGACCTCAAACGGCGAGCGCGCCTGTGAATCAGACGGCGCTCGCCGGGAGAGGCTCAGCGGCTCGTGCCTGCGAAGTTCCGCCGCGTCGCCGGGTCGAGCAGCATCGCGTACAGGACGATGAGCTTGCCGGCCAGGAAAACAATGAGCCCAACGGTCCAGAAGCCCGCACCGTGAGTCAGGCCGTCAATGACATAAAGAAGGCTCAAGACATCGAGCACGACGATCAGCCAGCGGGCGACGTTGGACGGACGCCCGACGATGATTCCGAGAAACAGGTCGATCACACCGGTGATGAGGAAATACACAGCAACAGCAAATAGAAATGCAGCAAGCACGTTGAGGACACCGTTCCCGATTTGACCCAGTGCCTGGTCGTATCCAGGGAGCGATGCGATGCGGCCGCGTCCGCCAACGAGGAAGAGGACGCCAAGCGCAGCAAAGCCGACGCCGATGAGAATACGCGCGATTGCGAACAAGATCATGATGATCTGGGCGATCGTCAGCCAGAAGGTTCGCTTGTGCACTTTGACCACGACCGGTTGCGGCATCGCCTGCGAGACGTACGGCTGAGCCGGCATCTGGCCTGCGTACGCGCCGCCGGGAGAATACGGACCCTGGGGTGGCCCGCCGGCCGGTGGTCCACCGGGCGGTGCGACGGCAGGCGGCTGTGGGGGTAGGTTCCCTGGTGGCTGAGGCGGCAGTGCTGCCACGGTTGGTCTCCTCCTCGTGATGCCCTCCCGTCCGGGGAGACGGTGGCCGGATTCTAGACTTTGCGGACCACGAATGTGCTCGCGATCTTGTCGTGCCAGCCCTGCTTCCGAGGGTCGAAGGCGACCCAGATGAGACCGATGTAGAGCAGCACGGCGCTGATGATGTAACCGACAAATCGGCCGATGGCGCGGCCGACGCCGATGTTCCGGCCGGTGGCGACGTCGACGACGTGCAGACCGAGCATCCGCTGACCGAGCGTCCCGCCGAATTGAGACCAGAGGATCACGAAGTAGAGGAACTCGACGCCCAGTGCGATCAATTCGAAATAGGCGATCGAGGAGGTGGGGAAAAAGCCCTGGCACGTGATGGCGAGCGACCCGGAGGCGGTGGCGCTGTTCACGCAGTTGACGTAGGTGCTGATCGCCGAGCTCTCCAAAACAAAGAACAGGATCGCGATCGGCACGACGACGATGATCGAGTCGATGATCGTGGCGAGAAGACGGATCCAGAAACCGGCGTATCCGATACCCGGCGCGGGGCCGGGATGCAGGTTTGGGTAGTAGGGCGTCGCCGGGTAGACGGGCGCAGCCACCGGGTACACGGGTGGCGGCGCCGGGGGCGCTTGCCCGCCATCCCATGGACCAGGCGCTTGAGGCGGCGGGAGCGGCGGCCCACCTGCGGTCATCGGCCAGGACACTAGCAGGCTTCCGGGGTTTGTGACCCCTGCAGCCAAAACGTCACCTCACGCGGTTTCGGGCATCGCCTCCATCGCGGCGATAACCGCGCGCGTGATGTGCGTCGGCGTCGACGCACCCGACGTGACTCCGACTCGTCGAACGCCGCGGAACCACGAGGGGTCGAGGTCCGCGGCCGTGTCGACGAGATACGCGGGCCTGTGACCCTTTTCCCGAACCACCTGCACGAGTCGCTGACTGTTGCTGCTGCGTTCGCTGCCGACAACCACCACGCAATCGACGTCATCCGCGGCGAGGACCGCGGCCTCCTGGCGTTCCTGCGTTGCGCGGCAGATCTCGTTGTGGACCTCGATGGTGGGAAACCGCTCGACGAGACGCTCGATGATCGACTGCGTGTCCCACATGCTCAGCGTGGTCTGGCACGTGACAGCCAGGGGCTGTTCGTCTGGCAGATCGAGGGTGTCGACCTCCGCGATGGTCTCGATCAGCGTGGTGTGTTCCGGAGCGATGCCGAGCACGCCGGCGGGCTCGGGATGCCCCCGCTTGCCGATGTAGATGACGTGATGCCCGCTTGCCACCAGCTCCCGCACGAGGTCGTGGGTCCGGGTGACGTCGCTGCAGGTGGCGTCGACAAGGTTGAGCCCACGCGCACGCGCAGCCTCGACGACCGCCGGCGAAATCCCGTGCGCGGTGAAGATGACGGTCCCCTCGGTGACCTGCTCGAGCGCCTTCATGCGGTCGGGTTCGGCGACGAGCGCGACGCCCGATTCCTCCAGCTCGCGGGTCACGTGTTCGTTGTGCACGAGATAGCCGAGCATGGTCACGGGTTCGCTGCCCGCGCGAGCGGCTCCTTCGCGTTTTGCGATCCGTATCGCTTCCACAACTCCGTGGCAATAGCCACGCGGTGTGATCCGGACGACGTCCATCGACTTCAGTCTACGCGGGGGTTTCCGCTGGACGGTCGAACGCGTGGACCCGTCGCCCTCGCGGGTTCCGACCCGCGAGCAGCAGCCAGGAGTAGAGGATCAGGCCCACCGACCCCCCGATCGCCAGCTTGACCCCGCCCGGAAGCGTGCTCGGTGACACGAAGGTCTCGAGGATACCCGCGATGATGAGCAGGCTGGCAGCGCCGAGTACGAGCATCACGGCTCGCACCGCCACGCGCGCGAGCGCTTCGGTGCGGCGGAGCTGTCCGGGGCGCAGGATGGCGTCGCCAAGCATGAGGCCGGTGCCGCCACTGATCACGATCACGCTGAGCTCGAGAATGCCGTGGGGCACGATCAGCGACCAGAACTGGTAGTTGTAGCCGCCCAGCTGGACGGCCGCTGCCACCGTGCCGAGCATCCACCCGTTGGTGACCAGGATGAACGCCGTCGGAATCCCAAGCAACATCCCGCCCGCAAAGCAGATCAGGGCCACGCGGATGTTGTTCTGAATGATGAACGCCGCCGCGAAGGGTGCATCCTGCACACCGCTGCCGATCTGGCCGCGCGCCATCTCGTCAAAGAGTGACGGCGGCACCAGGGACGGACGCAGGTCGGGGCGCACAAACACGGCGACCCACCCGGCAATGAACCCGATCACCATGAGCGCCAGGCTCGTGACCATGTAGGGCCAGGCGGCCCGGAATGAACGGGGCAGCGCGGTCGCGAAGAACGGCCCCACCGCTCCCAAGCGCCACGGTCTTCCGCGGTAAAGCAGCGGATGCGCTCGTGCGCAGAGCGCGTTGAGGTATTCCGTAACCGGGGCATCGGGGTGATCTCGACGAGCGATCGCCAGATCGCTCGATGTCTGGCGGAGCAGGAGTCCGAAGCGCTCGATGTCGCTGGCCGGCTGGTTGCGAAGCCGTCCGCGCTTCGCGGTTTTGATCGCTGCCTCGAGGGCTGCCCAGCGCGCCTGTCGCTCGGCGATGAATGCTTCGAGGCTCACGGACGGCGCTGGTCGAGTTGCAGGTACACGCGCTCGATGAAGAGTTCCGGCGGCCACAGACGCTCGGGGGCACCGGGGGGAAGCCCAAGCCGGTCGAAGAGGCGCCTCGATATGTCGGCGGCGAGCTCCGCTCGGAGCTTCTGGCTGAGCCCCGGACGCGAGAGAAACACTCGGAGCGCGTCACGTTCGAAACCCCCGATGCGGTCGATTCCGTCAATCGGGGGCCCGGCGTCGGGCGTTCGAAGAATGATCGGTGGCGGTGCGACCGCCGCCGCGAACGTGACCATCGCCCGGTCGCGCACGACGATGGTCCCCGCGCCGAGGTCCCCGAGGCGTCGCGTCTGCGGCTGGAAGAACATCACCACGATCCCGATCAGCACGACACCGACGTCGACCACTCGGAGGACATTGCGAACCGCGAGGGCGCCGAAGTCGGCAGCGGAGCCGTCGACCCTGATGACGCGCAAGCCCATGGCGCTCTTGCCCGGAGTCTTGCCACCGGTCACCGCCTCCGCCACGAAGAAATACCCGAAGTACACGAATCCCGCGAAGAAGCCCGCGCCGGCACCCGCGAACCCAGCGCCTTCGGAGCTGGTCACGAACACGCTGGCGAGGGCGCCGTAGAGGAGGATCGCAATCAGCGTGAGGGGGAGCGCGATCAGGTTGTCGAGGATCTGCGCCACGAGACGGCTCCCGAGACCCGCGACGCTGTATCCCAATGTGACGTTGTCAGACGTCTTGACGCTGATTGTGTCGAGCTGACTCGAATCCACCGATTCATCGTCGCACGCCTGCCGGCACCCGCCACCGCCGTCGCGAGACGGTGACTGGGGTTCCGTCAGTCGATTACGGCGACTGTCTGACCCTCCTGGACGACCTCACCCTCGGTGACCAGTATCTCCTTGACGGTGCCCGAGGTCGGGGTCGTGATCGGGATCTCCATCTTCATCGACTCGAGGATCATCAGCGTGTCGTCCTCCTCGACCGCCTGCCCCACCTCGACAACGATCTTCCAGAGATTGCCGACCAGTTCGGCCCTGACCTCGGTCACCGTGCCCTCCTCATACGAGTGGCACGCCGTGCGTCAGGCAGCGACGCCGATGATCCGGCCGTCGACCCAGCCCGTCCAACCGTTCGAGCAGATCACGCGTGCCCACGCGCCGCGAACTTCAGCCACCTGAATGGGCAGGCCGGGCGCGAGGTTGGCGACCACGGGACCCGACGGATCCGGGGCCCCCCACGCGCGCATTCCCTGCGGAGGCACGGAGTGACTCGGGGTCCATCCGCCGGCAGGAGCGGGCTGAGGCACCGGCTGCGACTGCACCGGCTGCGCTTGGTAGGGCTGCACGGGCTGAGGCGTGTAGCTCGGTTGCACCGGCTGTGCCTGCAACGGTTGCGGGGTGAAGCTGGGGGTCGGGAGTGGCTGAGCGACCGGGACCCCGGCCGGCATCGAGCTCGGCTGCGGAATCGACGGCTGCTGGAACGTGGATTCTGCGAGCGAGGGCTCCGGCGTCACGGGAACGTCCACTATCGATGTCGAGTCCGGCTCGGAATCCGCGTCAACGGCATCGCTCGCGACTGTCGCAGCCTCGGCGTCAACCGCAGATGCTGCCTCGACGCCACCGATGGCATCGAGCAGGGTGCTGGTTCGCGCCAGCTCCGCCACCGCCTGCACGAAGGTGTGCTTGCTCAACCCGTCGAGATAGACGTATGTCTGGGCGACCACCGTCGTGTCCAGGCCGGAGCGCTCGACTGCGGCGGTCACTGAGCCAGGGCGCGATGCGATGAGACGGTTGGCTGCATCGACGTTGTCGCCAGTGAGGGTCACGCTCCGCCGGACGGTGACACGATCGGCGCCGGCCGCTTTGGACACCACGAGGTCGACCGGAGCGGTGCTGAGCGTTCCGGCCTTGAGTCCGAACGAGAAGTCCGTCCCAGGCTCGAACCGGTCGGAGGCAATCTCCAGGTCGTCGTCCGACGAGCACCAGCTGGTGATGCTCTGCTTGACCTCATCAGGTGTCATGGTTTGATCTCCTCTCCGCATCCTCGAAGGCTGCGGCGACTATACGGTGTTCACGATGCGTGGGCCGGGCGGGCTGCGGACTTGCCCATCGCGAGCAAGCCGTCGAGCACGTCACCCATCTTATTGAGAGCAAGCGAGAGGTGGCCCTCCTCGGGGAGGAGATGCTGCTCCGCTCCGGGGATGTTTGCGGCAAGCCACGCTCCGTGCGCCATCGGCACCATCCTGTCCGCGCCTCCCTGCCAGACCACAACGGGGGTCTGGATGGACGAGAGGTCGAACCCCCAGGGGTTGACGAACGCGATGTCGTCATCTCGCCAGCCGGAGATGCCGGTCGAAATCGCTCCGCGGAGACTCGCGGCCATGAACTCGGCGTACCCAGCAGTCAGCGCTGCCTTGTCAACGTCGCTGACCAGGCTCCCCAGCGCGGCGGCCACATCTGCGGGCTTGACGTCCTGGAGCCGGGCGGCTTCTCGATCGAGGTATGCCTCCAGTGGTTCCCGTCCCTGGATGCTTGCGCCGAACTCGTCGAGATTCTCCTGTCCCATCCCGGCGAACCAGTCGAGCCCGTCGGCGGGCCAGGGCGCCACGCCTGCGAGTGTCGCCGTGGCAAGGACGCGGTCGGGAAGCAGCGCCGCACATGCGAGCGCATGCGGACCACCACCTGATTGGCCGGCGCAGAAAAATGCGCCGATCTTCAACGAGTCCAGGATGGCCTGCACGTCGGCGGCAACGTCGCTCACTGCACGACCGGCCATTGCCGACGAGCCGGCGTATCCGGGACGAGAGAACGTCACGAGGCGCAGATCGCGCTGGGCGAGTGCCTCGACGAGGGGTGGATAGGCGCCTGCCGCCGATGGCGTCCCACTGTGAAACAGAAAACAACGGCCGTCCTCGGGTCCCGCGGAAACGACCTCCAACTGCCGGCCGTCCGGTGCCTGGACCATCTGCCTGCGCGCTTCGGAACTCACCGTCTCATGGTACCGAGCCGCTCGCGAACGTGACCAACGGTGACGCGTTTCATGGTTCGATGTCGAATGCGGTGGCGTGCGAAGGCTGATAGAGCCCGACGTCGCCGCCACCGGGAATGCGCATGCGGATGAGGCGTCCGAAGCGCGTTTCGCTGACCGGCGTTGTGAACTCCGCGCCCTTCGCGGTCAGCTCGGCAACGGTCCGATCGATGTCCTCGCACATCAGGAAGAGCTCGTGGTGGCCGCCGGGCGATGCCTCGCCGGAGGGGTGGATGCCGAGCTCGGCCGGAGGAAGTTTGAAGATGAGCCAACCACCGTGGATGTCGACGTTCGGCAGCTCGAGCACGTCACGAAAGAAGGCCCTGGCCCGATCCGGGTCGTCGGCGTACAGGATGGCGTGGGCGGCGGTGATCATCGTGGGTCGCGTCCTGTCATCCCGAGCAGGCGCTGCATCAGTGGAGCGTCATTTGCAACGGGTACAGCGGCCGGAAACACCCCGATCGCCCGCCACTCCTCGGCGTGGGGACTCAGCTCCTCCCATAGACCGTGCACGAGCTGGTCTGGGAGCGTCGGATCGATGCCGATCACCTTGGCGATATCCCACGCACGCAGTCCCCGGAAGCTGTTGATCTGCCAGAGGTATTCACGTGCCTTGAAATCACCGAAGGAGCAGTGCACGGTGCGGTCGAGGTCGTCCAGCCGCTCGGCAGCAGCGACGGCGGTGTCGACGATGGCGGCGAATGCGGTTTTGGGGTTGTCGCCGAGCAGGTCTCCGCTGAACTTGTCCTTCCCGGCTTCGTCCATGGTGCGGCCGGCGAGCATGTCGGGCACCCAGGCGTCGTCGGACGCGTGGTAGCCGATGATGGTTCGCAGCGTCGGCACGCTGGTGCTGTCCCGGCGCGCAAAGCTCGCCGGCATGTCCATGTCCCACTGGTCGTCAGCGATCTGCTGCACGACGCGATCGAGCGCGCGATCCGCAAGGACGAAGACGTCTTTCTCATTCATCGCTCATTCCTCTATGTCGTGGTGTGTCCTGGCGTCCACTGTCACAGCAGCCCTCGGGGCGGCTGAGTTCGCAGGTTCCGATGCCGGGAACGGACATCGAAATCGCTGCGCTCACAGTGTGACGGGCTGATAACGCACCGGGCAGACGCGATCTCAACCGATAGGCTGCCGGAGGTGAGCGGATCTCTCAGGCCTGCGCGCTTGATCGTCGCGATCGCGGCGGCCGTGCTGCTCGCTTACGCCGTCATCTGGACGCAGGTCGGCAGCTTCGACATCGGCCGAAGCGATTTCACCGCGTTCTATGTCGGCGGGACGCTGCTCCGCGAGGGGCATACCGGCGACCTCTACAGCCAGGCGGTGCAGCAGCCGCTGCACAGTGCGCTGATCGCCCCCGATCCCGAGGCGAATCTTCCGTTCGTCAACACCCCCGTGGCGGCGGCACTCGTGGTGCCCGCGACGTTTCTGCCCCTCGATGCCGCCTACCGGCTCTGGTCCCTCCTCGAGCTTGCGGTGCTGGTGCTCGCCGTTGTGGTTGCGGTGCGGAGCGTCGAATGGCCGGATGGGACGGCGCGCATCTGGCAGGTGGCGGCGGGCGCGGCCGCTCTGGCCGGAGTGGGAAGCCTGACGATGTTCGTCCAGGCGCAGTGGACACCGATGCTCGCTCTTGGTCTGATCCTGGCGTACCGCTGGTGGAAGCGCGGCCATCGCGCAGCCGGGGCCGCGGTGCTCGTGGTGTCGGCCGGGATCGCCAAACCGCATCTGGCGCTCGGGCTCGTCGCGTTCCTCGCCGGGTGGCGTGATCGCCGCGTGATCATCGGTGCGCTCGCCGGCGCTGCGGGCCTTGCCCTCGCCTCGCTCGTGCTCGTCGGACCGGCGGGCGTCGCCGGGTTCGTCGGCATTCTCGCCTCGTCGACCACTCGGTGGGAGCTCGCGACCATGGTGAGCTTCATCGGGGTGGTCGGATCGCTGGTCGGCAACGGCTTTGCTGCGCACGCGATCGGCCTCGCGGCATCGCTCCTGGCGTGCGCCGCCGCGGTGTGGCTCGGCATGATCGTCCGGCGCAACCCGAGCCGTCTCGACACAGCGCTCGCCGGCGCCGCCGTGCTCTCGCTGGTCGCGTCACCCCACGCATACCCCGACGACCTGGTGATGCTCGCTCCCGCGCTGGTGATCGGCGTTGCGGCCGCGGCGCGGCGAATGGGATCGAGCGTTGGGGGCGTGACGCTGACCTCGCCGGTTGCGCTGGTGTTTGGATGCTGGACACTGATCACGGTCGCCGCCTGCGCGGATCTCGTCGACGCCGCGGAATTTCCGCCCGGTCAGCTGGCCGGATGGGCACTCGTGGTTGCGGCGGTCCTCGCCTGCATCGCGACGGGGCGCAACCATGTCGTCGCTGAGGTGCCCAGCCTGCGCGTCGCGCGCTTCGGAAGAGCCCAAACTCGTAGCTAGCCGGTAACGTCCTCAGCGCCGATCCCCCGCCGGAGTTAGGGTCCCCGCAGATGCCCCTTCAAGGACTTCGAGCGCCAATTCGGCGAGACCTTCCCGAGGCGCCCCGGCGACCGCGGCTTCTCGTGGCCATCGCGAGTGTCACCGGATCCATCGCGATGGCGATTGCCGCCGTTAGGTATGCGGTGGTGTACCCACAGACTTCGGACTTCGCGGGCGTCGCCGCGACCCACCAGGCCCAGTCGGCGGCGATCGGGTGCATCTATTCGCGGTCGGTGCAACTCGCGGGTGCGCACCTGGTTCCGGGTTTCGTGGCGCCCTCGGCGTCAGCGAACCTCATCTGGCATTTCAACGAGCCACCGCTGATGACCCTCCTCGCAGCACCTTTCGCGGGACTCCGGATTTCGTCCGCTGTGAACGTGTGGGAGGTGTTGCTCTCGACGGCGCTCGCCGCATGCGCGTTCCTGCTCTGGCGCAGGCGAAACGGCCTCCCGCACTGGCTGATGGCAGCCGTGGTCGCCGCGCTCCTGCTCAACGAGATCGCGAATACCGAGTTCAGCCTGGCGCAGAACGATGCGCTGCTTCTGCTTGCCGTGTTGGTCGCGCTCGACATGCTCAGCCGGCATCGGGATATCGCGGCGGGTGTGCTGCTCGGGCTCGTGGCGCTCAAACCCCAATTGATCTTTCTTGCCGTCATTGCTCTGGCCATCCATCACCGGTGGCGAGTGGTGGCCGGATTCGCAGCAACTGTCGCTGCGATCGGCGCGATCAGCGTCCTCATGGTCGGACCCTCGTGCAGCCTCCTGTGGCTCGGCAGTGCAACCAGGCTCGGGGAGTTTCAGATCGGGATCGGCTTGCCAGGAACGGTCGCACGCTGGACCTCCAGCACCATCGCGGCTGAGATAGGCTTCCTGGTGCTTGCGGTCTTCGCCGTGGCGATCCTCTTCCGGATTCGACGGCGCGTCGTAACTCCGGACTTCGCCGCGATCGCGATCGCGCTCGCTGTTGTCATCGGTCTCCACACCCTCGCGTACGACGTCCTCTTCCTTGCACCACTGGGCATGGCGGTGGCTCGCTCGAAGCCTTGGTCAGTGGTTGCCGCGGGATGGGCGTTCACGCTGGCGCAGTTCATCTACCCGGTCGGCCTCGCACCCGTCCTGGCGACCGAGGTCGTGCCGTTCGGGGCGGTGACGCTCGCGATTCTCCTTATTGTTGGGAACGACGCACCTTCCGAAGAGAATCCACAACGGGTCAGGACGACCCCGCACCAACTCCTCGTGGCAGCCACGTAGATGGGAAGACCGATGCAGTTCGAGCACGACGTCGTCGTTGTCGGGGGATGCGGGCACGTGGGCCTGCCCTTGGGCCTTGCCTTCGCCGAGAGTGGGCTCGACGTGCTCCTGTATGACACCAACGCGGTCGTCGTCGATGTCGTCAACGGTGGATCGATGCCGTTTGCCGAAGTGGGAGCGCCCGAAGCGCTCACGCGAGTGCTCGCCGCCGGACGGTTGCACGCAACCACGGACGCGGCGGCGATCGACCGCAGCGAACACATCGTGGTGGTCGTGGGAACGCCGGTCGACCAGTATCTGAGCCCGGACGTCGAGGCCGTTGCTCGAGTGATCACGCCACTCATGGACCACCTCATCGACGGTCAGCTCGTCGTGCTGCGCAGCACCGTCTATCCCGGTGTCACCAAGCGCGTTGCGCGGCTGATCGCAAAGCTCGGGCGCGACATCGACGTCAGCTTCTGCCCGGAGCGCATCGCAGAGGGTCATGCGCTGGTGGAGCTGCGCACCCTGCCCCAGATCGTCTCAGGAACCACTCCCCGGGCGATCGCGCGCGCCGACGCGCTCTTCCGGCGGCTCACCCCCGAGACCGTCGAGCTGGAGCCGGAGGAGGCAGAGCTCGCCAAGCTCTTCACCAACAGCTGGAGATACCTCAAGTTCGCCGTGGCCAACCAGCTTTACATGATCGCGAATGACAACGGAGTGGACTACGAGCGGATACGCCACGCCGTCACCTTCCACTACCCGCGAGCGGCGGACCTCCCCGGCGCGGGGCTCACCGCCGGGCCCTGCCTGCTCAAGGACACCATGCAGATCACCGCATTCGCTGAGAATCGGTTCACGCTCGGTCACGCAGCCGTCATGGTCAACGAGGGCTTGCCGCTCTACATCCTCGGGAGGCTCGAGCAGAAGTTCGACCTCACGACCATGACCGTTGGCATCCTCGGCATGGCATTCAAGGCAGGATCGGATGATCCACGTTCCAGCCTGAGCTACAAGATCAAACGGATCCTCACCGGCAGGGCAGCGCGCGTGCTGTGCACGGACCCGTACGTCACAGGTGACCCGGACATCGTGACCTTCGACAGCGTCGTCGCGGAGGCCGATCTACTGATCATCGCTGCGCCACATCAGGATTACGCTGACCTGCGCACGACGAAACCATTGGTGGATATCACGAACCTGCTCGGAAACGGGGTCGCTGTATGAAGCCACGGGTCAGCGTCGTGATCCCTGCATACAACGAGGGCGCGGAGGTCGTGGCCTTTCTCGACCGCATCTTCGAGGCGATCACGCTGCCCGCGGAAGTGCTCGTCGTCTATGACACGGCGGAGGACACGACGGTCCCATTTCTCGAGGAATACGCGAAGCGCGAGCCACGTCTGCGACCGGTGCACAACACCTTCGGCCGCGGACCGGCGAATGCTCTGCGTTTCGGGATCAGCCAGGCGACTGCGGATGTGGTTGTGGTGACCATGGCGGACGGCAGCGATGACCCGATGCAGATCGATCAGCTCACGCGACTGGTCGAGCGCGGGGTCGTGGTGGCGTGTGCGTCCCGTTACATGCGCGGCGGCCAGCAGGTCGGTGGACCCTGGATCAAGGGACGCATCTCGCGCATGGCCGGGGTATCACTGAACCTCATCGCGCGCGTTGGGACTCACGATGCCACCAACTCCTTCAAGGCATACTCCCGCGCATTCGTCGAGCGTGTCGGTATCGACTCCGACGCCGGCTTCGAACTGGGGATCGAGCTGGTCGCCAAGGCCCGCCGCCTTGGCCTTCCTGTTGCGGAGTTGCCGACGATCTGGCTCGACCGCGCCGACGGCACGTCCAACTTCAAGGTCAAAGCGTGGATCCCGAAGTACCTGCATTGGTATCTCTACGCCGTGGGGATCACGGGTCGCGAACGCGGCGCCCCGACACGCGATCACCGAGGTGGATCGTGAGCCGGGTGCTGGTCACGGGCTCTGCGGGATTCATCGGCGGGTATGTGGTCGAGGAGTTGCTTGCGCGCGGCTACGAGGTCGTGGGTGTCGACAACGAGTCCAAATAC
>JBIOIZ010000085.1:0-12898 GCA_044450385.1 Candidatus Dormibacteria bacterium
CCCCCGCGGGCGGGTCCCCCCCGGGCGGCTCGTGGCGGCGGCCCGGCGGGTGGACAGGGGTGGGTGGGCTGGTGAGTTCTCAGTGCAGGGCGCTTGAGTGGGTCGAGTTGGGGTGACGGCGCCGCGAGGTCTCGCACCGCAATCGGGGAGACAGCCCAAGAATAGCGCGCGTTTCGGGTTTCGCGACCGGCCCGTCGCGGTATCTGCGAACCAGATGCCAACGACCTTCAAGGACTATTACCAGATCCTGGGCGTTCCGCGGACCGCCACGCAGAAGGAGATCCGCAGCGCATTCCGCAAGCTCGCCCGCAAGCACCACCCCGACGTCAACCAGGGTGACAAGGCGGCCGAGGACAAGTTCAAGGAGATCAACGAGGCCAACGAGGTCCTCGGAGATCCCGACAAGCGGAAGAAGTACGACGAACTCGGCCCTCGCTGGCAGGAGTACGAGCAGTGGGAGCGCGCCGGCCGCCCTGGGCCAAACCCTTTCCAGGGTGGCAACGAGCATTTCCAGTATCAGACGGTGTCGCCGGACGACCTGGAGGGCATGTTCGGGAACAGCGCGCCGTTCAGCGACTTCTTCCAGCAGTTCTTCGGTGGCGGTGGCGCGGATGCGACAGATGTGTTCAGCACGACGCGCACGCGTCGGCGAACCGCTGCTCGCCGCGGACAGGACGTCGAGGGCGATGCCGAGATCAGCCTCGAGGACGCATTCCACGGTTCGACGCTGACCGTCGACATGAGCTCGGCCGATGGCCCACGCAAGGTCGAGGTGAGGATCCCACCCGGGATCCACGACGGTGCCCGGGTGCGAGCCACCGGTCAGGGAAGTGCGGGCCGCGGCGGGGGACCCCGGGGTGACCTGTTCATCCGCGTGCACATCCGGCCGCACCCCGTCTTCAAGCGCTCCGGCGACGACCTCCTCGTGACCGTGCCGACGTCACTGGCGACGGCCATCGCGGGCGGCACGGTTGCGGTGCCCACGCTTCGCGGGACCACCGCTCAGCTTTCGATCCCGCCCGGAACCCAGAACGGTGCTCGCCTTCGCCTCAGGGGACTGGGCATGCCCCATCTCAAGGGAGACGGTGCCGGTGACCTGATCGCGACCGTCGACGTCCGCCTGCCCCGTCCGACGCCCGAGGCGCTGCTCGCGTGGGCGACGTCAGAGGTGGAGAAGCAGAGCTCCTGACACGGTCAGGAGACCGTGAGGCTGTGCTCGCGTGTCAGCCGGCGGATCGTGCAGACGTCGCCTTCGCACGTTGAGGCGATCACGTCCACGGTGAGCACGCCGGTCCCGGGGTGCCCCAGCTGAATCTCGACGCTCACAGGGAGCGCGTCCAGGGCCCACGATCGCGGGCCGGGGCCGAGCAGCGTCGGCGGGTCGGCGCTCAGCGTGAGGTGAACCGGCGGTCCCTGCTGCAGGTCGAGGTCTGAGCCCGCAAGGTCGACGTCCGCAGCGACGACGAGCACCGTCCCGGATCGTCCTTCCAGGGCTGGTTCTCGGTCCTGATCGGGAACTTCGTTCCGAATCTCGATCTCGGCGACCGCACCGGTCTGAATGTCGACGGTGATGACCCGATGGTGGTTGGTGTCGGCCACCACGAGGCGGCCGTCACCGAGGACGTCGAGGCCGCCGGGCTCGTCCACCGCCTCACTCAAGGGTAGGGTTCCGAGCGCGCCGCTCGCCCAGATCCGGAGCAGCGAGTTGAAGGTGTCCGCCACGGCGATCCGTCCCCCGGCGAGCGCCGCCACGCCGAGTGGATGCTGCAACCGCGCCGTGCCTCGATCCCCGTCCTCGGCTCCCCAGTCGAAGAGACCGGTGCCGACCAGTGTCTCCACGCTGCCGTCGCGGATCAGCCGGAGCGCCGAGACTTCGGAGTCGGCAAACGCGACGGTTCCATCATCGAGCAGGGTCAGGCCACTCGGCTGGGCCAGGTGAGCCTGGAGCGCAGGTCCGTCCCGAAGTCCCTCGGCCCGGCTTCCAGCGAGCGTCTCAGGCGCGCCACCCTCGCTCGGGACCGCGATGATCCGGTGGAGACCGGCCTCGGCCACGGCGATCCTTCCGTCACCCAGCACAAGCACGTCCCACGGGGAGCGCAGCGCGGATGCGAGGACCCGGCGTTCGCCATCGGGCAGGGAGACGGCCACGAGGTTCCCGGCAACCGTGTCGCACACCAGCAGGCGTTCACCGTCGAATCGAACCCCCTGGGGCTGGTGGAAGCCCCCGAACTGATGGAGAACGGTGCCGCCGAGAGCGCAGACCAGGACTCGATCGTTGCCGGTGTCGGCGATCGCGAGCCTGCCGGCACCGTCGGACGCCACCTTGCCGGGGAACGCGAGGGTGGCCCGACCTCCCGAGGCGACCGGCGTGAACGCGGGTCCTGCCGCGAGATCGTCGCGGCCATCAACGAGTTGGGCAACGACGCGTTCGAGCGCCGGCCCATTGCCCTCGCCTGAGGCCATGGCGACCACGTAGCCGTCCGGGTCGATCACGACCAGGGTCGGCCAGGCACGAACGCCATAGTGCTGCCAGGTCTCCAGGTCGGGATCGTCCAGGACCGGATGCGGGATTCGGTGCCGGGCAACCGCTCGTGCGACGGCGTCATGGTCGGCCTCGTGCGGGAACTTCGGAGAATGCACCCCGATCACCACGAGACTGCTCCCGAAGCGCTCCTCGAGCGGCCGGAGCTCCTCGATCACGCGCAGGCAGTTGATACAGCAGAACGTCCAGAAGTCGAGCACGACAACACGTCCCCGGAGGTCGCGCAGAGCGAGGGGATGCGCTGTGTTGATCCACCCACCGGCGCCTCGGAGCTCGGGTGCACGAACGCGTCCCACTGTGGTGGTCATCTCGCGTCCATCATCCCGCGGCGCGGCGTCGAAAGGCCACCGCGGGAGGCGGGTATCTTGAGAGCCTTGATATAATGCCTGCAGAGGTAGGTTGGTGCACCGGCCAATGGCGCTGGGAAGGCGCTGACGGTCGTCGACATCTTTTTGAAACTCTCCCTATCCCTTCCTGACCGGCAGGGGGTGGCCCTCCGCCCCCTGCCACTACTCCTCACAGCGAACGCGGCTGGCCGGCCGTCAGTCGAGCAGCGACTTGCGCACCAGGGTGTGCTCCCGGTCGGGACCGACTGACACCACGTCGACGCTCGCGCCGCACAGCTCGCCGACCCGATCGATGTACGCACGGCAGGCAGCCGGGAGGTCCTCATATCGCCGGCATTCGCGAGTTGGTGACATCCACCCGGGAAACTCCTCATAGATGGGCTCAAGGTGCTTGAGGTGCGAGATATTGGCCATGGGGTGGTCCCAGTAGTCACCTTTGCTCATGTACCCGGTGCAGATCTTCACCGTCTCGAGGGCATCGAGCACGTCGACCTTGGTCAGCACCATGGCGTCGATGCCGTTGGTCGCGACCGCGTAGCGCGAGACCGCGGCGTCGAACCATCCGACACGCCGTGCGCGACCGGTCGTTGTGCCGTACTCGGCCCCGATCTCGCGGAGCTGGTCGCCGAGCGCGTCGGTCAGCTCGGTGGGGAACGGGCCGTAGCCGACCCTGGTCGTGTACGCCTTGAACACACCCACCGTCCGCGTGATACGCGAGGGCGGGATGCCGCTCCCGGTGCAGGCGCCGCCGGCAGTTGGTGACGAGGATGTCACGTACGGATAGGTGCCGAGGTCGATGTCGAGCATCACGCCCTGCGCGCCTTCGAGGAGGATGCGCTTGTTGCCCGTGAGCGCCTCCTGGATGAGCGGATAGATATCCCGAATGTAGGGATCGATGCGCTCCGCGTAGCCGAGGTATTCGTCGAGGATCGCACGCTCGTTGAAGGGTTCGGCACCGTACAGCCTGGTGAGCGTCTCGTTCTTCAGACGCAGCACAAAACGGAGCTTCTTCTCGAGGAACGCGGGCTTCTGCAGATCGCCGATGCGAAACCCGATCCGTCGCACCTTGTCCTCGTAGGCCGGACCGATGCCACGCCAGGTGGTGCCGAGGCGATCATCACCACGCATCTCCTCGCCGAGCTGGTCGAGCACCGGGTGATACGGCATCACCATGTGCGCTCGTTCACTGATGACGAGGTTGTCCGCCGGGATGCCGCCCGACTGCAGCTCGTCGAGTTCCTGCAGAAATGCCTTCGGGTCGACGACGACACCGTGGCCGATGATGCACGTGGTCTCCGGGTACAGAATGCCGCTCGGGATCAGATGGAACCGGTGTTCCCTGCCACCGGTCACGACAGTGTGCCCGGCATTGTTGCCGCCCTGCGAGCGGATGACCATGTTCACCGTGTCGGCGAGCAGGTCGATGACCTTGCCCTTGCCTTCATCGCCCCATTGACCGCCGACCAGAACTGTGACGCTCATCGCGGCCCGAAGCGTACTGGACCGGGCTGGTTTGGGTGACTTGTTTAGCCGCGACCTCGCGTGGAAAACCTCTTCAGTGCCGGGATTGGACCGGCAACTAACGAGAGAGAACATGGCAGACACAAGCCCATTGGCCGAATTGACCGCCCAGCTTCCGCCGGAGTGGAAGTGGGCGGCGCTGTTCAACGCACCCGAGGGATTCGAGCGCGAATGGCGTGCGTGGCTCGGAGCGGCGGCGCACGAAGAGGAGCTTGCTCTGCTGCGCTGGTGGAGTCAGCGGGCGGACCGAGCCGCCTGACCTCGGCCGGCTCGGCCGCGGTCTCCCTGGGTTGGTGGTGCCCGTGCCATCGGTACGATGTCCGCGCAATGCCAACGTCGGGTCCGGGGACGGCCGACTGCATCTTCTGTGCCATCGTCCGCGGCGACGCGCCTGCGACATTCGTTCATCAGGACGATCTGGTCGTGGCGTTCATGGACACCCGGCCGGTGCAGCCCGGTCACCTGCTGGTCGTGCCGAGACATCACGCCAAGCTGCTCCCTGAGCTTGACAATCGCGTGCTCGGACGGCTGTGGTCGGTCGCGATCGCTCTCGACAACGCGCTGAGAAAGAGCGCTCGCCCGGTTGAGGCGGTGAGCGTCTACGTCGCGGACGGGGAGGCGGCCGGTCAGGAGGTGGCACACGTCCACATCCATCTCATCCCGAGGCGCGCTGACGATGGATTCGGATTTCGCTTCCCGCCTGGCTACGGCAGGCAGCCGGAGCGTGCCGAGCTCGAGGCGATAGCCGAAGGAGTCCGACCCGTGGTCACAGCGCTGAAGATCCTGGAAGTCAGTGGCGACTGAGGCGCCCGGCGCGCGCCTGCATCGCTATCGCGCCGCATCGTGGTGGCCCACGGCGACTGCGCTCGTCATCGCCGAGCTGGGGCTGGGTGCGGCACTGCTGGTTCCGATCACCTTCAGCGACCCAAACGGCGTCGACCCATACCTTGCCCGCCTCAGCGTCGCCTCGGTGCTCATCACGCTACCGTCGTTGTTCGTCCGGCGTCTCGAGCCGGCACGCCCGATTCTGCTTGCCCTGGCAGCGGTCGCCGCCACATACACACTCCTCGCCGCAGGTCCGCAGATCCTGTTCGATCTGCTCGGCACGCACTCCGGCAGCTTCGACGCCCAGGTGTTCTGGGCCTCGGTCGCACAGGCCGCGGGCACGCTGCTGATCGCACTGGCCGCGCGCAGGCTCGTTGTCCCGGAATGGCGCCCATCGCTGCGCTTGAGGCACCTCAGCCTGCGCGGCCTTGCCACCGGTGTCCTCAGCTCGGCGGTGCTCATCGGCATCGGGCTGGCGTTGCCCGCGAACCTGCTCGGGCGCGTGGCGTTGCAGCCGGTCGCGTTCGCGCGCGACGTTCCATGGCTCGGCCCGGCGAACGCGCTGCAGGCGTTCTCGCAGGAGGTGCAGTTTCGCGGGCTCCTGCTCGGCGCACTCGAGCGAACCATGAGCCCGCGGTGGGCAAACGTCAGCCAGGCCGCCGTGTTCGGGCTTGCCCACCTGGCGATCAGCTACGGCGGTCCTGAGGCGCCGTTCGTCCCGATCACGTTCCTCGTGGGCCTCGCTTTCGGCTGGTTGGTGCGACGCACCAACTCGCTCTGGCCCGCGGTGATCCTCCATGCGGTTGCGGACATCGCCCTGCAATTCGGCGTCGTCCAGGGGCTGTATGGGCTCTGATCGCCGCAGGCGCGCGCTCACGCTCACCGCGTCGGTCTGCGCGGCGATCACCTGCCTCCTCGCCGCCGGCGCATCCGCACGCGCGGCCGACCCGTGGTGGAGGCCGGTAGCGCTGCGCGGTACGGCCATCGCTCGCGTTTCGGCCATAGGTGACAAGATCACAGTGAGGACGAGTGCGGGCGCAACCCTGCTGTCGCCCGACGGCGGCCGGACCTTCGCCCCCGCGCCGGCCGGCACCACGCTTCCGTCCGCCGGCGTGGTCACCGTGGGGACGCAGCACTGGGAGGTCGACCCAGCCGGGCGAGTGCTGCACCAGGGCGGCTCGTCACAGGGAGCCGCCACTGTGGATCCGCGCTCGCCGGACCTCGGCCCCGGCGCCGACCTCATCGCGGCCCCCGCGGCGCTGCCTGGAACGGTCATCGCGGTGAGCACGGACGGCACCGTGTGGCGGCGCGGCCAGGACGGCGACTGGAAGGAGGCGCTGCTGCTGCTCCCCGCAAGTCTGATACAGGGCATCCCACGGGTCACCTCGGTGACAGCGTTCACGGAACCGCTCAGCGACGCCGTCTATCTCAGCACCGACGGCTACGCGGTGCTGATCAGCACAAACGGTGGCGACGACTGGATCCGTGCCGGCCCCGGGCTCCCCGACTCCGTGTACTCCCTCTCGGCCGACTCCGCACGCAGCGCCGTCTACGCGGGGACGTCTGACGGGCTCTGGGAACATGTGCTCCAGGCACTGCCGGCACCACCCGCCTATCAGGACGCGGCCTTGGTCTGGCGGTGGATCGGGATCGGTGCGGTGACACTGGTCGCCGCATTCGCAGCGCTGCTCGGCATGGCCCGGCTGGCACCACGTCGCGGCGATGCCTGACCTGGCGCGCCGCCGGTGCCGGTTCGGCTAGCGTGACCTGATGCCCAACCGTCTCGGCGCCGAGTCCAGTCCGTACCTCCTGCAGCACGCCGGGAATCCCGTCGACTGGTATCCGTGGGGAGACGAGGCGTTCGAGCAGGCGCGACGCGATGACCGCCCGGTGCTCCTCTCGGTGGGCTATAGCGCCTGTCACTGGTGCCACGTGATGGCGCACGAATCGTTCGAGAACGCCGAGATCGCCTCCATCATGAATGAGCTCTTCGTGAGCATCAAGGTCGACCGCGAGGAGCGGCCCGATGTCGACTCCGTGTACATGAGCGCCGCGCAGGCGATGGGCGTCCCTGGCGGCTGGCCGCTCACCGTCTTCCTGACGCCGTCCGGACTGCCGTTCTTCGGTGGCACATATTTCCCGCCGGTGGATCGCCCCGGGTTGCACGGTTTCCCGTCGGTGCTCCGGGCGGCATCCGCCGCATATCGCTCGCAGCGCGACGAGATCGGCGCCATGGGAGAGAAGGTCCGCGCTGCGATCACGCCGCCGCAGCTGCCGGCACCAGGTGAGCCGAACGCCGCACTGCTCGACGACGCTGCGAAGAAGCTCGCGAGCGATACGGATCGGGCGCACGGCGGATTCGGTGCGGCCCCGAAGTTCCCGCACCCGCAGGCGCTGGACCTGATGTTGCGCCGGTCACGAGCCACTGGTGACGCCGCCCTCAGAGACACGGCAATCCTCACTCTCGACGCGATGGCGCGCGGCGGCGTCAACGACCAGGTCGGGGGCGGTTTCCATCGGTACAGCGTCGACGCGCGCTGGTCGGTGCCCCACTTCGAGAAGATGCTCTACGACAACGCGCTGCTGGCACCGGTGTACCTGCACGCATACCAGCTGAGTGTGCGCGACGACATGCTCGAGACATGCACCCGAACCCTCGACTACATGGCGCGAGAACTGCGCCTCGCCGGTGGCGGCTTCGCAGCGTCGCAGGATGCAGACAGCCCTGGCGGTGAGGGAGCATTCTTCGTCTGGACGCCGGCGCAGCTGCGCGAGGTGCTCGGAGCGGAGGACGGTGCGCTGGCTGCTCGCGTTTTCGGCGTCGTGGACAGCGGCAACTTCGAGCACGGAAGGACGGTGCTGTCCATGCCGTATCCGCTCGCGCAGGTGGCCCGTGCGCTCCACGTCGACGAGCCGGCGCTGCGTGCTCGCGTCGACGACATCCGCGCCCGCCTCCTGACGGCGCGAGCGTCACGCGCAGCCCCGGAACGCGACGGCAAGGTCATCACCGCATGGAACGCGCTCGCTGTCACCGCCTTCGCGGAGGCGGGCGCGGCGCTCGGCAGACGCGACTATGTGGAGATCGCGACAGCGTGCGCCGACTTCCTTCTGTTGCACCTGGTCGACGACGGAGTCGTGCATCGCATCTGGAACGGTGGCGACGCGCGCATCATCGGATTTCTCGATGATGCTGCGAATCTCGGCGCGGCATTGCTCGCGCTCTACGAGGCGACGGGCGAGGCGAAGTACTTCGAGGCGGCACTCGGTGTGGGTGAGCGCATCCTGCAGCAGTACAGAGATGCCGACGGCAGCTACTTCGACACCGCTGACGACGCCGAGCCGCTCATGGTTCGCCCGCGCACCATCGACGACAATCCCGTGAGCGCAGGCCAGTCCGTCGCCGCAAGCCTCTTCTGCCGCCTGCACGCCTTCACCGGCGATGACCGATGGCGCGAGCGTGCGCTGGAGATCGTCGCCCCGCTGACGACAGTGGTCGCCCGTGCGCCGCTTGCTGTTGCCGGACTCGCGGCTGCGATGGAACTTGTTGTCGGTCCGATGCGCGAGGTTGCGCTGGTCGGCGATCCTGCCGACCCCCGAACGCGGTCACTCCTTGCGGTGGTGCAGCGGCACTTCGATCCGCTCAGCGTGCTCGCGTGGGGAGACGCCGGCGGCGTTCCGCTCCTTAACGACCGCCCGCTCGTGGAAGGGGCGCCGGCGGCGTATGTGTGCCGCGGCTTCCTGTGTCAGGCGCCGGTGACCGACATGACCGGGCTCGCTCGCGAGCTGGGAATTCTGTCCGCCGTCGCTCAGAACTGACCGCAGCCGGACGGCGTGGCCATCGCTTCCAGCGGGGGAAGCAAGTCGAAGACCGGGAGGTGCCGCCGGTCGTCGAGAGGCAGGTAGTCGCCGGTGCTCGGGTCCTCCACGTAGGTGAGGTGGGGACCCCGGGTGGTGATCTCGCGCAGCGCCGAGACGAAACGATCGATGTGTTCCACGGTCGTTCCGATGCCGAACGACGCGCGGATCGCGCCGGGAATCTCCTGGTGCTCGCCACGGCGGAGCCGTTCGCGAATCGTGTGCGCGTCCGCGATGCTCACGCCGAGCAGATGGGTGATGTACGGGTGCGCGCAGAAACATCCGTGGCGCACGCCGATGGCGTACTCGGCGCTGAGCACCGATGCAACCAGGGCGTGGTGCATCTCGTCGACGGTGAACGTGCTCACCCCGAGCCGGTCGATGTCCGGTCCATCCCAGAGCCGCAAACGGTGCAGCTTCGGAAGGTCGTCGATCTGTTCGTCGAGATATGCGAGGAGGCGTCGTTCGTGGGCGCCGATGTGGGCCATGCCGGTGCGCTCGAGGACGGTGCTCGCGGCACCCAGCGCTATGGCGCCGAGGACGTTCGGGCTTCCTGCCTCATGACGGTCGGGCAGCGACGCCCACTGCACGTCGTCGGCGGTGACGTATGTGACCGCGCCGCCGCCGGCGAGCATCGGCTCGGCATCGGCGAGCACGGCCGACGGGCCGATCAGCGCGCCGCCGCCGAACGGCGCATACATCTTGTGTCCCGAGAGTGCGAGGAAATCGATGCCCATCCCGACCATGTCGATGGTTCGATGCGGCGCCAGCTGCGCCGCGTCGACGGCGAGCAGCGCCCCGTGCTCGTGAGCGACCTTGCCGATCTCCGCGATGGGAAAGACCTCGCCGGTGACGTTGCTCGCGCCGGTGACTGCGACGATCCCGATGGGGCGGTGGCGATCCTCGAGCGCGCGGCGCAGGTCCGTCAGCAGCTGCTCGGGCGACTCCGGTGCGTCGAGCAGCTCGACGCGCGCGAGGCGCCTCCAGGGCAGCATGTTGGCGTGGTGCTCGACGATCGTGCTCAGCACCGCATGGCCCGGGCGGAGCACGAGACAGTGGGTCAAAAGGTTGATGGCCTCCGTCGTGTTTCGGACGAAGATGACCGCATCGGACGAGCGAGCGCCGGTGAATGTCGCCACCGCCGACCGCGCCGCCTCGTACGCCCGGGTCGACACCTGTGATGCAAACCCCGCTCCGCGATGCACGCTCGAGTACCACGGAAGGAACTCGATCACCGCATCCGCCACGGCCTCCATCGCCGGCGTGCTCGCCGCCATGTCGAGGTTGACGTAGCTGCGCGTCTCGCCGCTCGCCAGTGGCACCTCGAGATCCTGGCCCACCAGCCGGGGGAGCGCTACGCCCGACGCGCGGCGGCCGGGGCGGCTGCGGGGGGACGATTCGGTGAGCATCAGGTCTTCGAGGGTACTGCCAAGCGGCCCTTGAGCATCACAGTCGCAACAATGTCGCCACCGAGGTGATAGCCGACGTCGATCCAGCTGGGGGTGTCGAGGATCACCGCGTCGGCGCGCAGGCCAGGACGGAGGATGCCTCGATCCGCCAGGCCGAGCGCTGCCGCGCCTCCGGCCGTCGCGGCCACCAGGGCCTGGGCGGGCGTGAGGCCGCCGAGCGCGACCGCGAGCGAGACCATGAGCGGCATCGATTCGCTGTAGCAGGTTCCCGGGTTGCAGTCGGTCGCAACCGCCACGCTGCAACCCGCCTCGAGGAGCCGCCGGCCGGGCGGCGGGGGACCGCCGAGGACGAGGGAGGCCCCGGGCAGGATCACGCCGACTACACCTGCGGCGTGGAGCGCCTCGAGGTCCGTGTTGAGTGCATGCTCGAGGTGGTCCGCGCTCACCGCGCCTGCCTGCGCCGCGAGCAGGGCGCCGCCGCTGTGTGAGAGCTGTTCGGTGTGGATCTTCGGGCGCAATCCGTGTGCGCGCGCTGCGGTGAAGACGCGCTCACATTCGGCCACGGTGTATGCGCCGGTGTCGCAGAAGGCGTCAACGAACGTCGCGCGCTCGGCGGCGCCGGCGACGCCACGCGTGCAGACGTCGTCGATGAACGCGTCGCGTGGCCCCTCCGGGGCCGCGTGGAGGGGGAGGTAGGTCGCGACCACGTCGGGCAGATCCACCCACTGACGGAGGAGTTCCGCCGCATCCAGCTGGCGCATCTCTGCCTCGTACTCCAGCCCGTAGCCGCTCTTCACCTCGATGGTCGTGGTGCCGAGGGCGAGCATCCGTCGCGCTCGTTCGCGCGCCGCCGTCGTGAGTTCCTCGACGGTTCCGGCAGCGGTGGCGCGGACGGTTGCCCGGATGCCGCCACCCGACGCTGCGATCTCCTCATAGGTTGCGCCGGCGCCGCGCCGGGCGTACTCGTCGCCGCGATCACCCAGCCAGACGATGTGCGTGTGCGCGTCGACGAACCCGGGAACAACGGCGGCGCCGCGAGCATGGATCTCGAGCGCGTCGCGAGGAACGTCGGCTCGATCGAGTCCCGACTCGGGACCGGCATATTCGATGATGCCGTCGCGCGCGACCAGCGCCGCGTCGTGCACCACGCCAGGAGCCTCGCCCAGCAGCGGATCGCACGTGCAGAGCGCGCCGATGCCGTGGACGACGACGGCACTCATATCGCGGGCCGGCCGGCCGCCCGCGTGGCGAGACCGCTGCAGAAGCTGAGAAACGTTGCCGCCATGAGCCGGAGCGTCATGCCGTTCACATCCGCGTTGGCGTCCACCTCGCAGAGGTCGGCCCCGACCACGTGAGTATTAGTGCCGAGCAGGTATGCGGCTCGGAGCAGATCGGCCGGCTGCAGGCCACCGGGGAGGCTCGCGGGGCATGCGGGCGCGAAAGCACGGTCGACGACGTCGATGTCGAAGTCGACATGGATGTGCGTGGCTCCGCGCGCCACGAGCAGCGACAACGCTGACGCGATGACCGTCACCATCCCATCGCGTCGCACGATATCGAGCGGAACAACATGGATCCCATGCGCACGTGCCCACTGCGCGTGTTCCCGCGCATTGCCGAGCGGGTGGATGCCGATCTGCGCCACCCGATCGCCCGGCAGTCCCGCCTCGATGAGCTCGCGCACCGGGGTTCCGTTCCGCGACCCGTCCCTCGCCGGGCGGCAGTCGTGGTGGGCATCGAGAGTCAGCAGCGCCCACGCTCCCGGTTTCGCGTTCATGAAGCCCTGCAGCACCGGGCGCGTGAGTGAGTTGTCCCCGCCCACGACGACCACACGTTCCGAGATGGTCGCGGCGTGATCGGCCGCCGCCTGAATGCGCTCGTGCGCTGCGCGCGCGTCGGCGTCGTCACGGTCACCTTGGACGTCGCCGAGATCGCGCACGTGCAGCGCGGTGATGTCCACCGCGTGCTCTGCGTCCCAGGTCGGAAACCGCTGCAGCGCATCGCGAAATGCCGGCGGAGTCGACCATGACTCCACCGGCGTGATCGACGCCTTTGAAATCGGCGCGCCGAGGAGGACGAGGTCTGGCGACGCCGAGTCCTCGGCGAGCCACTCGCGAGCGTTCACGGATCGATTCCGGTGGCGCTGTCGAGCATGGGAACGCGCACGCCACGGGCCTCGGCCGCGTCGCGCGCCTCGGGGTATCCCGCATCCACGTGGCGCATCACGCCCGTCGCCGGATCATTGGTGAGCACCAGCTCGCAACGGCGAGCCGACAGCTCGCTGCCGTCAGCGCACACCTGAGCGCCTGCGTGAATCGACAGGCCCATGCCGACGCCGCCCCCGTGGTGCACGGCGACCCAGGTCGCTCCGCTCGCGGTGTTGAGCAGGGCATTGAGCA
>JBIOIZ010000086.1:0-12835 GCA_044450385.1 Candidatus Dormibacteria bacterium
GATCCCGGCACCCATCCGCACCGCGCTGCACCTCCGCGACCAGGGCTGCCGCTTCCCCGGGTGCGACCGTCCGCCCGCGTGGACCGACGGCCACCACATCATCCACTGGTCGGACGGCGGTCCCACCGAGCTCGAGAACCTGGTCAATTCCTAATACAACCCCTTGGGAAGGCTAATCGGGCGACTGGCCGTCAGCGCCACCACCACTGGTGACGAGCAAATACATCGCAGTCGTGACCGCGACCGGGATCAACTGATGGCCGTCGCTGTCGGGGCGCCTTCAGCCGCTGGGCTGCCCGGCCACGAGTGTGCGGACCCAGCCCCTATTGGTTAGGACCTGGGCGCGGTCGCAATCGTCCGAAATCAGCGTGAAGTAGAGGACCCCGGCTGTGACACTCCACGTGAAGCGTCCAATGCCGTTGTACAGGGGCGAGCAGTAATTGCCTTGGTGTTCGTCGTTGAAGAATTCCATCTCATTACTGTTGACAACCACGTCTCCCTGATGTGGGACGACTATGCCGCCGGTGGCTACATAAGATACGGACCAAGTCGTCGCGTCGAGCGCGAGTTGAAAGAAGCAGGTCCTCGGGGTTGCGGGCGATGGGCACTGAGCGCCGCTGACTGCGTGACAGCCGCCCCCGGCAGATACCAGTTGCCCCACAACTGGTAGGGCACCAGGCCGCCTGACGCCGTCGGATAGGGAATTGGGATGGCGGACGGCGTCGGCAGGACGGTCGCGGTCGGTCGTGGTGACCGCCGCGCGCGATTGATCGCCCCTGTGGCCACCAATGACGCCAGCGCGAACACAACGACAAGCGCTCCAAGCGACAGGAGCGTTGTGGATCGACTCATCCCGGCCCGGATCATGGACCGGGACTCGGCAATGGGTCGCCCGGCAAACCGATCCAATCTTCATACGTGTGCTGCCGCACTGTGAGAGGGCTGAGGGTGATGCCTCGGCATGAAGCGGAACGGCGTACTGCGAGCGAGACCACAACGCCGGTGCCGAGGGCGCCTTCAGCCGCCGGGCTGCCCGGCTACGAGTGTGCGGACCCAGCCCCTATTGGTTAGGACGTGGGCGCGGGTGCAAGTGTCCGAAATCAGCGTGAAGTAGAGGACGCCGGCTGTGAGCCTCCACGTGAAGCGTCCAAGGCCGGCTGGCAGCTGGATCCCGCAGTAGTCCGAGTTATAGAAGTCCATCTCATTACTGTTGACAACGACGTTCCCCTGGCTCGGGACTTGTATGCCGCCGCTGGCTACATAGGATATGGACCAGGTCGACCCTCCGAGCATGAGCTGAACGAAGCAGTTCGTCGGGGTTGGGTCCGATGGGCAGCGATCCCCGCTGACTTGCGTGACAGACGTCCCTGGCAGATACCAGTTGCCGACTAACTGTTCCGGCACCGGACCGCCCGGCGGAAGAGACGCCGTAGGAGTCGGACTTGGGACGGCTGACAGCGGCAGCGTTGCCGAGAGCGTTGCCTGGCCGCACGACGAAGCAAGAAAGACGAACGCAATACCGAGCGGGGCTACGGCACGTCCCTTACGCATAGTGTGCGATTGGATTGAGCGGTTGGCCACGTGCCACATACGTCACCTCCTACCTGTCATGGCATGACTTCCTGATCACAGTCCTCGGTAAGGGCGTAGTCACCACCGCTCAGGGCTGGGACATCGCCGGGAGGGGCGCCTTCAGCCACCGGGCTTCCCGGCTACAAGTGTGCGGGTCCAGCCCCTATTAGTTAGGACGAGGGCGCGGGAGCAAGTGTCCGAAATCAGCGTGAAGTAGAGGACCCCGGCTGTGAGCCTCCACGTGTAGCGTCCAAGGCTGCCTGCCATCTCGAAATCGCAGTAGGAGGAGTTATAGAAGTCCATCTCATTACGATTGGCAACCACGTTTCCCTGGCTTATGGCGTCTATGCCGCCGAGGGCTAAATACGAGATGGACCAGGTCGACCCTCCGAGCATGAGCTGAAAGAAGCAGTTCGTCGGGGTTGGGTTCGATGGGCAGTGAATCGTGCCTTCGCCCACTTGCGTGACAGCCGCCCCCGGCAGGTACCAGTTGCCCCATAGCTGGGAGGGCACCGGGCCACCTGGCGGAGGAGACGCGGTCGGAGTCGGACCTGAGACAGCAGACGGCTGAACCGCTGAGGTTATGTGCCGGCTGTGGAGTCGTCCCACCACGATTGGAACGGCCAGAATGGCGACGACTACGGCCACCACTGCGATGGCGGCCAACAGGTTCAGCCTCCTGCCGCGCCGTCCGGGAATCCTGACAGCGAGTGGTGACGCTGCAAATGTGGCGAAGCGATTGAGATAGGCGTCGAGCTGAGTGTGAAGGTTGTCATTCATTGCTGAGGTCCCTTCGCAACGACCGGAGCGCTCTTGCGAGATGCTGCGACACGGATCCGGGACTGCACCCCATGAGGTCTGCGCATTCGACCAGCGTGTACCCGTGGTGATAGTGCAAGCTGACGACGGCGCGTTGGCGCACCGACAGCCGTGCGTATGCCCGGTCGATATCGCCAAATCGTCCGCCGTCCTGCATGTGCCGGTCTGCCTCTGCGCGAAGTTGTTTGACGGACTCGTCGAAACTGAGCCATCGGAGGAGCGAGCGCTTGCGCCGCACGCAGTGATGGACACAGATCCTTGCCAGCCAAGCCCCGGAGCTCGCGGGGTCCCGGAGTGAACTCCATCGCCGCCACCCGATCAAAGCCGTCTCCTGGGTCGCGTCCTGCGCCTCTGCGGGGTCACGCAGGATCGACATGGCGATTGCGAATAGACGGCGCTCCTCGGCAAGGAACGACGCTTCGAATCTCGCGTCTTCCGCGTCTCCCAATGCCTCCTGCGCGCCGGCCATGGCTGCTCGCATCATGATCGTGACCTGCAACGAATGTTGGCCATGTCGTCACGTCCGGTCCGACAGCCGCCGAGACGCGCGGTAGCCACCAAGCCAAGGAACACTCCGGCCGCACCTGGTGTGCTCAAGTCACGACCCGGGAATCCGCGTCCATTTCGATCTCTTTGACCGCCTGAGTGAGCCGCTCTGATCTGCTTTGTGCCTACGACGCTTGCTGTCTATAGAGAGGCAGATACGGCTCATCTACATGACATCCCACCCGACGCCGCCCGGACACCTCCCTCTGGATGAGTTCTTGGGCTGGCAACTGGCGGAGCCGACGGCCCGAGGCGGTGTCATGCACCGCGGCAACCAGGGTCTTACACGCGTCAAACGCTCAAGTCGATATTCCAGCTCAGCGCTGCGTGGCTGGAACTGAAGGTCGATCGAAGATCTGGAGATTTCCACAGTGCGGGAGCTACCGGTCGAGCAACACGATGTCGGGCGGAGCAAACCCCGCGACCCGTCGCGTCTCAACGCTAGATTCTGGAGTGACGGGCATCACGTGCTGCACCGCGGGGCACGACGGGGACACCAACCTCGACAACCTGGTCTCCCTGTGCCGGCGACACCACCGCGTGGTGCACGAGCAGGGTTGGCGCATCCATATGGCTGACGGAGTTGCCGTGGTGGAGCCGCCACCCTGACGAACGTACTCCGCGGTCAGGCGACTTATCGGGAGAGCGAGCTCAGCAACCTCGGAGAGGCTTCGACTCGTTGAACACTGGAGGCTGTCATGTTCAGTGAGGGCGATGTCGTTGATGCGCGTGTCTTCACGTTGTGCCCGGGCGTCCCGCACGAGTCCTGGCTACCGCGGTAGTGCGACGGTGGCCAGGATGAACACGAAGTAGACCGATGTGGCGGCGATCACGAGGACATGAAACACCTCGTGATAGCCGAACACATTGGGCCAGAGCCGGGGACGTTTGAATGCATAGACGAAGGCGCCGGCACCGTACAGTGCGCCGCCGATCGCCAGCACCAGCAGACCACTTGCGTGGATGCGCTCCCCGAGCGCCGGAAGGAAGAAGACGACTGTGCATGCGACGCCGGCATACAGCACCACGGTCACCCAGCGTGGCAGTGGAATCCCGGTGGTCGCGACGACGACCCCGCTGATCGCCAGGGTCCAGATGACCACGAGCAACACGACGGACGGCCACCCCCGCAGCACGTTGACGACGACCGGTGTGTAGGTCCCCGCGATGGCGAGGAAGATGGTCGCGTGGTCGAGACGCCGCCAGACGCGACGCGTCCGCGGTGACCACGGGCCGCGGTGGTACGTGGCGCTCACTGCGAACAGGAGCACGATGCAGACGCCATAGACACCAAGCGAGATCTGACGGGCGGGGTTGCCACCGCTGATCGCGACGAGCGTGATCGCGCCGGCGATTGCGAGTGGAATCGTGGCGAGGTGACTCCACCCACGCAGCGATGGACGGGGACCGGGGGCGGTCAGTGTCGTCTCAGGCAGCTGGAGCGATCTCCTGGTGTTCCGGCTCCGGGGGACGGAGCCATCGAGGCGCCCACCAATTCACTGTGCCGAGGAGGCGCATCACCGCCGGCACCACCAATGCACGAACGAGCGTCGCGTCGACGATGACGGCGACCGCCATGCCCACGCCGATGGATTTGATGGTGACGATACTCGCGAGCGCAAAGGCAAGGAACACACACGCCATGATCGCCGCGGCTCCTGTGACGAGGCGACCGCTGCGTTCGAGTCCGTCGGCCACCGCAGTTGTGTTGTCGCCGGTACGAACCCACGCTTCCTGCATCCGGGTGAGCAGGAACACCTCGTAGTCCATCGACAACCCGAAGACGACGCAGAACAGCAACACCGGGATCGTCGGATCGAGCGGCCCGGCGGTGAAGCCGAGGACGTTTGACAGGTGGCCCTGATCGAAGACCCACACCAGCGCGCCGAATGCGGCGCTGAGCGAAAGCGCATTCATCAGCACCGCTTTGAATGGGAGAACCAGCGAACGGAGCAGCACGGTGAGCACGATCAGGGTGGTGATCAGCACGAAGCCGATGGCGAGCGGTGTGTGGTCGATCATGTAGTTGACGAGGTCGATGTCGAACGCGGTGTCGCCGGTGACCTGGACCGCTGCTCCCGGCACCGAGTCGGTGGAGCGTATGTTGCGCACGAGGTTGTGTGCCTGGTCGCTGGTGACGAAGTACGGGTTGGCGACATCGAGGACGGCGATGCTCGAGCCGGTCAGGTTGGTGAGCAGCGACCGCACCGACGCGGGCAGTGCACTCTTCGGCTGCGAGTACAGGGTCTGATACGAGGTGAGGGTGAGCGACGGATCGCCGCTGACATAGCTGCGGACTCCGGTGACGCCCCTCAGGCGGGAGAGCCGCTGCGCGAGGTTGTATGCCGCAGCGACATTGGCAGGACTCGTTGGGGCACCATGCTGGAACTTAACGACCACCGCGATCGTGTTCTGTCCGACCAGCGGAAACTGGGCCTGGAGAAGATCAGCACCTCTGCGCGCCTCGGCCGCGGTCGGCAGCTGGTTCACGTCGCTGTTCGCGAGTTGCAGGTCGAGGAATGGCGATCCGGCCACGAGGAGAATCGCGATTGTGGGGATGAGCACCGTCCAGGGACGGCGCATCACCCACGTGGCGAGACGATGCCACGCGCCCTGGCCGAACGGCTTGGGTTGCAGGATGGGGATCCTGATGCTGTTGATGCGTGGGCCGAGGATCGCCAGCATCGAGGGCAACAGAGTGACTGCGTAGAGCACCGATACGCCCACAACGATCGCGCCGGCGACGCCCATCGAGACAAGCGCGGTCCCCGTGTAGAAGAGCAGACCGGACAGACCGATCGCGACAGTGAGGCCGCTGAACATGATCGCGCGACCCGCCGTCGCCATGGTGGTGGCGAGTGAATCCTCAACGGTGTGACCCGCTGCGAGCTCCTCGCGGAAACGAGTCACGATGAAGAGTGAGTAGTCGATGGCGATGCCGAGTCCCACGAGCGTCACCACGTTGACCGCATAGGTCGAGACGTCGATCGCGTGCGCAAGCGCGAGTGCAGCCCCAACACCACCGAGCACGGCGAACACTCCGACTCCGAGGCACAACAACGCGGCGACGCCGGTGGTGAACACGATCACGAGGAGGATGAGCGCCAGCGGCAGCGATACCACCTCGGACCTGCGCAGGTCGCTCGCGAGGTACGTGTCGAAGTCGTAGGCCAGCGGAACGTCGCCGGTGGAGGTCACGCTGAGCGAAGGCGACCGCACCTCGCCGCGAATCGTTCCGTATTGCGCGCGAGCTTGCGAGAAGTCGATCTTCAGACCCACCTGCACCAGGACGCTGTGCTTGTCGGTGGAGATCATCAGTGCTCTCGAGGCAGGTGCAGTGGTGAACGGTGTGGCCAGCGTGCTGACGCGCGAGTCACTGCGCAGTGGCGCCACCGCTGCGTTGACCGCTGCCGCAAACGCGGGTGAACCGTATTTCAGTTGCGAGCTGGTGAGAATGAGCGTGAACGACGAGCCTGTCGTCGACGGCAGCTGCGCACTCTCGAGGTTGACGGCGCGCACCGACTCCACGTCGTAGTTGCTCGCATTGATCGGCTGGCCGCCGGTGAGCAGCCCGATGATCGAAAGCACGAAACACCCGAGTGACGCGGCGAGCACCGCCTTGCGGCGGCGGTAGACGAAATGCCCCCAACGCCTCACCGTGATGCTCCTTCGATCACCGCAATCGAGTATATCGACCCGAGGTTTCTCCGCCGCGTACACTGCCGAGGACCGCGATGGCAACGCATGTCCCGCCCCCGGTCGGGGAGATCCAGACGATCTCGCATTTCATTCCGGCCGCCCGCGAGCCGCAGCCGGGTCGTCAACTCGACCTCATACGTCAGGCGGCCCCCGGATTTCGAGCATGGTTCCGGACGACCGGGATGCCGGACTGGATCGGAACCTTCGACCTCGTGTCGCTGCCGTACCCGACCCGATTCGGCCTCTTTCGCGCGGCGATCACGCCGGCACCATTTCTGTCCCTGACGCACAGGCTGATCGTGGTGCGCTGGCGCGAGCCCGACGGCAAGCCGCGCGTGCTGCTCTTCGAGCCGACCGACGTGGAGCTTGCTCGCCGCACACCATATTTCGCGCGCCTGAGCGAGTCGACGCCGGCGGCATTCGAACGCGCTTTTGCCCGACCACTCGGGGATGTGCTGAGCCATCTGCGGAGCGTCGGCATCGAGCCCGGCGACGTCGACTGGATCACCTTCGATCATCTGCACACGCAGGACGTGCGCCGGTGGCTCGGAACAACGGGACCCGCGGATGATCTGTCGCCCGCGGCCCCGGTGCCGCCGGCGCTGCCGAGTGCGCACCTGATCGTGCAGCGTGCTGAGCTGGAGTCGCTCGCTGCGCTGCATCCGTTGCAGGTGCCGTGGTACCAGGCGTCCACCTTTGCCGCGCTGCCGCAGCAGGCATTGTTCCCGATCGACGGCGACGTGCTGATCGGACCCGGAGTCGCGTTGCTCGCGACGCCGGGACACACGACCGGCAATCACACACTCGTGGTCAACACCGACACCGGCATCTGGGCGAGCAGCGAGAACGTGATCGCCGCCGAATGTCTGACCCCGGAGCACAGCCGGATTCCCGGGGTGCGCCGCTATACACGCACCTGGGACCAGGAGATCGTGCTCAACGCGAACACGCTCGAGGACACCGCGCGCCAGTACAACTCATGCGTGCTCGAAAAATTGATCGTCGATGCTGCGCGAGCCGACTCCCGCTTCGTGCAGTTCCTGCCATCGTCCGAGCTCACCAGCACGGTGCTCAGCCCCGGGACGTCGCCAACCTTCACGCACTCGGGCATCTTTCACGGCACCCTGACGCCGGCGGGAGCACTCAATCGCTGATGGCCGACACCATCACTGATGTCGTGAGCCGCGCACGCCGTGCCTGGACCTCTTCGACCCCATCCATGCGATCGTGTATTTCCTGACGGCATCCGGTATCCGAACCCGATCGGGGTGAGCCGTCCCGCCTGACGGGTGCGTCAGTCGTCGTCCCGGTCACGACGCAGCGGTCGACGCAGCTCCTTCGCGTTCGCGCTCGACGACCGCGGCGAGGGCGCGGATAAAGGCCGGCTGGGTGTTCGGCAGCGCGATTCGATGCATGGTCATGCCCGCAGCCGTGGCCTCTTCTCCTGCGGCGATGTCGATGTCGTACAGGATCTCGAGGTGATCCGCCAGGAACTGCAGTGGAACGACGAGGATCTCGGTGAACCCCTGGTCTCGAAACCCGGGGAAGAGATCCTTCACATCAGGGGTCAGCCATTCCTCGGGCGTGTGCCCGGCGCTCTGGTAGGCGAAACTCCATCGTTCGGGCTCAAGGCCCAGGCGTGTCGCGATTGCCGTGGCCGTCTCATGAAGCTGCGTGATGTAGCCGGGGTCCCCATCCACGACGGGGCGGGGAAGGCTGTGTGCGGTGAAGATGATCGGAATCCGGGAACGGACCGCGGGGGCGAGGGTGGCCAGCGCCTCCGAAACGCGTTCGGCGAGCGCCTCGATCCACTCCGGGATGAGGTGCCACGCGCGAGCGATGTGCACGTCCACGTCGGGATGCGCGGCGCGCCACGCTGCCACAGTTCGCTCGTAGCCGGCCAGGATGACCGGAGAATACTGCGGCGCTAGCACGATCACGATGATGCGAGAGGTGCCGCCGGTCGCGAGCCCGTCGAGCGCATCGGTGAGTGAGGGAGCCGAGTGGAGCATCCCTGCGACCACCTCCATCGCATCCGGGCCGCCCTCCGGGTTGAGCGCCGCCTGCAGCGCCGCGCACTGCGCCTGGGTGATGTCGATGAGTGGGGATCGGCCGATGAGGTCGTATCGACGCCGGAACTCGTCGATCAGATCCTCAGGCACCTCGCGGCCGCCGCGCACCGAGGAGAGATACGCGGGGACGTCGTCGGCGGTCACCGCCGAGCCGAACGTGGCAAGGACGACGCCGAGTTGAGCCATGCCGCAAGGGTAGAGGCTGGGTGCGCGGCCGCGTGGTCAGCTCCGGGCCGTCTCCTCGTGGACGAGTTCGGCCAGACGGCGCAGGTGATCGCTCGAGGTCTCGGGGAGCACGCCGTGACCCAGGTTGAAGATGTGCCCAGGCCTGCCTCCGGCCAGCGCGACAATTTGCCGCGCCTCCCGTGCGACGACGTCGAACGGCGCGAGCATCACACCGGGATCGAGGTTGCCCTGGATGCCGCGGTCACCGATCCGGTCCCAGGCCACATCGAGGGGCAGGCGCCAGTCGACGCTGATGACGTCTGATCCGCAGCGCGCCATCGCCTCGAGAAGATGCGTGGTGGTCGTGCCGAAGTGGATGGTCGGCACGCCGGTCTCCGAGACCGCCGCCAGGATGCGCTGGCTGTAGGGCAGCACCATCGCGTCGTATGCCCGGAGCGAAAGTGCGCCGGCCCAGGAATCGAACAGCTGGATAATCTGTGCCCCCGACTCCACCTGGGCACGCAGGTAGCTGATCGTGACCTCGGTGAGCGTGGCCATGAGACGGTGCCAGAGCTCGGGCTCGCCATGGAGCATGGCCTTGGTCCGTGAGAACTCCTTGGTCGGCTTGCCCTCGATCATGTACGAGGCGACGGTGAAGGGACCTCCGGCGAAACCGACCACCGCCGTCTTCCCATCCAGCTCTCGACGCACCAGTTTGATTGCCTCGAAGAGCTCCGGGGTCGCTTCGCGCGGGTCGACGACACGCAGCGCTGCGATCTCCGCTTCGGAGCGCACCGGCGCATGGATCAGCGGGCCGATCCCGGGGTCGATCGAGAACGGGACCCCCATGCCGATCAGGGGCAGCATGATGTCGGCGTACATCACCGCGGCGTCGACGCCGAATTCCTCGACCGGCATCAGCGTCACGCGGGCGCAGAGCTCCGGTGTTCTGGTGATGGTGAGGATGTCGTACGTCTCGCGAAGCGCGCGATAGCCTGCGAGGCAGCGGCCGGCCTGGCGCATGAACCAGATCGGGGTGCGGTCGGCGGGTTGGCGGCGCGCGGAGGCGAGCATGCGCTCGGCTCCCGTCATCGGGCCGGCCTGGATCGTTGCCATCGGTATCGAGGGTAGCGAAGCAACAAGCCGGCACGGATACTGCAGTGCGGGCTGGATGCCAAGTACGATCTCGACGACTTGGTGTCCGTGGGATTGGCGCCCGGTCAGCGCCAGAAGTGCAGAGGAGAGTGGAACCCATGAACTCGACCATGCAGGACTCGCCGCTGAGCATCACGGAGCTCTTTCGCCACGGTGCCCAGGTGTTTCCGGACAGCGAGATCATCACGTTCGAGGGCGAGCAGGCGCGGCACACCAGCTACGCCGAGGTGGCGGAGCGGGTCAACCGCCTGGCCGGGGCGTTGCGAACGCTCGGGATCGTCCCCGGCGATCGCATCGGCACGCTCTGCTGGAACCACCAGGAGCACCTCGAGGCGTACTTCGCCATCCCCTCCATGGGAGCGGTCCTGCACACGCTCAACCTGCGGCTGCCACCGCCGCAGCTGGCGCAGATCATCAACCACGCTGAGGATCGGGTCGTCATCGTCGACGACTCGCTCGCGCCGCTGCTCGCGTCGGTGCTGGGCCAGTGCCCGAGCGTCGAGAAGGTGATCGTGGTCGGCTCGGGAGAGGTTTCCGGTCTCGGCGGAGCTCTCGCCTACGAAACCTTGCTCGCCGCGGAATCGCCGAACTTCGATTGGCCAGATATCGACGAACGCAGCGCGGCGTCCATGTGCTACACGACGGGGACCACCGGCGATCCCAAGGGTGTTGCGTACAGCCACCGCTCGGTGTACCTGCACTCGTTCGCGGTGTGGGCGACATTCCGTCTCGACGACCGTGGTCGCCTGCTGATCATCGTGCCGATGTTCCATGTCAACGCATGGGGGACGCCCTATGCGGGCTGGTTGGTGGGGAGCGACCTGCTGCTCCCGGGGCGCTTCCTCCAGCCCCAGGGGCTCTGTGAATTCATCAGGCAGGAGCGGCCGACGTTCACCGGCGGTGTCCCGACCATCCTCACCGCGCTCCTCAACCACGTGCAGGCAAACGGTGGCGACGTGTCCAGCATCAAGACGGCGGTCTGCGGTGGGTCTGCCGTCCCCGCGACACTGATCGCGGCGTATCGAGACGTGCTCGGCATCGAGCTCTGGCAGGCATGGGGCATGACCGAGACGAGCCCGATCGCCTCGATCGCGTTCCCGCCCAAGGGCACCGCACCGGAGGACGAGATGATCTACAGGGCGAAGACCGGTCGGGTCGTCCCCGGCGTGGAACTGCGCCTCGTCGATGACAGCGGTGCCGAGATTCCGCACGACGGCGAGGCGGTCGGCGAGATCGAGGTTCGCGGGCCGTGGATCACCGCCTCCTACTACAAGGCCGAAGTGCCGGAGAAATTCCACGACGGGTGGCTGCGAACCGGCGACGTCGGCAACATCGACGCGCGCAACTACGTGCAGATCACCGACCGGTCGAAGGACGTGATCAAGTCGGGCGGCGAATGGATCTCGTCCGTCGAGCTCGAGACCCTGCTGGTGGGTCATCCGGCAGTTGCGGATGCCGCCGTGGTCGGCGTGCCCGACGATCGGTGGGCGGAGCGTCCGCTGGCCCTCGTCGTGCTGAAACCTGGGGCGACGGCGACACCGGATGAGCTGCGCGAATTCCTGGCGCCCAAGGTGGCGCGTTGGTGGCTGCCGGAGCGCTGGACGTTCGTCGACGAGCTGCCGAAGACCAGTGTCGGCAAGCTCGACAAGAAGCTGATCAGGTCCGAATACTCACAGCAGAAGTTCTCGGTGGTCGCGCTCGAGGCGGCACAGCAGTAGGTCGCATCGACGCGGCCTAGCCGTGCAGGATCGGCCCGGTTTCGACCACCTGGAACGCGTTGCCGGGGACCGATTTCAGCTCGTTGAGGTTGTTGTCGTCCCAGCGCGGATCGGTCGCGCCGCTGATGTACCAGCTGCTCCCGTTGTCGGCGACGATCATGCCGTAGGTCTTGAGTGCCTTCAGGATCACCAGCGCCTCACCCGTGAATCCCGCGAGGCTGAACGACGCATTGAGACGCAGGCGGAGTCCCATCGGAGGAAGGCTCGCGTCATTGATGCCGGCCTGATGGGTCGCGGGATGGATGAAGCCGTTCTGTGTCTCCGCAACCGTGAAGCGAAGCGCGTGGTTGATGACGCCCGAGGCGACCTCGTTGTAGGTGGCGAGTCCCGGCAGGATCGGCAGGCCCGCTGCGTCGGCGGACGTCCAGCCATCGGGTCTCAGGGCGTTGCTGCTCAGGTTGAAGACTGCGCCAGACGCGCAGACCCATCCGTTGCCGGCCTGCTGCGCGTTGTACATCTCGTAGAGGTGGCAGTTGCCGGAGTCCAGGACGAGCACATGGTGATCGCTGCCGGACTCCACCGGTGCGTTCAGTGGCACGGGATACGGCCCCGGATTGCTTTCGCTGCCATACGCGTTGAATGTGATCGGCACGAACTTCTGCGACGCCGGAACGACGGTGTATGGAATGCCATACGTGGGGTCCGATCCGAAGTCCGGGTGCAGGAAGTGCTTGGTTGCGTCAATCGCCGCGATGTAGGTTGCAGACATCGGGTTGACCGGAGCGTTTGCGATGTTCTCGTTCCACGGGTTGTCGGTGGGGAAGACCTGGCAACCGCCGACGACGGTTCGCGGTCCTGTGGGGGTCGTTGGTTTCGTCGACGTCGTTCGAGTAGCCGGTTTCCGGCTCGACCGTGCGATGGCCTGTGCCGTTGCTGCGCTCCGCGAGAATGCCGACGGCGCAGCGGACCCGGGGAGGTGCGGCAGGGCGCTGAGGATGACTCCTCCGGACGGTGTTGGGACTGCCTGGCCTGACGGGCCGCTGCAGGCGGTCACAACGATCATGGAGCACACCACAGCCATGCCCACCC
>JBIOIZ010000087.1:0-12771 GCA_044450385.1 Candidatus Dormibacteria bacterium
CGCAGCTTCGAGGATTCCCGCCGTGCCGCGAACATTCACCGCCGCGATCGTTGCCTGGTCGCTCGGAGCAAACGAGTACAGGGCTGCGCTGTGGACGACGGCGTCACATCCGCGCAGCGCGGTGATGAGGGTGCCAGGTGAACGGAGATCCCCGTGCACTGCGACGACACCGGCCGGGGCGTCCCAGCCTCCGCGCACCAGGGCGCGGACGCGATAGCCCCGCGCGAGCAGTGCCGCGAGCACGTGCGAACCGACGAAACCCGACGCACCGGTGAGGAAGACCTCACCCTCACCGGGCGCTCGCTGCGTCGGGTTCATCTCAGTTCAGATGTGGCTTGCTGGTGCGAGGACGAAGACTGTCACTCGCGGCACGCAACGATTCGCGCAGCGACGCTGACGTCGCGACGACCGCGGTGGGCTCGTAGCCGCAGTGCGCCATGCAGTTCCCACAGCGTTCATCACGGCCCCGTCCGTACTTCTCCCATTCAGTCGTGTCGAGGAGTTCGCGGTACGAGGTCGCATAGCCATCCGACATGAGGTAGCAGGGACGCTGCCAGCCGAGCACCGAATAGCTCGGGATGCCCCATGCGGTGCAGCTGAAGTCAACCTTGCCCTCGAGGAAATCGAGGAAGAGCGGAGAGTGATTGAGCCGCCACTTCTTGCGCCGTCCATCCGAGAACGCATCGCGGAAGATCGCGTGTGTGCGCTCGACGTTGAGCCAGTGGTCCTGGTCGGGTGCCTTCTCATACGCATAGCCGGGGGAGATCTGCATGCTGTCGACCTGCACCTCATCGTTGAGGAAGTCGAGCACGCCACGAATCGACCGCGCGTCGTCCTGGTCGAAGAAGGTCGTGTTGGTGGTGACACGGAATCCGCGCGCCTTGGCTGCTGCGATGGCGGCGATCGCCTTGTCAAAGACTCCGGTGCGGCACACCGACTCGTCGTGACGCTCACGGAGACCGTCGATGTGCACTGAGAATGAGAAGTAGGGCGACGGTGTGAAGAGATGCAGCTTCTTCTCGAGAAGGAGCGCATTCGTGCACAGGTAGACGTAACGCTTGCGTGCGACGAGCGCGGCGACGATCTGGTCGATCTCCTTGTGCACCAGCGGTTCCCCACCCGCGATCGACACCATCGGTGCCTCACACTCCTCGACGGCGTCGATGCACTGCTGCACCGTCAGGCGTCGCTGGAGGATCGCGTCCTCGTGCTGGATCTTCCCGCATCCCGCGCACGCCAGGTTGCATTGATACAGCGGTTCGAGCTGAAGGACCAGCGCGAACTTCTCATTGCGGCGCAGCCGTTGACGCGCCACGTACCTTCCAACTCGCATCGCCTGTCGCAGTGGCACCGCCATGGCTGTCTCCTTTTCTTTGACTTATCTGGGGGCGACGAGCTCGCGCTCGGTTGCACGCTGTCCGGCCGCTGCGGGCTCGCCGCCGGCGAGCGCCAGGGTCGGGAACACGTGCCGGTACAGGTGGTAATTGATGTAGAAGTCGCCGGGAAACCCCGTCCCGGTGTGCTGGGGCTCATCCCACGTGCCGTCGCGCTGACGTTCCAGAAGGAACGCCCGGCCGCGCGCACACGCGGGATCGTCACCCGAGCCGGATCGTTGCAGGGTGAGCATCGCCCAGGCTGTCTGCGACGGGGTGCTCGTGCCGACGCCGGCGAACGACTCATCGACGTAGGAGTGACAGCTCTCACCCCAGCCACCGTCCGGGTTCTGCACGCGGCGAATCCACGCCGCGGCAGTGCGAACCATGTCGTCGCCGGTGTGCAATGCAACCAGCGCATTGACAACGCACCACGTGCCGTAGATGTGGTTCACGCCCCACCGGCCGTACCACGACCCCCATGGCCGCTGTGTCCTGCGCAGGTATGCCAGTGCCTGCGGAATGTCGACGTCATCAGGGCCGCACCCCACAGCCGCGAGCATCTCGATGACGTGCGCGGTCACGTCCTCGGAGGGGGGATCAAGCATGGCGCCGAAGTCGGCAAACGGGAGCTTGTACACCAGCCCGCGCGTGTTGTCCTTGTCAAATGCCCCCCATGCGCCGTTGCGAGAACGCATCGCCCTGCACCAACGCACGGCCTCGGCAACCGGCTTGGACACGAGCTCCGGGTCTCCGGACTCCAGCAGCGCAAGCACCACCACCGCGGTGTCATCGATGTCGGGATAGACGTCATTGTCGAACTCGAAAGCCCAGCCGCCGCAGGTGTCGAGCGGCACCTTGACCTGCCAGTCGCCACCGCGTGCGATCTGCTCGGCGAGCAACCAGTCCACCGCGCGTCGCAGCGAGGGATGTTCGCGCGCGACACCTGCCTCGCGCAGCGCGAGCATTGCCCATGCCGTGTCCCAGACCGGCGACATGCACGCCTGTAGACGCCACCCGTCCTTGTCGTCGATGCTGAATCGCCGGAATCCGTCGAGGCCGCGGCGCATCACCGCGTGGTCGATCGACATGCCCTCGAGGTTCAGGGCAATCAACGAATACACCCATGGGGGCTGAATCCCACCCCACCCGCCGTCGGCTTCCTGGCGCTCTGTGATCCACTCGACGAGCTTGACGCGTGATGACGCCCGTCCAGGCTGGCGCGGCAGCCGTTCGTAGAGCTTGAGTGCGTGGTCGAGCCACAGGAACACGCCGGAACCCGGAACGCGCCGCATCCGATGTTCGCTCCCGGGGGCAATGACTTCGTCGACGTTGACCCCGAGGTCGCGCACCGGACGGCGGGAGATGACGATCAGCAGCGGCGCGATGGTGCCCCGCGCCCAGCACGCGAAGTCATAGAGGTTGAGTGGTGCCCACGAGGGGAGTCGCACGAGCTCCGGTGGCATGCTCGGCACGCCGTCCCATGGGTAGATGCCGAAGAGCGCAAGCCAGATCTTGGTGAAGACGCGCGCCTCGACAAGCCCTCCCTGGTCGAGAATCATGCGCAACGCCTTGCGGAGTTGCGGTTGGGTCGCATCGACACCGAGGACGCGGAGCGCGACGTAGGCCTCGATCGTCGTGCTCAGGTCGCCAGGGCCATCGTGGTAGTTCGCCCAGGTCCCGTCGGCACGCTGCGCGCCGAGGATGTGGCGGATTGCTCCATCACGAATCTCGTCGTGGGGCACGTCGAGGAAGCGGAGCAGGAGGACGTGCTCGGCCGTCATGGTGACGTTGGTCTCGAGCTCGCCGCTCCACCAGCCGGCGGGGTCCTGGTGCTCGAACAACCAGTCGACCGCAGAGCGCAGCGCCTCAGACTGCATGCGCCACCTCCAGCGGCGCGCCCGCGACCCGAGTGCTCTGCGCTGACGGCCATCCGGCAACGTCGCTGAAGAGCGTGAGCGCCGCACTCCGTCCGCTGCGAACCGCCGACTCGATGGTTGCGGGCCAACCGGTATCCGTCCATGCGCCAGCGATGACAAGGTTGGACAGCGCGGTTGCAGGGCCGGGGCGGCGCACGTCCGGAGCCGGGATGAACGTGGCTTCCGGGTCGCGGGTCGCCGCCCCGCTGAGCAAACGAGCACGAGCGGCCTGAGGCAGCACCGCGGCAAGCTCGCTGCGACCCAGGTCGACGAGCTCCCGTTCCGGGCGCAGCACGAGGTCATCGGCGGCGCTCAGGCTGCAGCAGACGTAGCCGGGCGACTTCTCGAACACCCACTGCACCGGCGAGTCGAGGAGCGCCGCGAAGTCGCATCCGAGGACCGGGCGGTCGTACCAGAGGTGCACATCCACGATGGGCATGGCCTCGAAGGCCTCCAGACCGTCAACGCCGGCTGCTGGTGCGTCGCCGAGGATCGCCTGGAGACGAGCGGGTGGCACAGCGATGACGCACGCATCGCATGCGGCGCCTGCGCCGCCGCTCAGCTTCACCCCGGTGACGCGGTCACCTTCGCGATGCAGCCCGACGACCGCCTGGCGGAGATGCACACCGTCCAGACGCGCCGCCGCGGCCTCTGCGAGTCTCGCGAGAGGAACCTTCAGATATGCGATGCGCGCCGCGTCGCGGTCACCGAGGAACGCTGTCCGGATGACAAACAGGCCCATCTCTGCTGACACGCGGTCGAGCGGAGCATTCAGCGCCGGCACCAGGAATGGCTCCCAGAATGCCCGCAGCGCGCGCACGCTCTGATGATGCCGGCGCAGCCAGGCTGTCATCGTGCCCTTGGGCGCCATGTCGGTGCGGGCCGCGAGCAGCGCGCGCCCGACCAGGACGCGATCGAGCGTGGTGAGGTGGGGGTATCGCGCGAATCCCGCCAGAAGGTGCAGTGGCGCAGGCAGGTCGGAAGCGCGCAGGGTGGCGGGGCGGCGTCTGCGCGACAGGACAGTCGCCTCGAAGCGCGGTTGGATGTACAGCGACTCGGTGAGCCCGAGTTCCTCGATGAGCTCGAGCGTCGCCGTACAGCAGGCCAGGACCACGTGCTGGCCGCAGTCGACCTCGTGCCCGTCGACCTCGAATGAGGTGGTCTTGCCGCCAAGCAGCCGGGAGCGCTCGTAGAGGTCGACGCGCCAGCCCCGCCTGGCAAGCGCGAGCCCCGCGGTGAGGCCGGCGAGCCCCGCGCCGACGACGGCCACCCGCGGCTGCCGGTTCATACGGCTGCCAGCCACGAGCGGGCCATCACGCCGAGCTTTGCGGCCTTGGAGAGGCGCGCCCGTCCGCGAAGGGGCAGCTCGGGTGTGGCCTCGATCCGATCGAGGATGCCGAGGTAGATCCCGGCCATGGTGCGCACACAGACACCGGGTTGCTTCGGAATCGACTCGGTGACACGAATTCCCGATGCGTGCAGTCTTCGCGCGCGATCGATCTGCATGGTCATGAACGCCGGCCAGCCGGGCGCGACGCGGCCGTCAAGGATGTCGGCTTCGGTGATGCCGAATTCGCCGAGCTCGTCGAGCGGCAGATAGATGCGACCCCGCGTCGCGTCCTCCTGCACGTCACGGAGGATGTTGATCAGCTGCAGGGCAACGCCCAGCTCGTCGGCGCGCTCCAGCGCGATCGGATCACGGAAGCCGAAGATGCGCACGCACATCCGTCCCACGACCGACGCCACCAGATTGGCATACGCGCTCAGCTCGTCCCACGTCTGATACCGGGTGGTGGTCAGGTCCATGGCCACGCCGTCGATGAGCATGTCCAGCTCGGCGATCGGGATCGCGTGGCGTCGCATCGCAATCGCGAGGAGCCCCATGACCGGGTCGGTGCTGTCCCCGGGTCTGGTGGTGCGAAGACGGCGCCGGTGGTGCTCGAGCCGATCCTCGCGCGACGCGCGTCCGTCGAGGTCGGCGTCATCATCGACCTGGCGGGCGAAGTCGTACAGCGCGTAGATCGAGGTGCGCTGCTGGCGTGGCAGTGCGATGAACCCCCAGTAGAAGTTGGCCGCCTCGCGGCGCGCCATGTCCTCGCAGTAGCGCTCCAACGCGCGGACGCCGGGGAGCGTGGGGGTGTCAAGCACGGCGGTCTCCTGCCGGACGTGCCGGCAGCGCGACGGCTCGTGCCTCGCTGCGATGCACGCCCGCCGAGAGTGCCGCAGCCACGATTCGCACTCGCGCGGCTCGGTCGACGGCAGGGCGAAATGCGCTGGTTCGATAGCCGGCGGCGGCGATGGCGTCGAGGATTGCCCGGCCACCGAGGCGGTAGAGGGCGAGCTGCACGCGCAGGCGCGGCGGCGCAAGCATCTCGAGCGCGAGGCCCGAGTCAAGCAACGTGCGCGCTCGCTCGCACATCAAACGGGTCGCGCCGTCAACGCCTTGTGCGCGGATCTCGCTCTGCAGCAGGTAGGTCCGTCCGAGCCGCTTGTCCACGGAGACGTCCTGTGCGAAGTTGGCGAGCTGGAGCCCGATGCAGACGTCGTCACTGAGCGGAACGGCGGCGGGGTCGCGGATGTCGAAGAGGCGAAGCACGATGCGCCCGACCGGCGCGGCCGAGTGCATGCAGTATCCGCGGAGCTCGGCCCAATCCTCGTACGTGTCGACGCGCTGGTCCTGCATGTTGGCGTCGATCAGATCGACGAAGGGCTCGGCCTCAAGCCTGAAACGGCGGACCGTTTCGGTGAGCGCGACCAGGACCGGGTGGGTACGCTCATCGTGGTCGAAACTTTCGCGAGTCTCGTCGCGCCAGCGACGGAGACGCCGCATCGCAACCGCGCGGTCACCACTCTCGTCGCCGAGATCGTCGGTGAACCGGCAGAAGGCGTACACCCTGGTCAGATCGCGGCGCAGCGACCGCGGTGAGAGCCGCGAGGCCACGGTGAAATTCTCGTAATGCCTGACCAGGCTTCTGCAGTACGCATCGGCCGCCTCGAGCGACATGGTTGCCAACGCCATCAGAGTGCCCTTCCATCGCAACGCACGAGACGTGCGTCGCTCCTCAGTTCGCCGACACGCGTCGCACCCACGCAGAACATGGCAAGTCGCAACTCCTCGAGGATCACCGTGACGGTCTCGTCGAGCGCTTCGTCACCGGCTGCTGCTGCACGCACGAGGGGCCCGGCGATCCCGACGGAGTCGGCGCCAAAGGTCAACGCCTTGGCGATGTCAATGCCGTTGCGGATACCGCCGCTGGCAATCAGGACACCGCTCGGCGCCGCGCTGCGCGCCCGGATCAATGCGTCTGCCGTCGGGATCCCCCATCCGGCGAAGGATGCGGCAACGCGTGCCTGTACCCGGTCGCGCATGCGATGACGCTCGACCTCGCTCCACGAGGTGCCACCGGCACCGGCGACGTCGACGGCAGCAACCCCTGCTTCGAAGAGGCGCGTGACCAGGTCGTCGGCGATGCCCCAGCCGACCTCCTTGACGATGACCGGCGCGCCCAGTCCGCCACACACCGAGGCGATGCGCGCGAGCAGACCTGAGAAATCGGTATTGCCCGAGGGCTGGAGTGCCTCCTGAAGCGGGTTCAGGTGCAGCACCAGCGCGTCTGCCCTCAGGGTTCGAACCAGGTGTCGGCAGTCATCGACGCCGACACCGAGGTTGAGCTGCACGGCACCGAGATTGGCCAGCAGAGGAACGTCAGGTGCGATCCGGCGGACATCGAACGTCGGCAGGACGTCGGGTTGTTCGAGGAGGACACGGCAGGAACCAAGGCCCATCGCAAGACCGTGTGCCTGCGCGGCGACGGCGAGCCGCTCATTGATGACTCGCGCCTGCTCGGTCCCGCCGGTCATGCACGAGATCAGCAGCGGAGCGCCGACGGGCCGGCCGAGCAGGTGGGTGCCGAGCGCCACGTCGCGGAGGTTGATCTCCGGGAGCGCCTGGTGCACGAAACGCCACTCATCGAAGCCGGTCGCGACGCCCTTGGCGCTGACGTCCTCGTCGATGTTGATGCGCAGATGCTCGTCCTTGCGCGATGCCGTGCGCGACGCGGTGTTCGCGTCAGTGCTCGAGTTAACGGTTGCGTTCAGCGACATGGATCGCCAGATCCGCGAAGTCAGTGAGCGCCTCGTCCGGCAGGCCCGTCAGTGCGGCGATGGAGTCCCGCGCGAGCACCATTGGGACCCCCGCGGTCAGTGCCGGTCCGCCCAGCTCGTCGAGCAGGGCGCGCAACCGGAACTCGCCACCCGGCTCACGCTCGCGGAAGAGCCGCCGCAGCTCGCGACGCCTGACCGGCGTGGCCACCTCGTAGGCCGCCACCACAGGGTAGGTGAGCTTGCGGCGGCGCAAATCTCCGCTCCGCCCCTTGCCGGTGAGCTGGGGATCGCCCCACGTGCCGAGCCAGTCGTCGCGGACCTGGAACGCGAGCCCGAGCAACCTGCCGGCCGCGTCGAACCGCTGAGCAACCGCGCGCGACGCGCCCGCGAGCACAGCACCTGCGGCCATCGCGGCACCCAGGAGCGCCCCCGTCTTCATCGTCACCAACCGGAGGTAGGTCGCCTGCGGCGCTCCAGCGCGTCCTTCGAGCGAGAGGTCGAGACACTGACCTTCGACCACCTGGACCACCGCCGCACTCAGGAGATGAGCAGCACGCATTCGGCGGCCGGGGCGGGGTCCCGGCGCAAGCAGGCCGCTCAGGGCATTGGCGAACATGCCGTCCCCGGCGTTGATGCCCTGCTCGGCGCCCCAGATGGTCCAGACCGTCGGCCGGTGGCGCCGGAGCTGGTCGCCATCCTGGATGTCGTCGTGAATCAGGGTGAAGTTATGGATCAGCTCGACGGCGACCGCCGCCGGCAGGGCCCAGCCCGGGTCGCCGCCGAGCGATTCGCAGGCCCAAAGGGCGAGCGCGGGCCGGATGCGCTTTCCAGCCGGGTCGTTCGCCGGATGGCCTTGCGCGTCAGTCCAGCCGAGGTGGTACGCGGACATCTGCCGGAGCAGCCCGCGTGTTCGCGGAGCGGACTTACGAAGCCCGGCATCGAGCAAGCCGGCATGCCGGTCGAGAAGTGCCGGGTGCGCTTCAATCGGGGGCGACGAATCGATGTCGAGAACGCGTTCCGCCATGGGCCTCCCCCTGCAAGGAAGCTTTCTACGTCGTAACTATCGCCGAATAGTAACGAACCGCCTTCGGCGACGGCAAGCCGGTCAATCGCTCCCGCGCCGAGCCTCGACCGCCGCCGGAAGGATCACCTGGAATTCCGTCCCGCGACGAGGCTCGGAGGTGACCGACACCGTTCCCCCGTGCGCCTCGACGACGTGGCGAACGATGGCGAGACCCAGCCCCGAACCCTCGCCGTCGCGCTGCCGCGAGCTGTCGGCCTTCCAGAAACGCTCGTAGATGCGCGGCAGGTCCGCAGGTGTGATTCCGACGCCCGTGTCGCGACAGCTGAGCACCACCTGACCGGCACCTCCAGGGCTGGCGCTGATCGTGATCCTGCCGCCGGACGGCGTGAATTTGATCGCATTGTGAGCGAGGTTGCGAAGCACCTGTCCGAGGTGCGACGCGTCGCCGATCAGGTCCGAAGTCCCCGGCGCGACGCTGACCTCGAGTGAGACGCCCTTGCTTTCGGCGAGTGGACGGAGACGGTCCAGGCTGCTCATCAGACCGGCGATGGCGACGCGCTCGCTGGCCATCGGGCGCAGCCCCGACTCGATCGTGCTCAGCTCCAGCAGCTCCTCGACCATCTGCGCCATGTGCGACGCCTCCTGACCGATGCGCCGCACGAAATCGGCGGCCGCGTCAGGATCCTCGAGCCCGCCGTTGGCCAGCGTCTCGGCGATCAGCTGGACGGCGGTGATCGGCGTGCGCAACTCGTGCGAGACGTTACTGACAAAGTCGCGCCGAACTCGTTCGAGATGGTGCACGCGGGTCTCGTCGCGCACCATCAGGACCGTCGACACCTCGCCGTTCAGTGCGATCGCCCGCGCGTTGAAGTCCCGGTCGTGCAGCGTGATCGCACGCTCCTCGACCTTTCCGCTCTGGCGTGCGGCGTCGAGCAACCGGATCAGACGGTAGTCGACCTCACCTGCGACGAAGTCGGAGCCTTCGACCAATGCCAGGCCGAGCAACCGGCGAGCGGGCTCGTTGGCGAGCAGCACGCGTCCGTCCGCATCCAGGCCGACGATTCCGGGGTCCAGCAGCACCCCGACGGCGCGCAGCACCTCGATGCTGCCGGAGCCGGAGAGCAATTCGACGACGCTCGACACCTCCACCGTGGCGAGTATAGGCTCGTGCCAACGCGCGCATCGAAGCGAACAGCTAAGCTCGTTTCATGGCGCCCACCGTCGCCAAACGCATCCTCGTGGTTGAGGACGAGGACGCCATCCGCGAGACGCTGCGCTACAACCTCGCGCGCGAGGGCTACCAGGTCGTCGAGGCTGCAACCGGACCCGACGCCCTGAACGTCGCGCGATCGGAGCGGCCGGACCTGATCCTCCTCGACGTGATGCTCCCTGGCCTGAGCGGCCTGGAGGTGTGCCGGGTCCTGCGCCAGGAATCGTCGACGCCGATCCTCATGCTCACCGCCAAGGGAACCGAGGTTGACAAGGTCGTGGGCCTGCAGCTCGGCGCCGATGACTACGTGACCAAACCCTTTTCGTTCAACGAGCTGCTTGCCCGGGTCACCGCGCTGCTGCGCCGTTCGGACATGAGCGCACGGTCGACCAGTGCACCCGAGATCGAGGAGTTCGAGGGCTTCAAAATCGACCGCGCAGCCCGCACGATTCACGTCGAGAGCGTCGAACTCCGTCTCGCTCCGAAGGAATTCGACCTCCTGTCGCTGCTGCTGCGCAACAACGGACGGGTGCTGTCGCGTCAGGCGATCATCGCGGTGGTGTGGGGCAACCGCTTCTATGGCGATCCCAAGACGGTCGACGTGCATGTCAGGTGGCTCCGCGAGAAGTTCGAGCCCTTCGCCCAGATCCCTTTCCGGATCACCACCGTCTTTGGCGTCGGGTACCGCCTGGACCGGATCGGCGCAATCGATCGCGCCCCGTAAACTCGGACCAGCATCGGAGGAGACGCGTGGACGCAGTGGTCATCGGCGGAGGTGTCATCGGTCTGTCGGTGGCATGGCGCGCTGCCCGGGCAGGCCTGAGCGTGGCGGTTGTGGATCCGGAACCGGGGTCCGGCGCATCCCATTTCGCTGCGGGAATGCTCGCTCCGGTGGGGGAAGCCGAATACGGCGAGGAGGCCGTCGTCGCACTCAACCGCGACTCCGCCGCGCGATACCCATCCTTCGTAGCGGAGCTCGAGCTCGACGCAGGCCGGTCCGCCGGCTACCGCCAGACGGGGACGCTGCACGTGGCCGCCGATGCCGACGAGCAGTCCGCGCTGGATCGCCAGTTCCGCCACCGCCAGGAACTGGGGCTCCCCGTCGAGCGCCTGACGTCCCGCCAGACTCGCGAGCTCGAGCCCGGCCTTGCGCCTTCGATTCGCGGCGGCATGCTGGTGGAGTCGGACCACCAGGTCGACCCCAGGGCCATGGTCCCGACCTTGCTCCAGGCTTGCAACCGGCTCGGCGTGCAGATCCACCGGTCCAGGGCGGCGCTGGTCGTCACGTCCGGACGCGTGACCGGCGTGGATCTCGATGGAGGCGAACGCCTCGATGCGTCCTGGGTCGTGCTCGCCGCGGGGTGCTGGTCCGGGGCGGTGTCAGGGCTTCCAGAAGAGGACATCCCGCCCGTGCGCCCGGTGAAGGGCCAGATCCTCCGCCTCCGCGGGACACCGGACATGATCGCGCGGACCATACGAGGCGGCTCGGTCTACATCCTGCCGAGGGGCGATGGCCGCGTGGTGATCGGCGGTACCGTCGAGGAACGTGGCTTCGACACGTCGGTTACCGCGGGCGCTGTGTATGAACTGCTCCGCGAGGCCCGAGCGCTCGTCCCGGACGTCGCCGAACTGGAGCTGGTGGAGGCGTCTGCAGGCCTGCGCCCAGGATCTCCCGACAACATGCCACTGGTTGGTGACGCCACCACGCCCGGGCTCATCCTCGCCACGGGTCACTATCGGAACGGGTATCTCCTTGCCCCTTCGACGGCGGATGCAGTCGCGAGTGCGCTCGCCGGGAGCGCTTGGCCGGCGGCCACCCGGCCGTGGTCACCTGCGCGATTCCGCAGGACGGCCGAGGTCGGGGCGTGATCATCGTCGTCAACGGCGAGAGCAAGGAGGTTGCCGACGGCATGGCTCTCACCGACCTGCTCCGCGAGATGGAACTCCCACCGGAGCAGCGGGGCATCGCAGTCGCCAGGAATGGTGACGTCGTGCTTCGGGCCAGCTGGGCGGACACCATGCTCGCCGCCGGTGACCGGCTCGAGATTCTCCATGCCGTCCAGGGGGGTTGACGTGCAGGGCGCCGACATGAATGACGCCCTGGTCATCGCAGGTGAGCGCTTCAGCTCGCGTCTCATCATGGGGACGGGCGGCGCCCCGAGCCTCGACATCCTCGAACGTGCGCTCGAGGCCTCCGGCACCGAGATCGTCACCGTCGCGCTTCGCCGCCTCGACCCCAGCGGCGCGAGTTCCTTTCTGGACGTCGTCGGTCGGTCAGGCCGCCGCATCCTCCCCAATACAGCCGGGTGTTTCACGGCACATGACGCCGTCACGACGGCCCGACTCGCGCGCGAGGCCTTCGAGACCAACTGGATCAAGCTGGAGGTGATCGCGGACGAGGACACCCTGCTCCCCGACGGCGCCGAGCTGCTGGTCGCTGCCGAGCAGCTGGTCGACGAGGGGTTCGTGGTGCTCCCCTACGCCAACGACGACCCGGTGCTCTCCCGTCGGCTCGAGGACCTCGGGTGCGCGGCGGTGATGCCGCTCGGAGCCCCAATCGGGAGTGGGTCGGGGATTCGCAACCTGTACAACCTGCGGATCATTCGCGAACGTGCCGGGGTTCCGGTGGTCCTTGACGCGGGCATCGGCACCGCTTCCGACGCCGCGATCGCCATGGAGCATGGATGCGACGCCGTTCTTGTGGCCACCGCGATCACCCGCGCCGCCGAGCCCGTGCTCATGGCTCGAGCGATCGGAGCCGCCGTCGCCGCGGGACGGCTCGCGTTTCGGGCGGGCCGGATTCCGCAGCGCCTCTACGCGCAGGCATCCACCTCATGGGAAGGACTCGCGGACCTCAACAACCATCCCAAGGTGGTGACCGGGCTCGGCAATGCCGAGTCCGGGTGACACGAGGCGGGAACGCCTCGCTCGCGCCCGCCTGTACGTGGTCACCGGAGCGCGCGAGAAGCAGGCCGACCTCGCCGGGTTCCTCGATGCTGTGCTCGAAGCTGGGGCGGACATCATCCAGCTGCGGGAGAAGGACGCCGAGGCGGGTGACCTCCTCGGATGGAGCCGGGAGTTCCGTACCGCCGCCGACCGCCACGGCGCGCTCTTCGTGGTCAACGACCGGCCCGACGTGGC
>JBIOIZ010000088.1:0-12662 GCA_044450385.1 Candidatus Dormibacteria bacterium
CACCCCCACCTCCTCCACCGCCACCGTCATCCTCGCGGCCGTCGGATCCCGTGCTGAGCAGGTTCATGAACACCACCCAGAATGCCGCGAACAGCGCGACCTTGCTGACCAGCGCGATGCTCGCGCCCGCGATCTGCTGGTCGGTCATGGCATCAAGGCCGACGAGCTGGGGTCCACCTCCATACCCCGGGTAGAGCACGTGCCCCGCCAGGGCGACGAGCAGTCCGCCGAGGGTCTGCGGGATCGTCGCGAGCACGATGTATCCGAGCTTGCCGAAACCCGTCAGAGCCCGAGCCGGGGGTGAGCACGGGGTCACGATCGGCCACCAGAACAGCACAGACACCAGTAGCAGCGTCGTCTGCATCAGGTCGTACAGCCACCAGTTGGCAAGCGCAGCGTCGTATGCGGGCGTCAGGTGCCAGACGATGAAGCCGACGTTCACCGCGATGATCGCAACGATGGGATGGACCGCGAGCCGGAGCGGCACGGGCACCGATCGAGGGGCGATCCCGGCGCGTCGCGGGAGGGACAGCAGCAGGAGCGCCGGCACCGGGCCCATCAGGATGAGCACCTGGATCAGGTGGGCCGCAAGCAGGTAATGCTGCGCGAGTGTGGCCAGAGGGGTCATCCAGGTCCCGATCAGCAACACCACTGCGGCGACGAGCGCACCTCTCCTGCCGCGGCTGATCGGCTCCTCGGTGCGGCGCGTCACCCAGAAGCGGACGGCGATCACCAGGATGATGAGACCAAGCAACAGTGGATCGACATTCAAGGCGGTTGCCGGCGGGCGAGCCATGATGCTCAACGCTATCGCACCTCACGCAGTGCTGTTGCGACGCGGTACAAATGGAGCGTCGCCATGCGCCCCATGATCACCCGACTTCGAACACGCGCCTACCAGTTCTCGCTCAGGACGGGCAAGCCCCCGGACGACGTGCTCGGTGAGTTCGCGCAACGTCCAATGCCGGGCATCGCGGTTGCGGAGCGCGGACCCAATTACCTCGTGCTGCGGCCGCAGCAACGGCGGCGGTACGGCGGCGATGTTGCCGTCCTTCTCGGCCTGGCCATCGTGCTCGCCGTGCTCATCCTCACCGCAGTGACCCCGGTGCTGATCGTGCTGCTCCCGCTCGCGGTGCTTCCGGGAGTTCCGCTGCTCATCGACAACCGTCCCGACCTCGCCATCAGTGCAGTAGCCGACGACCTGGGCGGCACTCGCGTGACCGTGCATGGGCAGGCGAGCTCGGAACTTGCGGCCGCGCTTGACGCATACCTCGGTTCACTGCCCCGTCTCTCGCTGGAGAACATCGGGGGCGGCCCGCAGGGCTAGTAGTCTCGAACCGAACCCCGGCGCCTACTTGAGCAGCCGGATGACCGCGACGACGACGCCCTCGAGATGCAGCTCGCGCGGGTAGATCGGCTTCATCGTCGCGTTCTCGGGCTGGAGCCGGACGCGTCCAGCCTCGCGGAAGAACCGTTTGACGGTAACCTCACCCTCACCCGATTCCTCGTTCTCGATCCTGGCGACGACGATGGTGCCGTTGGCGGGCGCGTCGCGCCGCGGGCTGACCACGACGATGTCGCCGTCGTGGATCCCCGCGTCGATCATGCTCTCGCCATGCACCGTGAGTGCGTACGAGTCGTCGCCTCCCGCGATCTCAGTCCCGACGTTCAGGTGCTCCTCGACGTTCTCCACTGCCAGGATCGGCGTCCCCGCTGCGACGCGGCCGACGACCGGAAGATTGACGATGTTGCTGCGACCACGGGGGAGCTCGGCGTCCACGATCTCAACCGTTCGCGACTTTGCCGGGTCGCGGGTGATGTACCCGCGGGTTTCGAGGGTGTTCAAGTGGTTCTGCACGGTTGAGGAGGAACTGAGGCCAACCGCGCGACCGATCTCGCGGACCGTGGGCGGGTATGAGTGATCGCGGCTGTGATCTCGAAGAAAGTCGAGGATTTGACGCTGCCGCGGGTTCAGGGTGTCAGGCATCGCTTTGAAACATCCTCCAGCCAAGCTTGGGCGTGCGGAATGTAGCATGCGCCCGGAAAAAATGCAAACGGATGTTCTGGCTCACCTCGCACCCTCGCCCATTCGGGGCTCGGCGTCAGCAGCCCCGACCAGGTCGAGCACCTCGGCGACCAGCTGATCGAAGCGGACGAGGTCGGGACGGAACCAGCTGATCCTGTTGTCGCGGCGGAACCACGTGCGCTGCGCCCTCGCGTACCGGAGCGTTCGCCGCATCGTCGCCTGCATCGCGGCCTCCAGGTCGATGTGACCCTCGATCAGGTCCAGCGCCTCGCTGTATCCGATGCCGCAGGAACCGATGACCGCGCGGTCCAGGCCTCGCCCAAGCAGCCACCTGACCTCGTCCTGTATCCCTCCGCTGTCGAACATCCCCGCGATTCGGTGCTCGATCCAGCGGGCATGGACAGGGCGGGCGACGTCGAGCCCGATCATCACCGCGGGCCGGGGCGTACCGCGTTTGCGCGCCGCGATGACCGACCCCCCCTTTGCGTCGAGGATCTCGAGGGCGCGGATCACCCGGCGTGGATTGCGCTGATCGATCTGCGGGGCGCCTGCCGGATCGCGCCGGCGCAGCTCCGCCGCCAGCGTCTCCAGGCCCTCGGGCGTTGCGGCCAGCTCGGACCGGTCCGCGCGACGCACGGGGTCCGGCGGAACCTGCGCGAGATCAAATCCGTCGATCAGCGCGGTGACGTAGAGGCCGGTGCCTCCGGCGACGACGGCCCGGGTCCCGGCGCGATCGAGACGTTCCAGGCTGCGCCGCGCCGCCATGAGCCAGTCGGCGACGGTGAATGTTTCGCCGGGGTCGCAGAGATCGAGCAGGTGGCAGCGGACGCCATGCAACTCCGACGGCCGGGGCGCGCATGTGCCGACACGAAGTCCCCGGCGCACCTGCCGCGAGTCCGCGTTGAGCATCTCCGCCGGAGCGAGCCGTTGGGCGGCTGCCACGGCGAGCGCCGTCTTGCCGGAGCACGTCGGGCCGACGATGACCAGCAGCGGGTGGGTCACCGGGACGGTCTCCGGAAGGCGCGGCGAAGCATCGCGTCGTCGAGCACGAGGACCGACGGGCGCCCGTGCGGGCAGGTGGTGCCGCCGGGGGTCGCCACCAGCTGGTTGAGCAGCCGCTGCTGGGCGACGATGTCGAGCCGGTCGCCGAAGCGAACGGCTGCATGGCAGGCGACCAGTGCCGCGAGCCGATGATGCTGCTCCTCGGTACCCGCGTCGCGCTCGTCGACGCGATCGATCAGCTCGGCGACCAATGCCTCCGGGTCTGCCCCCGCGGCCGCCAGCGGCACGGCGGTGCACCGGACCGCCCCCGGGCCGAAGGGTTCGATGCTGAACCCGCACCGCGAGAAAAAGTCATGTTCGGCAGCAACTCGAGCGGCTCGAGCCGGTCCGCACTCCAGCACCACGGGCATCAGCAGCAGTTGCGAACCCGACGCCTCCGGCGTGTTCTGGCGCCACCGCGCCAGCAACTCCGTGTACAGGACCTTCTCATGCGCGGCGTGAGGATCGACCAGCACGACTGCGTCGCCAGCTGTGGCGACGAGGAAACCGCTGCCGGCCTGGCCGAGCGCCTCCATCGGCAGGAGCGCCGTGTCGACACCGGCGGTCCGCGCTGCGCCGGCCGCCGGTGTGGCGTTGCCTGGGACCCACCCGCTGCCGGCGTCCTGCAGCGCTGCGCCGGGCCGGCCGATGACTGCCATGTCACCGTCGCGGATCTCGAGCGCTCCGCTTCCGAATCCGCCCGGAAGGCCGTCCGCGCCAAGTGCCGGTGCGGTACGCAGTGCGGCCCAGCACGCGCGCTGCACCGCGCTGAACACCGCGCGGTCGTCGGTGAATCGCACCTCACGCTTCGCCGGGTGCACGTTCACGTCAACGGCGCCCGGCTGCACATCCACGGTCACGACGCCATAGCCGTGGCGGCCGCCGGGGATGAGTCCCCGGTACGACTCATCAACCGCAGCGAGCAGCGCCCGATTGTGCACGAGGCGGCGGTTCACGATGAGCACGAGGCCGCCGCGGGTCGCGCGGTGTGCGTGCGGCGACGAGATCGCACCGCCGACGGCGATCTCCCCGGGCGCGTCCACGTCGAGCAGGTCGCGCGCGGCGCGGGTGCCGATCACCGCGCGCATCGCGTCACGCAGCGTCCCGCCGGGGGTGCGCAGCACCACCCGCGAGTCGTTGGTGCAGGTGAACGCCACTTCGGGGTGCGTGATCGCGAGGTCGGCTGCGACCCGCACGGCGGCGCTCGCCTCGGTTGCCACCGAGCGTAGGAACCGCAGGCGGGCCGGCGACGATGCGAAGAGCTCGCACACTTCCACGCGCGTCCCTGGGGCGCTCGCGGCGGCGGTGCGGGCCAGCACCTCACCGTTGCGGAGGTGGAGCGTTGCACCGCCGATGGTGTCTCGCGTGCGCGTGGTGAGACGCAACTCCGCAACCGCAGCGATGCTCGCCAATGCCTCGCCGCGAAAGCCGAGCGTGCGCACGCCGGCGATATCGTCAGCGACAGCGATCTTCGAGGTGGCGTGTCGTTCGACGGCGAGCTCCAGGTCGTCGCCGGCAATTCCCGACCCGTCGTCGGTCACGATGATGCGAACCAGTCCCCCACCCTCGATGATGATGTCAATCCGGCTCGCGCCGGCGTCGAGCGCGTTCTCCACCAGCTCCTTGAGCACCGACGCCGGCCGTTCGATGACCTCACCGGCGGCGATGGCGTCTGCGACGACCTGTGGGAGCCGGCGGATGGGTGCGACAGCAATCATGTCGACGCCCTGCCACGAAGCTCCACGAGCTTGTTCAGGGCGGCGATCGGCGTCATCCCGTCGATGTCGAGCGAGGCGAGCTCACTCATCACGGGGTGCGGCCCGGGTTCGCTGATCGAGAGCGTGAGCTGATCGGAGCCGCGCTCGCCGTTCCCGGCGAGTGGCCGGTCGCGCTCCTGCTGGGCGAGCAGCTGCCGTGCCCGGATGAGGACACCGCCTGGGATGCCCGCCAGCCTGGCCACATGGACCCCGTACGACCGATCGGCGCCCCCCGGGACGATGCGATGCAGGAAGGTGATGTCGGCACCATCCTCGACGACCTCGACGCGCGCGTTGCGCACTCTCGAAAGGTGCGTCGCGAGCACCGTGAGCTCGTGAAAGTGGGTCGCGAACAGCGTGCGGCAGTTCAGGTGCGGAGCATCGTGCAGGTATTCCACCACCGCCTGGGCGATGCTGACGCCGTCGTAGGTCGACGTGCCGCGGCCGATCTCATCGAGGATGACGAGGCTGCGCTCCGTCGCCTGCCGGAGGATCGCTGCAGTTTCTGCCATCTCCACCATGAACGTGGAGAGGCCGCCGCTGAGGTCGTCGTGCGCTCCGATACGCGTGAAAATTCGGTCGCACACCCCGATGGTAGCCTCGTCCGCGGGGACGTACGATCCGATCTGAGCGAGCAGCACGATGCTGGCAATCTGACGCAGATATGTCGACTTGCCCGCCATGTTCGGACCGGTCAGGACGACGATGCGCGCCTCGCCGTCGAGCGTCAGGTCGTTGGGGACGAACCGGCCCGGGCCGAGGGTGCGCTCCACCAGTGGATGCCGCCCGCCGGCGATACGGAGGCTCGACGAGGCATCGACGTTCGGTCGCACCCAGTGCTCCTCCTCGGCAACAGTGGCGAGCGATTGCGCGACGTCGAGTGTCGCCGCGGCAGCGGCGGCGGCGGCGAGGGCGCGAGCCTCGATCGCCACCTGCGCCGCCGCCCCTGCCAGCAGCTCCTGCTCCCGCGCGATGGCGCGCTCACGCGCATGCAGCACGATCGCCTCGTGCTCCTTGAGGTCCGGGGTGACGAAACGCTCGGCGCCCGCGAGGGTCTGCTTGCGCGAATAGTCGTCCGGGACGCGGTCGCGATGCGCGTTCGGAACCTCGATGAAATACCCGAAGACGCGGTTGTACCCGACACGCAGGGATCGGATTCCGGTCCGCTCGCGCTCACGTGCCTCAAGGGCGGCGAGATAGGAACGAGCGCCGCTCCCGGCGGCGCGAAGGCCGTCCAGGTCCTCGTCGGCGCCCGGTCGGATGGCACCACCCTCGCCGGCGCTCGGCGGAAGCTCGTCGCAGAGCAGGGCGTCAAGTCGCTCGCGCAATCCAACTGGCGCACGACAGTGGTCGGCGGCTTCGGCGATCTCGTTTGAACCGGCGAGCGTCCGGGCGGCGGTGGCGGTGGTCTCGAGTGCCGCACACGTGTCGCGGACGGCACCGAGGTCACGGGGTGTGGCAATTCCCTGAACGCAGCGAGCCAGCAGTCGCTCGAGGTCGCGCATCCCGCCCAGCGCGTCGCGGAGACGGCGCCTGCCGTCGCCGTCGCCGCGCAGGACCTCGATCGAGTCGAGGCGCTGGGTGATCTGGTCGACGTCGGTGAGCGGTTCGCCGAGGCGAGCCCGAAGCAGCCGAACGCCCATGGGCGTCCGGGTGGCATCCAGGAGCTGCAGCAATGAGGATCCCCGCTCGCCGAGGCGCGTGAAGAGCTCGAGATTGGCGCGGGTGTGCGCATCGAGACGCATCGCCCCATCCAGCGTTCGGACGGCGATGCGGAGCAGGTCCTGACTGATGACGATGCGTGCGCGCTCGCAGTACGCGAGCACCGCCCCAGCCGCTCGGAGGGCTGCGGGGACCGAATTCACGCCGAGGCCCTCGAGCGACACGGCCCCGGTGGCCCGGCGCAGGCGTTCCTCCGCACGCGTGCTGTCGAAGACCGCCGCGGCAAGGGGCGTCACCCTGGCGAGGGCGGCGAGCGCTGTGGGAATCGGGATGCCGTCCTCCACGAGCAATTCGCTCGCATCGAGACGCGACAGCTCGTCGGCAACCGCGGCGGCGGTCAGGTCGCCCGCGACTTCGAACAGCTCCAGGTGTTGCGTGTTGGGGTCGAACGCCGCAACACCCACCCGGCCGTGCGATGCGTGCAGCGCGACGCAGCGAGACACTGCCGAAGAATCGAGCAGCTCAGCCTCGACGACCATGCCGGGACTCAGGACGCGCGTCACGTCCCGCCGTACCAGGTGACCCGAGGTCGCCTCCCCCACCTGATCCCATACGGCGACGCGGTGGCCGGCGTCAAGCAGCTTGCGGATGTGCTGGACCACCGCCTGGTGGGGCACACCACACATCGGCAGCCGCCCGGCGGAGCCGAAGCCGCGACCCGTCAGTTGCACGCCGAGAATCGGCGCCGCGATCCCCGCGTCGTCGCCGAACATCTCGAAGAAATCGCCCAGCCGGGCGAGGACGATGGCGTCGGGGTGATCGGCCTTCACCGCGCGGTATTCGCGGAGGATCGGCGTGTCGCCCGCTGACTCGAGGTCGAGCGTTGTGCGGGGCGCCTCAGGCACCGCCGCGACGAGGTGCGGAGCCCGAACTCTCGAGCTCGTTCTCACGCCGCCGTGCCGACCGGCTGCACTTGCAACTGCCATGCGTTCGCCGCAACGACCTCCGCGGTATGCAATTCGCCAGGCTGCGCGGCGCCTGCCGGGAGCCAGGCGACCTTGTTCTCTCTGGTCCTGCCGTACGGCCGGCCGTCTTCGGCGATCCCGTCGACGAGGAGTTCGACCGGCGTGCCGATGTACAGGGCGTTGCGCGTAGCCGCAATCTCTCGCTGGATGGCGAGAAGATGGTTGAGCCGAGCCTTCTTTTCCAGTGATGGAACGTCGTCCTTCCTGCGAGCCGCGGCAGTCCCCGGACGGACCGAATATGCGGCGAGATGAACGGTATCGAAACGTACCTCGCGCAGCAACCGCTCGGTGCCGGCAAACTCCGCCTCGCTTTCGCCGCAGAAGCCGACGATGATGTCGGTGCTCAGAGCGAGTCGTGGCCCCACCGTCGCGACCGCTGCCTCGATCTTGGTCCGGTACTCCTCGACGCTGTAGAGGCGGCGCATGCGACGGAGCAGGTTGTCATCACCCGCCTGCACGGGAAGGTGGAGTTGCTCGCACACGGTGGGGAGGTCGCGCATGGCGGCGAACAACGCGGGCACCGCATTGCGCGGATGGGACGTCAGGAACCGCAGCCGCCACAGCCCCGGGATGGCGTCGACGGCGGCGAGCAGCTCGGGCAGGCGCGCCCGACGCTGCAGGTCGAGATATGAGTTCACGTTCTGGCCGAGCAGCGTCACCTCCCGAACGCCCTGCGCCACAAGGCGCTCGACGTGCTCGACCACCTCGGGGAGCGGGCGGCTGATCTCCCGGCCGCGCACGAAGGGCACAATGCAATACGTGCACATCTCGTTACAGCCACCCATGACTGCAACGTAGGCGCTGAGCCGGTCCGAGGCGGGCACGACGACCGGCCCATCGAGGTTCGGCGCATGCAGCGCCTGGAGCTTGGCCAGGAACCCATCGGGCTCGCGGACGTCGAACACGTAGTCGAGCTCGGGCAGGCGCTGGAGCAGCGCCTCGCCGTGCTCCACCGCCATGCATCCGGTGAGTGCGATGGCCCGGCCAGGGCGGGCGCGCTTCCAAGGAATCAGCTCACGAAACTTCCCGAAGACCTTCTGCTCAGCATTTGCGCGGACGGTGCACGTGATCAGCACGGCGATGTCCGAGTCGTCCAGCGCGGTTTCGGAGACACAGCCGATGTCCGCGAACTGGGCTGCAAGCTCCTCGCGGTCGGCGTCGTTCATCTGGCAGCCGATATGCCAGAGGTGGACGCGCGGCGCCCGTCCGAGCACCGGCACCTGGGGCTCACGGCGGGGTGCTCGCGTGATCAACGGGAGCGGCCGGAAACCTCGGGCCGACTTACTGAGGACAGGGACGGGCGCTGGCATCGTCGAAGCCTACCAGTGTGCCCGGGCACCCAATCGGCGCGCCCGCTGGAAGTGCTAGCGGACTTCGACGACCAGACGGATTCCGGTACGTTCCTCGCCGTCGATGGAGATGTCGATGAACGAGGGAATGCACACGAGGTCAAGCCCGCCGGGCGCCACATACCCGCGCGAGATGGCGATCGCCTTGATCGCCTGGTTGATCGCCCCGGCGCCGATTGCCTGGACCTCGACCTTCTTCTGCGTGCGCACCACACCGGCGATCGCACCGGCGACGGCGACCGGCTTGCTCGTTGCTGAGACTTTGAGAATTTCCAATGGGGGTGTCACCCCGGGGGCGTCATGTGAGGGCGGTGAGTAGGACGTTGTCATTATCGGCCGCGATTGTCGCCTTCCGCAGCGCGGAGCACGGGGCAGCGCGATGCAATCGTTACTTCGCGTACTCGACGCTGCGGGTTTCGCGCAGGACGACCACCTTGACGCGTCCGCTGTAGCTCCCCTCGCCGTGGAGGCGTTTTGCAATCTGGCGCGCCATGATCTGCGCCTCATCGTCGCTGATCTCGTCCGGCTTGACGAGAACTCGCAACTCCTTGCCGGCCAGCACGGCAAAGCTGCGCTCCACCCCGCGGAACTCGTTGGAGATCGCCTCGATGCGTTCGAGCCGCTTGATGGTCGAGGCGAGCGACTCCCTGCGTGCACCCGGGCGCGCGGCGCTGATCGCATCGGCCGTCATGAGGATGGCCGCCGCAGGCGATCGCGGCTCCTCGTCGTAGTGATGCGACCGCACCGCCTGCACGACTGCCGCCGGCCGCCCGAGCCGTGCGAGGATCTCGCCCCCGACGATCGCATGGGGACCATCGACATCATGCTCGACCGCCTTGCCGATGTCGTGGAAGAGCGCCGCCTCCTTGGCGATCTGCTCGTCGAATCCGATCTCCGCGGCGATCATTCCGGCGATAGCGGCGGTGTCCTGGCTGTGCGAGAGGACGTTATGGCCGTACGAGTTCCGGTAGCGCAGCGTGCCCAGCAGCCGGGCGAGCTCGGGGTGGACATTGGTGAGCCCGATGTCCTGGCACGCCTGCTCGCCCTCCTGCTTGATCTGTTGCGTGAGCTCGTTGCGAGCCTTGACGACCATCTCCTCGATGCGCGCGGGATGGATGCGTCCGTCGCTGAAGAGGCGTTCGAGCGTCGCCCGGGCGACCTCGCGTCGCACCGGATCGAATGAGCTGAGCACGATCGCCTCCGGGGTGTCGTCGACGATGACGTCCACTCCGGTGGCTGCCTCGAGCGCGCGGATGTTGCGGCCCTCGCGGCCGATGATCCTGCCCTTGAGCTCGTCCGACGGCAGGTGGACAACCGTGACTGACGCCTCGCCGCTCTGCTCGGAAGCCTGGCGCTGCATGGCGGCGATGAGAATTTCGCGGCTGCGCTCTGCCGCCTCCTCGCGCACCTGGATCTCGGCCTGGCGGATCCGCTCGGCGATCTCCGGAACCAGCTCGCCCTCGACACTCCGGACGACCTCGACTCGCGCCTCCTGTTCGGACAGCGCTGCGACCCGCTCCAGCTCCCTTGTGATGAGCGCACGCTCATCCTCCACTGTCTGACGCAGCATCTCGAGCTCCGCTTCGCGGCGCGTCAGCCGCTGCTCGTTGGAGTCGAGCTCGCGGAGCCGGCGCTCGAGTCCCTCCTCGCGCTGGTTGGTGCGTTGCTCGAGCCGCGCGATCTCCGCCCGGCGGTCGCGAACTTCTGCCTCGGCCTCGTCGCGCCGGCGGGCCGCCTCCTCCTTCGCGGCGAGCAGCACCGACTTCGCTTCCTGTTCGGTCGCGCGAACCTGTTCGAGACGGCGTTCAGCATCAGCGTCGTGCGTGACGCGGCTCTGCGCCACCGATTTGCGTGCGTAGAGGAGTGCTGCAACCGCAAACGCGGCCGCAACAATCACCAGCCCTGCCAGGGCGAGGATCTCGATGCCGATGGGATGGAACCTCGGAGGTCGGGCGCGATGCGCCCTGCTTGGAATGCCTCACGTCGGGAAGGGGACCGGGGCGAGACCCACAACGTCTCGAGGATCCGGTCGGGGCCGGCCCGCTTCTGGCCGGTCGTTCACGACGGAAGACATTCCCATTGTACGAGCCAAAGGGGTTACCCGCATGTTTCGATCAATGCCACGTGGCGGGCTACCCTAGGGACGTGACGGACCGCCAGGCTGCCGGCGTACTCGAAGCACCAGGCGAAGACGAGCTGCGCAGCACCGCGCCACGAGCGATTGGAGCGTTGCTCGTCGCGAGCGGTCTGCTCCGCGTGGGAGCCGTGGGCGTCGGTGTGGCTGTCCAATTCCGTATCAGTGACCTGGCAGGTGGCCGGCCGAGCGGTATCGACATCGGCCTGGTCGGTGCTGCACAGGCGTTGACCGAGATGGTCTTCGCGCCGATCCTGGCGCACTACGCGGATCGGTTCGGCCGCCGCCGCTTCCTGGTCGCCGGCCCGGTCATCTGCGTCGTGGCGGTGCTCCTGGTCGCGCTGGGCGTGCGCCCGGCGCAACTTGGCGGTGCGCGCCTGCTGGAGGGCCTTGGCGCTGCGGCGTTTGTCCCCGTTGCGCTGGGTACCTTGGCCGCGGCAACGTCGGGTGACCGTCATCGCCGCGCTGGTGCGAGCGGCGCCTTCGAGGCGTCGACGCTGATCGGCTATGCGGGCGGGTTCGGGCTCGGTTCTGCCGCGTACTTCGGGCTGCATCGCGGCGCATTCGTGTTGCTCGCGGGCCTGTACGCCCTCGCGGCAATCGTGTGCCTGGTCTTCGTGCCGCGGGTTCCTCCGCTGCCGGCGCACTCCCTCCGCGTGGTGTTCAGCGCGGCGGTCGGGCCGGGACCGATGCGCACTTTTCTGCCGGCATGGATCATGTCGTTCGCGCTCATCGGAGCGTTCGTCGCCAACCTTCCGTCGCTGCTCCGCCACCACGTCGTGGCGGGACAATCGCTGATGCACCACTTCGACGAGCGCGTCATCGGCCTTTTCCTGATTGGCTGGATCGCAGTCTTCCTGGTCGGCATTCTCCTGTGGACGCCGTTCGTCTCCCGTCTCGGACCTGCCATCGTGATGCGCAGGGCGGTCCCCGGCGCGTGGCTCACGATGATCGCGCTGCTCGCGATCAACCACCTGCAGTTCATCGGCATGCTGCTGGTGATCCCGCTCCTGGTGCTCGGCATCGTCTGGCTGGCGGGCTTCGGACCGGCCGCGGTCACATATCTCGCCGATTGCTCGGAGAGTTTGAGCGCTGATCGTTCGGCGCTCATGTCCTTCTACACCGTCGCGCTGGCGGGTGGCGGTGCGCTGGGGGCCGTGATCGGCGGACTGGCCGCGCACTTCGGCGTCGACGGCCTGATCGGACTGGGCCTCGTGCTGTCGACCGCCACATTTCTCACCTTGGGGCCGGTGGTCCGGTTCGCACGCGCCAACCCGGCTCCTGGCACCTGACAGCCGCTACCAGGCCCACACCTCGGGCGCAGGCCCCGGCCCGGGGAAGATCGCGTCGAGCTGCTCGAGCGTTGCGTCATCGAGATCCACCTCGAGCGCATGCAGATTGCTCTGGAACTGTTCGACGGTCCGTGGCCCGACGATAGGTCCAGTGACGCCCGGCCGGCGGAGCAGCCATGCGAGGGCAACCGCCGAAGGGTGCTCGCCGATCTGCGTGCAGAGCGCCTCGTAGCGCTCGATCTTGTCGCGGTGCTTGGTGAGCAGGTTTTGCGTGGTCTCTGACGCCGAGCGTCCGGTGTCGCGCTGCTTGGCGAGGATGCCGCCGAGCAGACCGCGCATCAACGGGCTCCAGGCGATGATGCCGACCCCATAGTGC
>JBIOIZ010000089.1:0-12421 GCA_044450385.1 Candidatus Dormibacteria bacterium
CGCCGCGCCCACCAGAACGCTCTCGAACGGCGCCACCTGGGCCACACCGACGTCCTCGGCGAGGTGGGCGATCATGGTCACGTTGCTGAAGGAGGCACGACCGGCACGGGCGCTGTCGAGCGCGGCCGGGAGTTGGCCCAGGGTCCGGGCCAGGTGGACGCGGTAGGCGGCCGCCTTCACGGTCATCCCGCAGGCCCGTCGCAGCCAGGACACCGTGCTCACCCCGCCCTCGGCGACCGCTCCGTGGGCGCGATCGAAGCGGTGCACGCGACGGAGGAACTCGGCCTCGAGCCGATCGATCGCATGGCGGATGTCGACCAGGTCCGCGCCCAGCGCATGCGTCGAGAAGTCATCGATGGGCTCGTCGACGAGGGCGTCGACCGCCGCCTGCAGACGGTCTCGCGCCTCCGGTATGGCGAACGCTTCCATACACAACATTGTACCAAACACCTGTTCGCCACAGCACGGACAATGTGACGCCGTGACGAGTTACAGCCATGTCCGGCCATAACACCTGAGGAGAAGCGTGGCGCCCGGCGACGTTCAGGTCGGGATCCTTCAGTGGCGAGATCACGCCGCTTTCCAACGCGTTCCTCAGTCCGAAGGGCCTGCTGTTCGTGCCCGCTGACCGACCGCAGTGATTGGCGGTGCAATGTCCCGGGGGCTTGAGCGCATCACGAGACCTTAACTCCAGTAGGAAGCCATCTTAACCAGCATTTCCGCACCATCGGGCAGCCAGGCATCGCAAGTGGGAGGCCGTTGGGAAGTGCTATGAGTTCGTCCAGCAAGAGAGCCGTTGCGTTTGTCGCCGGAGTGGCCCTGATGGCGTTGGTCGCGGGTTGCTCATCGACCCCGAGCCCGGTAGCCACCTCAACGCCGGTGGTGACAACAACGGCCACCGATCCAATCGCGCTATTCCACCCGGGCCTGCCTGGCTACAAGATCTCCGTGTTCACCCATTTCGCCGTTGGCGGCGAGACATTCATCAATCCGGATTCGATCGCTTTGGATGGCAATAGCGTCTTCATTGGCTTCCAGAATGTCACGGCCAAAGACGGCACAGATCATAAGTCGAGCACGATCGTGCAATACACGATGGACGGGACGATGGTGAAGCAGTTCACCGTGCCCGGTCACAATGACGGGCTCCGCGTTGATCCCGCGACCCACCTCGTTTGGGCCACGTCGAATGAGGACGGCAACCCGGTTCTCAACGTTATCGATCCCACCAGCGGTCAGGTCAAGCCATACGCCTTCCCTCCTGCTCCTCACGGCGGCGGATACGACGACGTGTGGTTCATGAACGGGTTGGCGTTCATCGCCGCCTCCAACCCGACCCTCGACGCGAACGGGACGAACGTCTTTCCTGCCCTGGACACGATAACGCTGAGCGGATCCAACGCGATACTCAAGCCGATTCTTATGGGGAACGCGACGGCCACCGACAGCATCAGCGGCAAGCCCGTCACGCTCAATCTGACGGACCCGGATTCGCTCACGGTCGACAGCAAGGGCCAGCTGGTGCTGGTCAGTCAAGCGGATTCGGAACTCGTCTTCATCAAGAATCCCGGGACTCCGCAACAGTCGGTGAGCCGCACGCTCGTCGGAGACCAGTTGGACGACACCGTGTGGAGCTCCTCAGACCACGGACGCCTGCTCGTCACCGATGGTTCAAGCAACACGATCTACTGGGTTCATGTTGAAAGCACAGCTGGAACCGTCTATACCGAGGCGCCCAGTGATTCAGGCGTCGTCGGTTTCGTCGGGACAGTTGACCTGACAACAGGCTTCGTCCGTCCGGTGATGATCGGATTCGGCCAGGCCACCGGCATGGCGTTTGTCCCCGATTGACCCTGGCAATAGCCGGACCCATCGCCGAACGCCCGATCTCCGCGAGAGCCAGCCATAACCTGGCTCTCGGGAAAAGGCGAGTTTGATCAGTCATCGGCGTGCCCGCGTGGTGCCGGTGAATTGGTGCGAGCGACCACTTCGTGCAGAGTCCAGTGCGCCGCCGAATGGGTATTGGGACGAACACCAAGTCGCGAACCTGGCGATTGCCGATGATCGATACTAGCCGAGATCCTCCAGGCCACCCGTCTCGGAGAAGATCAGCTCCTCGGCGATGTTCGTCACTCGATCACCGATACGCTCCAGGTAGTGCGCCACGAAGACCAACCCCGTGGCCCGCGGCGCGAGGCTGCCGTCCGCAGTCATCTGGTCAACGTACAGGGAGAAGATCTGTCGATATTTCATATCGACAATGCTGTCGCGGCGCGCGATGTCTCGCGCGGCCAGCGTGTCGTGCGCCTCGAAGGCGGTAAGGATGTCGCGCACCTGCGTCTCCGCTTGCTCTGCCAACGCGCCGAGCGGTTCCGATGACGGTACGTCTGGCAAATCAACCATCGACCTCCCAATTCGAGCGATCGACACGCAATGGTCGGCCATGCGCTCCAACTCCGAAGACATGTGATCGAAGCCATGAATATCGCGCAGGTCGCGCGCCACCGGCGCCTGCGTGAGGATCACGTGAAAGCAGGCATCGCGGATCTTGCGGTGTTGCTCGTTGATCGCGGCATCGCCTTCAATGACTGCCGTGCAGATATCGGGGTTGCGTTCACGCAGACCCCAGACGGCACGCTCGATCGCGACCTCGACCTGCTTGGTGAGCTCGACGATCGCTGTGCGGATTGCGTCCAGCTCCGCCTGAAAGACGGGTCGATGGGTGGGCGGCGTGCTCGCCGGGGTCAGCTGGCTCATCCGAATCTCCCCGTGATGTAGTCCTCGGTGCGCTTGTCCACCGGGTCCTTGAACATCTCATCGGTCGTGCCGAGCTCAACCAGCTCACCGGCGCGCCCCTCGCCCATGAGCATGAATGCGGTGTAGTCGCTGACCCGCGCCGCCTGCTGGAGGTTGTGGGTCACGATGATGATCGTCACCGTCCCGCGCAGTTGTCGCATCAGCTCTTCGATCCGTAACGTCGAGATGGGATCGAGCGCAGCGCATGGCTCATCCATGAGGATGATGTCGCTCCCCGCTGCCAGCGTTCGCGCCAGACACAGGCGCTGCTGTTGTCCGCCGGAGAGCCCGGTGGCTGCCGCCTTGAGGCGGTCCTTCACTTCATCCCAGAGCGCCGTTTGTTGCAGGCAGCGCTCGACGGTGTCGTCAAGCGTCTGCCTCCTTTGGCGTCCGTCGAGACGCAGGCTGTACACAACGTTGTCGTAGATGCTCATTGGGAACGGTGCGGGGCGCTGGAAGAGCATGCCCACGCGGCGGCGTAGGCTCGCGACATCGACATCCGATGCGTAGACGTTCTGATCATGGACCAGGACTTCACCCTCGAGACTGAAGGAGGGGATGAGGTCGTTGATCCGGTTGAGGCTTCGTAGCAATGTCGACTTTCCGCAGCCAGAGGGGCCGATGATCGCCGTGATCTCTCCCTGCGGTGCTGAAATTGAAACGTCGCGAAGCGCGAGGAATGACCCGTAGTGTGCGTTGACGTTTCGTGTGCTGACGGCAGGGTGCTCCACCTGCACGATGCTGGGTCGCGCCGGACGTCCCTTCCCGGGGTCGGCCTCCCGCAACTGCCCCATGATGCTCAACTCACTCGCCATCTCAGCCCACCCTACCACTGACGTATGCCTCGGTCGCGGCCTTAGCCGGGGACCCGAAGATCTGATCGGTTGCGCCGAATTCAACAAGCCGTCCCGGCTCACCGGCGCGTTCAATCGTCATGAAGCCGGTGAATTGCGATACCCGCGTCGCCTGCTGCATATTGTGGGTCACGATGATCACGGTGTACTCATCAGCGATCTCGCGGATGAGCTCTTCAATTTTGAACGTCGCAATTGGGTCGAGCGCAGAACACGGCTCATCCATGAGGAGAAGCGCCGGATCCACCGCAACCGCCCGGGCAATGCAGAGTCGTTGCTGCTGCCCGCCGGAGAGGCTCACCGCCGGCTTGTGGAGACGGTCCTTGACTTCGTCCCACAGCTGTGCGCGGCGCAGCGCGCCCTCTGCGATCTCGTCCAGCTTCCGACTCCCCGCTGACTTAGCGAGGCGCACCCCGATGATCGCGTTCTCAAAGATCGATTTGGTAGGAAATGGGTTCGGACGCTGGAACACCATCCCGATCTCGCTGCGCACAGAACCCGGGTCGATGTCCGGATCGTAGATATTCTGTCCACCGAACATTACCCGGCCTTCGACTCGCGCACCGGGCACGATCTCGTGCATGCGATTCACGCAGCGCAGGAGGGTACTCTTCCCGCAACCAGACGGACCGATGAGGGCCGTCACCCGATGGGCTGGGGCGCTCAGGTCCACGTCAGCGACCACGTGATGCTTGCCGAACCATGCGTTGAGCTTGTCAATCGACAACCCGTCGGCCGATGACGCAGGGGGCGTGCCCGTGCCGTCCATCTTCGTCGTGGCAGGGGCAGGGTCAGTTGCCACGTCAGGCATTCGACGTACGTACCCGACGGCCGAAGAAGCGAGCAGCGAACGTGAAGATCAGCACGATGGCGATGAGTGTGAGCGCTCCCGCCCATGCCCGAGATTGAGCTTCCTGAAACCCCGTGACCGCATTGTCGAAGATCTGAAGGGAGAGAGTCGACATGCGCTTCGCGGGGTTGTACTCGACGAACAGGTCATTGCCAAGCGTGGTCAGGAGGAGCGGGGCGGTCTCCCCCATGGCGCGCGCGACGGCCAGCATGGCTCCGGTGATGATTCCAGGCAGGGCGGTCGGGATGCAGACCCGCATCACCGTCTGGCTCCGAGTGGCGCCGAGCGCCAGACTGCCTTCGCGGAGCTCATTCGGCACTAGCCGCAGCATTTCCTCCGTCGTCCGAGTCACCAGCGGCAGCATGACGATGGCGAGGGCAAGCGATCCAGCGAAACCGGAAAAACCGAACCGCGTAACCCAGATCGCATAGATGAATGCGCCCGTGACGATGGTCGGAATCCCGATCAACACGTCGTTGAAGAAACGAATCGTGGCGGAAAAACGTCCCCGCCCGTACTCGACCAGGTAGATCGCCGCACCGATTCCAAGCGGTATCGCGATGACCGCTGCGAGCCCGACGATGATGAGGCTCCCCACGATTCCGTTATAGAAGCCGCCCCCGAGAGCCGAGGGATTGCCTGGCGGGGTGCTGGTAAGGAATCCGAGGTTCAACGCACCGACGCCCTGGATGGCGACGTAGATGAGCACCCAGAGGAGCACGCCGACTGCGACCACCACCGCCGCGATCAGCAAACCGACGAGCAGCGCACTCTTTGCGCGTCGCCGGCGCAACGCTGGGCGGTTGCGAGAGCCGGGGGCGCCGAGCGCGAGTTGCGTCATAGCGCCACCCCACGCCGCACGACCAGGCGCGCAAGGACGTTCACTATCAACGCGACGATCAAGAGCCAGAACCCCACAACGAACAACGCTGCGAGATGGAACGGTTCGGTGGCCTCAGTGAATTCGTTGGCGATAACGCTCGACATCGTCGCGCCTTGGGCAAAGATGCTGGGGTTGATGTGGAGCACGGCATTGCCGATCACCATGGTCACCGCGATGGTCTCTCCCAGCGCTCGCCCGAGACCGAGCAGTGATGCCCCGACGATGCCTGAACGCGCCCGCGGAAGCACCGCGATTCGGATCATCTCCCATCGGGTGGCTCCCAGAGCGAGTGCGGCCTCCTTCTCGTTGCGCGGGGTGCTCCGGAAGACCTCCCGGCAGACCGCCGCGACGATCGGCAGCACCATGATGGCGAGCACCAAACCTGCGGCGAAATACGAATATCCGAAAAATGGACCCTGGAAAGCAACACCGATGACCGGGACGGTTCCGAGTGTCGTGGTGAGGAAACCCACAACCGGCTTGATCGCTGGAATCAGCGCGAACACTCCCCAAAAGCCGTAGACGACGCTGGGGACCGCTGCGAGCAGATCCACGAGCGCAGAGAGCGGACCCTTGATGCGCGGTGGTGCCACCTCCGTGATGACGAGCGCCGCCCCGACGGCGAGCGGGACCGCGATGATCATTCCGATTATGGACGTGAGCATCGTTCCATAGATGAACTGCAGGATCCCATACGGATTCGGATGCGATACGTCCGGGGAGGCGGTCGACGGCGTCCAACGGGAACTCGTAATGAATGAGAAGAAGCCGTAGTGCTGCATGGCCGGAAGGCCCTCCAGCACCAGGAACACGACCATCCCCGCGATCACGACGAGCACGATCCCGCCCATCATCGAAACGCTGGTACCGAAGATCCGGTCGGCGACGCGGGGGCGCCCGCGCTTCAACAGGTTCGGTGCCACCCGAACGCCAGAGGCGGTGATGCCGCCGCCCACACCAGGTGGCGGCGGCATCAGCACTCCCCCACAGTCAATCTGGTTGTCGCCTCACGGCGAGACCGGGGTACCGTTGACCGTGATCTTCTTGAGTTGGGCAATGCAGAGAGCCTGCAGCGTCGCTCCCAGCGGCGTGTAGTACACCGAGCCCGTCAGATCCTGGCCCTTGGTCAGAACCCACGAGAAGAAATTCACGAGCGCAGCCGCCGTCGCGGCCTTCTTCTGGTTCTGGTAGACAAGCGCCCATGTCAGCCCGGTGATCGGATATGCCTGAGGATTCGACGACTGGTTGACGATATCGACCCGCAGGTCGGATGGGTAGCTGGTGATGCCGGCGGTGGCAGCAGCGGCAGTCTGCTCGCACGGCTCCACGAACACGCCCGCCTTGTTCTTGACGTCGGCGTAGGTCTGATGCTGCGCGATCGCGTAATCGAGCTCGACGTACCCGATGCCACCGGCTGTTTGGCTGACGACGGCGGACACCCCGTCGTTGCCCTTGCCGCCAATCCCGACAGGCCACGCCACCGTCTTACCAACGCTGGTCTTAGATCCGCCCAGGGCGGTCACCCAAGCAGGACTCGTCTGGGTGAGGAAGTCGGTGAAGATGGCAGTTGTTCCCGATCCGTCCGAACGGTGGGCGACGGCGATGGGGGTGCTAGGAAGGGTGATCCCCGGGTTCAAGGCTTTGATGGCCGCGTCGTTCCAAACCGTGATACCGCCCGAGAAGATCTTGCCGATCGTATCGCCGTCGAGCTTGAGACCACTGGCAATGCCGGGAAGGTTGTACACGACCACGACCGGCGCCTGGACGAGCGGGATCTGCACCACGGGCCCGCCCTTGGCCTTGGCGATGTCGGAGTCCGACATGAACGCATCCGAATCGCCGAAGTCGACGGTCTCTGCCTGAAGCTGCCCGATCCCTGCGCCAGATCCGACCGGCTGGTATGCCACCTGGACCCCGTTAGAGGTGGCGTATGCCTTCGTCCAGACGGACATCATCGGTGCGACAAAGGTGGAACCCGCGCCACTCAGCGATGTCGCCTGGCCAGAAACAGTTGCGAGGCCGTTGGTGTAGCCCGGGTTCGCCACGGCCCCGGTGCAGACGGGCGTCGGTGTGGCGCTCGGGGCCGCCGTCCCAGGGGAGCTGCTGGACCCACAGGCGGCGAGAACTGAGCCGCCAACCAGCAGGGCCAGAGCACCTCGCACGCTCGCGCCTCGCCGCCAGAAGTTCCGCCCGGCCATCAACGACGTTTCGATTCCGACTGTCATATCAGCCCTCAATTCCCCAGACTTCACCCTGTCGCCTCGCGACTGCACGGGGCTATCGTGCCGATCGAGTGGTTAAGGGCGACACAGTCGGACGGTTAAGAGCCGCTTAACCTTGCTGTTCCCGGGCGCATCGGCCATGGCAGACGGCATGGCGCCGCGAAGGGTCGATGTGAACTCACTAGGATGCGCCACGGCGCATGCCAACTCGCGCTCGCTCTCCCTTCGCATGAGTGTGCGTGATGCGCGGGCGACGTCTCCTGCCTACATGCCCTCGTGACCCCGACGGTTCAGTAGTCGCGCAGGACCCTTTTCGCGAACGAGCATCCTTGTCGATCTCGACCCCAGACCGCCCTTGAGCGGATTCACCAACTCGCTCCATGGCTACACGGCTCTGATGCCCAGAGCGCACACAGCTGCCATGGTGGCCGTCGCCGGGATCGTCAACACCCAGGCCACCAGGATGTTGCGGGCGACGCCCCACCGCACTGCGCCAAGCCTCCGCGTTGCCCCGGCGCCCATGACCGCGCCTGAGACGACATGAGTCGTGCTGACCGGAAGCGCGAGTTGGGTCGCCCCCTGAATGACGACAGCCGCCATGGTTTGCGCGCAGAAGCCGTCGACGGGCTCAAGCCTGATCACCCTCATTCCCAACGTCCTGATGATCCGCCACCCGCCCGCATACGTACCCAGCCCGATCGCCGTTGCCGCCAGGAGCACCACCCAGAGCGGGGGCGAGGGGAACACCTTCCCCGTTGCAGTAAGCGCGCCAGCGCTGACCAGCGCCAATGTGATCACCCCCATTGTCTTCTGCGCATCGTTCGCGCCGTGGGAAAAGGAGACGAAGGCGCCCGACGCAACCTGGGCCAGTCGGAATCGACGATTCATTGGACTTGGCTGCGAATGCCGGAACAGGTCGAGGACGCCCATGGTAAACAGGTACGACAGGAAAAGCCCAATCAAAGGTGATGCGACCAGAGCGATCACCACTGGCACAACCGACCCCCACTTGACTGCGTCCACTCCATAGGCGACTGCACCCATCCCGACCAGCGCGCCGATGAGCGCGTGAGAGGAACTCGACGGCAACCCCAGACGCCAGGTGATCAGATTCCACGCGATCGCGCCCACGAGAGCTGCAATGATCATCCCCAACGACACGCCCTGTTTCGGCGACACCAACCCGCCGATCGTGTTGGCGACGTGCGTGTGCAGGATCTCGATAGCGACAAGTGCCCCGACAAGGTTGAAGACCGCAGAGACCGCAACCGCAACCCGCGGCCCAAGTGCTCGCGTGCTGATCGAAGTTGCCACGGCGTTCGCAGTATCGTGGAACCCATTGGTGAAGTCGAATCCCAGCGCGATCAGGACCGTAACCGTGAGCAGCGCACCGGTTCCCATCAGGCGTTCTTGATGGTGATGCCCTCGATCACGTTGGCAACGTCCTCGCAGCGGTCCAGCGAATCCTCGAGCAACGTGTAGAAGTCCTTCAACTTGATTATTGTGATCGCGTCGTGTGTCCCGCTGAACAGATCACCAATCGCCCGACGGGACTCGGTGTCACCAACATTCTCGATCCGATGCACCTCGATACCGTGTGCCGTTATCCCCGACTTCGACTCGAGCTTGGCGACCGCCGCCTGCACTTGAATGACGGCCTGAACGAGGAGCGACGCCATCGACTTCGCCGCCGGAGGTATGTCGGTGATGCCGTACAGGATGATCGTCTCTGCGATTTCGTCGATATAGTCGAGCACATCGTCGAGGCCGGCGCTCAGCGCGTAAATGTCTTCACGTTCGAACGGTGTGATAAACGTGCGGTTCAGTGTCTGAATGATCTCGTGTGTCAGTTCGTCTCCGGCATGCTCAAGACTCTTGATCTCCTCCGCATGGGTGGTCATGTTTCGGATGTCATCGTCAAGAGCGGTGCGTAGCAACCGCGATGCCGCCACGACATTGCCTGCCTGGCGGTCGAAGAGGTCGTAGAACCGGCGCTCGCGGCGCAGCAGATTGATTGGCATGGACGCCGAGATCCTAACCGCAAGCGTCGTGCTCCGGTCCGGCATCGGCAATGAGCGGAACCGACGCTCAGGTCGAGCCAACTGGGGCCGCATGCGCATCTCGCCATCCAACTCGAGCTGGTGGGCGTCCTCGACGCTGGGCCCAGACGCTCGAGGCAATCGGCGCAGCCAATCGGGCCCCGGCTCGAGGATCCCGGTTGCACCCCTCTAGGGGCACGAAGTTCGGATCGCAGGCTGCTCGAACGCGTCAATCACGTCGCTCTAGGCCAAGTCGACTTCACCGCCGGGTGTTCATCGCATCCTTGGACCGCCAGAGCCTTGCCGAGGACCGCGCAAGGCGCCTCGTCGCACGCTCCGGGGGCACCGCTGCCTACGTTACTGATACGACCGCGGCAAAGATGGCTGACTTCGGGTGTGGTTGATCGCCGACGGCGCTGCCCCAGCTGATCACAAGCGATGCGCCGTCGCCGGCAGTGGCCGCATCCCGTGTCCTCGGAAGCGTGGTGATCCCGAACGTGTCGCCTGGCCAAACCGAGCGGTCTCCGAACCTTGTTGAGACCTGAACCGGAGCAGAGAGCCACCCTTGCGTGATCGAGAAAGCACGCAAGTACTCGGCATAGCCGCGCGCAGAGTTGTCCGCAAGCCAGCCGACATACGCGATGCCTGCAGCGCCTCCGGCGACCTCGACAATATGCGTGGCGTTGTCGTCATCGGGTGTGACCCGCTGGAGCGAGGACCACGTCTTGCCGTGGTCGGTGGAATATGCCAGCCAGCCGACATCGCGCCCGCCGTGCTGGGTGTCCCAGGTCACGTAGAGGTTTCCCGCCGCGTCCATTCCGATGGCGCCATCGATCCACCACTCTGCCTTGGACATCGTCAGGCGATCTGGTCCGATCTGCACCGGAGCCGACCACGTGCTCCCGCCATCGTCCGATGACGTGAAGTAACTGTGCGCAGGCGTCATCGTGTAGGTGGCGTCGTTGGTGATGTGATACGCCTGGTACTCGAGGTCGATCCGGCCGTTCGGCTCGATCACGAGCGGTGCGCTGTCTCCCCCACTGGCGGGAAAGCCGGGGCTCACCGGGATGATTGGCCCCCAGGTCTTGCCGCCGTCGATCGACTTCTGGATGACGACATTCAGGTCGCCGGTTGCGAAGGCGCAGCTGCCCGCGGGGTTGCAGATGTACGTGACTGCGGCTGCACTTGGGCCGTAGTCCCACGTGACGTAGATGGCTCCATCGCGAGCGACGGCGATGAAGTCTCGATCTCCCCAGTTCTGCCGGACTGGAGGCACGAGCGAGGTGACCTGAGCAAAGGTCACTCCATGGTTGAATGACGCTGCGACCACCGGATACGTGTACCCCTTCCTGGTCATCATGAAGGAGGCGTAGACGGTGCCGTTGGGTGCCACCGCGAGAGCCGGGTCCCAACTCGATGCGACCGACCCCGGGGGGTGGATTGGGGAGATGAAGTGATGGCCACCGTCGGCGGATCGAGCAAACGCGATGCCTTTGCAGCCCATCCAAAGCTCGTATACGTACCTGCCGGAGCGATCGACCGCCTGCTCGACTTCCGCGTTCTGGCCGGTGCACCCCCGGCTCACGTCCGCAACCTTACTCACCGTATACATCGTCGCGGCGCCAGCAGCAGGCACGGGCGTTGGTACGCCTAATGGCGCCGCCGCCGCGAGCACGCTGACCCCAACACCACACAGTATTTTCCGCCTGCCACGCTGGCGGTGATCCCGTGCTTCCAGCGCTCGTTGACCTTGCATCGTGCTCCTCACCTGCTCCGGCCTCAGGCACAAGCGTACGCGCCGTGTCGCACTCGAGCACGCTTACACCGCCGGCGCGACGGCCTGAAGCTAGTCGAGCACCCCGCCGAACACCGCTGCTCCGCATTCGACGGCTTCCACAAGCGACAGGATCGGCCCGTTCAGTCCCGGGTGGCTTACAAGAAACCGCTCCGCGCTCGCGGACGATTCGAAGGTGTTGACGAGGGGACAGCACAACGACGACAGCGGGCCGGATCCGTCCGCCACAGCGCAGAGCACCACAGCTCCACCTGGCTCGGCCCGCGCCCGTCCCGAAGCAGCAACGCGGAGAGATATTGCTGTTCCATCGACTGGATCGGCGGTCTCAATGAGACACCCGTGTCCCAACATGGCGGGAATACCGAGTGCGTCGATGGCGCACATGGCGTACAACCGGACTCCATTGTCAAGCGTGACCATGTGGCTTGTTGGCTTGGCGGAGAACGGATACGCGCAGTCGATATCGCCGCTGGCTGAGCACTGGATGAGATCGTCCTCGACCATACGCTTCAGCGCCCTCTGCACCTTCACGTTCAAGGAGCGAGCGGCATGAGCAATGTCCTGTCGAGAAGGCGACCCTCCCGACGAGAAGGATCGGAGGATCCATCGGTACAAGTCGAGCTCTGCGGGATCGAGACGCGATCCGCGATTCCTTCCGCAGCGCTCCTCCGGGACTCCGATGGATGGCAGCACCGCGCGGAGACTCTCGTTCATGAGGTCGCGCGCGCCTCGGGATGGAGCGCGCTCACCACTCGCTCGCGGGTCGGCAGATCGAGACGACAGGAGGCATTCTCTAACGGTGGGGCCCCCATCACATCGATCCCGTTGACGAGGATCGATGGCGAGGGAAAGTTGCCCTCCCGGTCCGCGACTGCGACGTCCGTGAGGTCCAACTCACTGAGGCAGGCTCGCAGCAGCTGCCGGGCCTCGTCGACGTGCGGACATTCGGGCAGGTGCAACAGCTCGATCTTCAGCGGGCTCC
>JBIOIZ010000090.1:0-12156 GCA_044450385.1 Candidatus Dormibacteria bacterium
GTGGCGCGGTGGATTTTCGACTTCATGATGACCCGCTGCATGATCTCCCCTAGACGCCACGACCAACGGGCGCTGTGTCGACCCCCAGCCGAACGACATCAATCAACCGTGTGCTCCCTATTCTAGCAGCCAGTACGATTTCGTTTGTGGGGACAGCGGTTTGGACCTCGGAAAAGTCGTCCGCCTCTACCACGGCGACGTAATCGACGTCCAGTCCTTCCTTGTCCAGATGGGACCGAACAGTTGTTGCCAGCGCTGTCGCGTCTCGCTCGCCCGCCTCGAATCGAGCCAATGCCTTGGCAAGGCTCGATGGAATGGCCGTTGCCCGCACTCGTTCTTCGGGGCTGAGGTACACGTTGCGGCTCGAGATCGCGAGACCGTCGGTGTCCCGAACCGTTGGACACACAACGATTTCGACGCCGGTGTCGAGGTCGCGGGCAAGGTGGCGAACGACCGCACACTGCTGCGCGTCCTTCTGCCCGAAATAGGCTCGGTCGGGCAGGCCGGCAACCAGCAGCTTGGTCACGATGAGCGCGACTCCGTTGAAATGGCCGGGACGGCTCGCCCCTTCGAGCCGGCTGCCGAGCGGTCCCACGATGTCGACCCGGGTCACGAGACCGGGCGGGTACATCGTCTCGACGGCCGGCACGAAGGCGGCATGCACCCCGGCCGCAGCGAGCATCGCCAGGTCCGCGTCCAGCTTCCTGGGGTAGCGGCCGAAGTCCTCGTCGGGTCCGAACTGGGCTGGATTGACGAAGATGGTCACGACCACCCTGTCGTTCTCCGCGACGGCGCGGTCGATCAGCTCCAGATGGCCGCCGTGGAGTGCTCCCATCGTCGGCACCATGCCGACGGATGCTCCCGCGGCGTGCCATGCCGCCGACCTCCGCCGGAGCTCTGCGGGGGTGGCGAGCAGCTCCGGCGGGTCAGTGGAAGGAATGGGCATCGTCGGGGAACCGGCCCTCGCGCACGTCGTTCGCGTAGGCGCGCGCCGCGCCGACGATCAGATCGCCGAGATCGGCATATTGCTTCACGAATTTCGGCGCCGTGCCGCGGAGATGGCCGGTGATGCCGAGCAGGTCGTGGATCACCAGCACCTGGCCATCGCAATCGGGTCCGGCGCCGATACCGATAGTCGGAATTGCCAGCTCGCCGGTCACCTGCGCGGCCAGGTCCCGCGGTATCCCCTCGAGCACGATCGCGAAAGCCCCGGCGTCCTCGAGGGCATGGGCGTCGGCGATGAGGCGCTCGCGATCGCGGGCATTTCTCGCCTGCACCTTGGGCCCGCCAAAGGCGTTGACGGACTGCGGCGTCAGCCCCAGGTGACCCATCACCGGGATTCCGCGTTGGGTGAGGCGGCCGACCGTCTCGACGACCCACCCGCCGCCTTCGAGCTTGATCGCGTGCATCCCGGCCTTGAGGAATTCGACGGCGTTGTCGATGGCATCCGCGCACGACTGCTGGTACGAGCCGAACGGGAGATCCCCAACGAGCAGCTGGCCCGAGGCGCCGCGCACCACGGCTCGCGCGTGGTGGAGCATCTCGGTCATGGTCACCGGGATGGTGTTGGGATAGCCGAGGACGTTGTCGGCGAGCGAGTCCCCGACGAGGAGCACTGGCACCTCGGCCTCGGCGAGGAGCCGCGCCGTCGGGTAGTCGTACGCGGTCAGCATGACGAACCGCTTCCCCTCGGCCTTCCACGCCGCGAGGTCCTTGACGGTGACCATGGTCACGCCACCTGAGTCGCGGCGTCGGGAGTGGCCGGCTGGGCCGCGATCAGTGACTCCATCGCGCGGGTGAGGTGGAGGTAGAGGTCGCGAGCCTCGGGGTAGGGTGCGAGGGCATCGAGATGCGCGGCGATTGCGCCATGGTCGCCGCGCGCGACAGGCCCGGTGAGCGCGGCAGCTGCGCCGGCGCGGCGGGCATTGTGGGCAGCGCCCTCGAGCAGCGCTACCAGCGCAGCGTGGGCGACCTCCGAGCTCACCCCCGCAGCCTCGAGCAGCCGCGTCGCCTCCGCGAGCAGGGCCAGGGGCGCGTTGCCCGCGAGCACTGCGGCCGCGTGGTACAGCGGCGCCTGCGCAGGATCGACCTCGAGCTCGGTGGCGTGGAGTGCCGACACAAGTCCCAGCAGCCGCCGGCGGAGCGGCCCGCCGGCGTCGATGCGGAAGTAGGCGCCCTCGAGCAGTGACGCGCTGTCCGGCCCGGCGAGTGCCTGGAGCGGGTGGAGCACGCCGACGTCCGCCCCGGTGACGCGGAGCGACGCGATGATCTCGGGACTGAATCGGGCGCCCAGGTGCACAACGCCGCGCCCGCGCAGCGAGACCCCGGAGGCAGCGATCGCCGCCGCGATCATCGATAACGCCCCGTCGGGCACCGCGAGGAGGGTTAGGTCGGCGGCTGTCACCGCGGCCAGCGGCGTGGCGACGGCGCGTGCACCGACGGTGTCCGCGAGCCGGGTCGCCATCTCACCGCGTCGGGACGCGACCGCGGCGACACCATAGCCGGCGTCATGCGCGGCGATCGCGAGTGCGGAACCGGCCCGGCCGGCGCCGACGATCGCCAGGGTTGGCGTGCCTGCTCCCTCCACGTCTCGGTCCTCCTGGGTGGATCCAAGCGCTCTGCGAACCAGGTCACTGACACCGTCGCCGGCAGCGAGTCTCGAGGCGCGTCACGCGTCCCCGGATCGCATCGATCCCGTCGACGGCCGCAGTGGCCAGTCGGCCAGAGTGTACCCTACGCTCCGGCTGCTGCCTCGGCCGGGGGAACAAAGTCCGGCGGTGCCGGCGGCGCCTCGGCGAGCGGCCCGCTGCCATTCACCGGGGCGACGCCGTTGTGGGACTCGGCTTCCTTGATGATTCGCTCCATCTCGGGCGCGTCCATGGTCTCGACCTCGACAAGCCGTGAGGCAAGGGCACGGAGCACGTGCTCGCGCTCGCGCAGCACCTTCTTGGCGCGCTGGAAGGCGTCGGCGACCAGCTGGTGCACCTCCTGGTCGATCTCGGACGCGATGCCCTCGGAGTAGTTGCGCTGCTCGCCGAGATCGCGTCCCAGGAAGACCATCTCCGGGCGCTCGCCGAAGGTCAGCGGGCCGAGCTTGTCGCTCATCCCCCACTCGGTCACCATCTTGCGAGCAAGGTTGGTCGCCTTGCGGATGTCGTCCGACGCGCCGGTGGTGATGTTGTCCTCTCCGAGGATCAGGTCCTCGGCGCAACGGCCACCCAGGATCTGGGCGAGCTGGTCGACGAGCTCGGCCTTGCTCACCAGGTAGCGGTCCTCGATGGGCAGGCTCATCGTCCAGCCGAGCGCCTGACCCCGGCTGACGATCGTGACCTTGTGCACCGGGTCGGTGTGCTCGAGGGTCGTGCCGACCAGGGCGTGTCCCATCTCGTGGAATGCGATGGTCAGCTTCTCCTTGTCGCTGATCATCCGGCTCCTCCGCTCCGGACCCGCGATGACGCGCGCGATCGACTCCTCGAGGTCGTTCATGACGATGACCTTGCGATTGCCACGCGCGGCGAGAATCGCCGCCTCATTGATGAGGTTGGATAGGTCGGCGCCGCTGAACCCCGGGGTCTGCTTGGCGAGCACCTCGAGATCGACGCCCTGATCGAGCGGCTTGTTGCGCGCATGCACCTCGAGAATTGCGCGGCGTCCGCGGATGTCGGGCCGGTCGAGCATGACGTGCCGGTCGAAACGGCCCGGGCGAAGCAGCGCCGGGTCGAGGACGTCGGGCCGGTTGGTGGCCGCGATCACGATCACGTGCTGGTTGGTCTCGAACCCGTCCATCTCGACCAGGAGCTGGTTGAGGGTCTGCTCGCGCTCATCGTGACCACCGCCGAGGCCCGCACCGCGCTGGCGGCCGACGGCGTCGATCTCGTCGACGAAGACGATGCAGGGTGAGTTCTTCTTGGCCTGGTCGAAGAGGTCGCGGACGCGGCTCGCGCCGACACCGACGAACATCTCGACGAACTCCGAGCCGCTGATGCTGAAGAAGGGAACGCCCGCCTCTCCGGCGACCGCCTTGCTGAGCAACGTCTTGCCGGTGCCCGGAGGGCCGACCAGCAGGACGCCTTTCGGGATGCGCGCGCCGACCGCGACGAACTTGTCCGGGTACTTGAGGAACTCGACGATCTCGTTGAGCTCCTGCTTGGCCTCGTCGACACCGGCGACGTCGACAAATGTGATCGCCGGCTTGTCACCGGCCAGCAGCCGGGCGCGGCTGCGACCGAAGGACAGGGCCTGGTTGTTACCGCTCTGGGTCTGACGGAAGATCCAGAGCAGGATCAGCGCCATGAGGCCGAAGAGGATCAGGTTGGGCAGGATCACGCTCAGCAAGAAATTCCCCCCGCCGGCCGGATCGACCTTGTAGTTGGTGAAGTTGGCACTTTGAAACTCCTTCGAGACCGTGTCCGCAGACGACTCCACCGTGGTGTACTGCGTTGAGCCCGCGTACCAAGTGACGGTCTGCCCATCGCTCTGAATCTCGGCCGGATGATTTGGATCGCCACTGATTGTCAGCCCAGAGGCAGTCGACGGGTTCGCGAAGTTGCGGATCGCCTGGTCGAGCACTCCCGCGGTCTGAGTCGACGCATTGCTGCTCGGGAACGTCTTGTACAGGACCGCCGCCAGGACGATCACGGAAAGTGCGATAACGATATAGGTGACGCTGCGTCGAGACGTGGGCACGAATTCAGTCTACCAGGGGTCTACGATCTCAACCCCCGGCGCCGGGCGGATCCGCCGGGCCAATGTCCAATTGGAGCAGACGTCGCTGGCGTTCGGCAAGCACGACCAGCCGGCGGCGAGCGCCTGGGAAGACGGCTTCGATGGCAGGGAGCACCTCGTGGCGGACGCGGCTGCGGAGGAACCGAGGATCGGCATTGCTCGGGTCGTCGAGGACGTCCAGGCCCAGCGCCGCGCAGTAGGCGACGGTCGCGTCGCGCCAGACGCGGAGGAGGGGCCGTACCAGCCCGCGCTCACGTTCCGCCATTGCGAGCAGCCCCTTCGGGGACGCGCCCGACAGCGCTCGCATGAGGACGGTCTCGGCCTGGTCGTCCGCGGTATGACCCAGCGCGATCAGCCCGGCGCCGACCCTGGACGCTTCGGCCCGCAGCGCCGCATGACGTGCGCTGCGAGCACGGTCCTGCAGCGAGCCACCCGGCCCGACGCGCACCGAGAGCGCACGGAATCCGATCCCGCGATCCGACGCAAGTCTCGCGACGGCGCCGGCCTCGACAGCCGACCCGGGACGAAGCCCGTGATCGACGTGCGCAACCGAGAGACGCCATCCACGCGGAGGGGCGAGGCGCGCAAGCACATCGAGCAGCGCGCTCGAGTCCGGTCCCCCGCTGCACGCGATCAGAACGTGCTCGCCCGGGACGATCACGCCGCGCCGGTCAACGGCGGTCGCGACCGCGCGCCGTACCCGGGCCACCGCGGCGGTGCGCTCACGCGGCGGCACGGTGCCCGATGCCGCGTGCGTGGTGGCGGTTCCTGGATTCGAACCAGGGACATACCGGGTATGAACCGGCTGCTCTACCACCTGAGCTAAACCGCCGAGCGATGTGCTGGGGAGGAGGTCGCGGAGACGCCCATTCGTGCGAGCTCCACATCGCCATCGTACCCGGCGCAGGTCCTATTCCGGGCAAAGAAATTGCGGCGGTCGGATTCGAACCGACGACCTTCGGGTTATGAGCCCGACGAGCTTCCACTGCTCCACGCCGCCCTCAGAGGATACCGCACGTGGCATTGCCCTCCTCGGCGCGGAGGCCGATCAGTGTGGTGCCGGCGTGGGAGTCGGAGCAGGCGTCGGGCTGTGGCTGGGCGTCGGGCTGGGCGATGTGCCCGGCTTTGCAGTGGGTGACGGTACGGGGGTCGCGGGCGGCAGCGCCTTGAACGTCGGGATGGGCACGGACACGCCGCCTGTCGACACCCGGGCTCCTCCCGGCGGAACGATGACGTAGAGGTGTTCGCCGGGGAAGATGTAGCCGAGCTGCCGTGCCTGCTGCTCGAGCCAGGCGATGGTCTGCGCGTCGGCGATCTCGCGCTCTCGATCCGAGATCTGCTGCGTCAGCGCAGCATTCGAGGCGGCGAGGGCGCTCACCTGGGTGTCAAGGTGACGGCTCTGGGCAACCTGCCCGTACACCGCGAATGCGACCAGTCCACAGATGCCCGCAATGAGCACGACTGCAATCCGGCGCAGCGTGATGGGGCTGTCCAGGCTTGGACGTGGAGTGGGACGGATGGCGCGATCCTCTTCCCGGCGATGTGTGCGACGAATGAGGCGATGTGACGCCGGGTGCCGGGATAGGATGCGGCCCGGCGCCGGATTTGACAAGGGACCTGGGTCTTATCTCAGGACGCAGTCGCCTCCCAGCGCGCCCGCCATTCCGCATCGTCGAGGTCGTGCAGGTCGACACCGTCGTCCCGGGCCCGCGCCTCGAGCGCGCGGAATCGCGTCGCGAATCCCATCGCGCGGCCCCGGAGCGCCTCTTCCGGATTGACCCGAAGACGTCGCGCCAGCGCCACCACCGAGAAGAGCAGGTCGCCGATCGCGACCTCAGGGTCGCCGGCGCCCGCGGCCCAGTCCTCGCCCCGTGCCGCCTCGGCGAGTCCGTCCGCGACGGCTTCGACACGCTCGAGTGCCTCGCGGACGCCCTCGAGGGCAGCGGGAACGGTGGGAGTCTCATCGAACCCGACCCGCGCGGGACGCTTCTGCACTCCCTGTGCGTGTGCGAGCGCCGGCATCGCCGCCGGCACCCCGTCGAGCAGCGACAAGCGCTGGCGTTTCTCTGCGCTCTTGAGCTTCTCCCAGTTGACGACGACACTCGCCGGCCCGTCGACAGTCACGTCGCCGAAGACGTGGGGATGCCGATGGATCATCTTCGCGCGCACGCCGTCGGCGACATCGCCGATGTCGAAACCGTCGTCACCTTCCATGGCGATCGCGCTGTGCATGAGCACCTGGAGGAGCAGGTCACCCAGCTCCTCACGCAATGTTCCGGGCTCGAGGTTGTCGATCGCCTCGAGCACCTCGTAGGTCTCCTCGAGGAGGTACGGGCGAAGGCTGCGATGCGTCTGCTCCCGGTCCCATGGACAGCCGCCCGGCGCGCGCAGCCGTTCGACCACTTCATTCAGCGCGCGCAGCGACTCGACGGCCTCGTCACGCATGCTGCGCACCAACCGGGACACGATCGCGTGCGCGCACCAACCGGCCGAGCTCGCGAAGCACCGGGGTGAGTGTGCTCTGCCATGCATCGCCGAGGTGCAGTTGCGACGGCGTTGGCGTGATCCCGCGGAATTGCGATGCCACGCTCTGCAGGTCGAGCCCGTGGTCGAGCGTCAGGCGGATGACAACCCCGCGGCCACGCTCGGTTTCGACACCGAGCGCGCCTGCGGCGGCGGCGAGCAGGCGAACGCGCAGCGAGTCGATGAGCGCCGACGTCGGCGCCGGCATCGGACCGAATCGGTCAACGAGCCCACGCGCACGCTGGTCCAGCTCCGACTCGCTGACGCACGCGGCAAGCTCCTGGTAGCAGCGCAGTCGCAGGCGTTCGTCGGACACGTAGTCCGCCGGGAGGAACGCGGCGACGGGAAGTGTCACGGTGACCTGCGCGGGTGATTCCACAACGGGTTTCCCCTGCAGGGACGTGACAGCGTCGGCGAGCAGGTGGTTGTACAGCTCGAGCCCGACTGCTGCGATCTCGCCGTGCTGCTCCTCGCCGAGGAGGTTGCCCGCGCCACGAATCTCGAGATCGCGCATGGCCAGCTTGAAACCGGCGCCGAGATCCTGCAGGTCGCCGATGACATCGAGCCGCTTGTCAGCCTTCTCCGTCAGTGACCTGGCGGGGGGATACATCATGTACGCGTAGGCGCGCTGCCCCGCCCGGCCCACACGTCCGCGCAGCTGATACAGCTGGGCGAGACCCAACCGATGCGCGTCATCGATGACAATCGTATTTGCATTCGGAATGTCGAGGCCGGATTCGATGATGGTGGTGCACAACAGCACGTCGATCTCGCCGTCACCGAAGCTGCGCATGACCGAGGCGAGCATGCCCTCCGGCATCTGCCCGTGGGCCACCTCGATACGCGCTTCCGGCACCAGATTCCGAAGACGATCCGCGACCGCCTCGATGCCCGCAACCCGGTTGTGCAGAAAGAAACACTGGCCGCCGCGTGCGAGCTCACGCGTGATCACCTCACGGATCAGCGAGTCCTCACGTGCCGTCACGTAGGTCTTGATCGGCTGGCGTTCCTCCGGGGGCGTCTGGATCACGGAGAGATCGCGGATGCCCGCGAGCGACATGTGCAGGGTTCGCGGGATCGGCGTCGCCGAGAGCGACAGCACATCCACCGCGACGCGGAGCTCCTTGAAACGCTCCTTCTGGAGCACACCGAACCGCTGCTCCTCGTCGATGATCACCAGTCCGAGGTTCTTGAAGTCGACGTCCTTTTGCAGGAGGCGATGGGTGCCGACGACGATGTCGACCGCACCGCTGCGCAGACCCGCGAGGGTGCGCGCAACCTCGTCGTCGCTGACGAATCTCGACAGCTGACGCACCGTGATCGGGAAGGCGGCGAGGCGCTCCGTGAAGGTGATGAAGTGCTGCTGGCAGAGGACCGTGGTGGGCACGAGCATTGCGACCTGGCGGCCCTCGATCGCGGCCTTGAACGCGGCGCGGATCGCGAGCTCGGTCTTGCCGAACCCGACGTCACCGCAGACAACCCGGTCCATCGGCCGTGACGCCTCCATGTCGCGCTTGATCTCCTCGAGCACGAGGATCTGGTCGGGCGTCTCCTGGTACGGGAATGATCCTTCCAGCTCCTGCTGCCATGCGCCGTCGGGTGCGTACGCGTGCCCCTGCGCCTGCTCGCGTCGCGAGTACAGGCCGAGCAATTCGCGCGCGACCTCCTCCGTGCGCTCCTTGACGCGGCGCCTCGTCCGCTCCCACTCGCCACTGCCGAGTCGCGAGAGCTTGGGATGCGACTCCGCGCCCCCGACATAGCGATCAACGCGGTCGAGGTGCTGGGTGGGGACGAAGAGTCGGTCGCCCTCCGCGTACTCGAGGAGCATGTACTCGTGCACCGCGCCGCCGTCGTCGGTGACAGCGCGCATCTCGACAAAGCGCGAGATTCCATGATCACGATGCACCACCAGGTCGCCGGGGGCGAACTGCAGCACGAAGGCCTCGCGCGCCGCGTTGCCGCTGGCGGCGCCGCGTGAGCCGCGCGCCGATGTCGACACCGCGCGTCGTGATCCTCGTGCCAGCACGGAGCGGCGCCGCTTGACGGCACCGAACAGCTCGGCATCCGTGTATGCGTGCACCGATCCATCAGCGACGGCAAACCCCTGCGACAGATCGGCAGACGCCACCACGATCGCTCCGGATGGCAGCGGTGTCGTCGCAGCCGAGAAATCGGTTGCGTCCACCGTGTCGGCACCGTGCTCGGCCGCGAGCTCCTCGACGCGGTGCTGCTGCCGCGACACCACGAGCACGCAACCGCGCTCGTCGCGCTCGTGGATCGCCTCACGAACGAAGGCGTCGAAACGTCCGACGTAGCTGTCGACGCCGCGCCAGCCGAGGTCTGCCGCCGGCTCGGTGGACGGCGCCTCGCGCACGAGCTCGAAGGACGTGTGACGATCGAGCTCCCCGAACAGGAGGTCCACGTCCACCAGGCCGGCTGACGCGCCGTGGGGCAGCTCGCCTCTCGCCTCCTCCTGCGCTCGCAGTCCCTCGATCTCCGCAGCGTGTCGCTCGGCAGCGGCGATCAGGCGCTCGCGCCCACCGTCGAGCAGGATGATCGGGTTGTCGAGATGATCCAGCAGGGTCGGCGCCGGGTCGCCACCGAGGTAGGGAAAGAACAGGTCGAGCCCCTCCTCGTAGACGCCCGTCTCGAGCAGCTCGCGGTCGCCCTCCCATTGCTCGCGCACGTCATCGCGCAGGGCGGTCGAGTCGAGAGCCGATACCGAGGCCACCGCCCGAGCGACCGACTCGCGGCTGAGGTCGAGCTCACGCGCCGGCCAGACCTGCGCCGATTCGAGCTTTGCGATCGACTCCTGCGTCGCCGGATCGAAGGCGCGCAGGTCGTCGACGTCGTCGCCGAACCACTCCGCGCGCCAGGGGCGGGCGCGATCCACGCCGAAGACATCGACGATGCCGCCACGTACGGCGAAGTCCCCCGGCACCGAGACGGCACTCTCGCGCCGGTAGCCCAGTTCCACCAGGCGAGCCAGGAGGTGGTCGCGCGGCAGGCGCGCGCCCTTCCTGACCTCGGTCAGCCCCGCCTGGACGACTCGGCGCGAGAGCGTCGGCCGGAGCAGCCCTCGAGGCGAGGCGACGACCACGAGCGGTTCGGTCCGCGCATGCAGCCGCATCAGGGTCGTGAGGCGCGCCCGGGTCACCTCTTCGGACGGCGGCACCCTGTCGAACGGCGGCGTATCGCCCGCCGGGAAGATGGCCGCACCGGTGCCCCCGTCCCAGACGAGCGAATCCAGGTAGACGCGCTCCGCCTCCGCGGCAACCACCAGCACCGTCCGCGACGTCCTTTCGCGCAGCCACCATGCCAGGAGGCCGACCGCACCCGAGGGCACGCCGGCGACGATGCCGCCCTGTGCGCCGCCCAGGCGGGCGAGCTCCGGCAGCTGATCGAGGCGCTCCCGGAGGGTCGCCGCCGCCACCGCGGTCGAGGTGAGGCGGGGATCAGTCCGTGCCGGCACGGTTCCAGGTGTTCATTGCCGCCGCAATCCCATCGCGCGTGATCGCCACCGCCATGTCCGCGGCGCGCGCGATCGCCGCGTCCGCCTTCGACCGCTCGTCGGGAAGGAAAGGGTCGAGCACGTGCTCGATGAGGTCATTGCTGTCGCCGTCTCTCCCGATGCCGATACGGATCCGAGGAAAGGCATCCGTGCGCCAGGAATCTATCAGCGACTGCACACCCCGATGGCCGGCGGCACTGCCACCGAGCTTGATCTTCACGCGCCCGAGCGGGAAGTCGGCCTCGTCATGGATGACGATGACGTCGGGCGGAGCGATGCCGTGCTTGCCGGTCAGCTGAGCAGCTGCCTTGCCGCTGAGGTTCATAAAGGTCTGGGGGCGAGCCGTGAGGACGTCATATCCCTCGATGGTTCCCTCTCGGACGCGAGCCAATCCTTCCCGCCGCTCGCGGCCGAACCTGCCGCGGCGCTCGAGCTCGTCCAGGCACATCCAGCCGACATTGTGCCGGGTACGGGCATATTCACCTCCGGGATTGCCGAGCCCGATGATCAGCTGGGTCACGACCGCCCCGCGAGCTCGGCGGTCTGCAGGTCGGGGACATCGGCGTCCGGCAGCAGCATCCGGGTCGCGGCGGTCATCGCGGCGGCGGGTTCGGGGAGGGCATGGTCGTGGCCCAGGCAGTGCAGCAGCCCGTGGACCGCGAGGAGACGAAGTTCGGCAGCTCCGTCGGCAGCCTGGGCGATGGCTCGCTCCACCGAGATCGCGACGTCGCCGACCCGCGCACGCTCGCCGGTTGGAAAGGCGAGCACGTCGGTGGGGGCGTCATTCCCGAGAAAGCGCGCGTTGAGACCACGCAACTCCGCGTCGCCGGTCAGGCGCACGCACAGGCTCGCGCGAGCGGGCACGCCGAGGCGATGACCGGACGCGCGGAGCAACGGACCGAGGCGTGCCTCAGCAACAACACGACGTTGCCGCGGCGTGAGGCGCGGATCGCGGATGACGCTCACCCGCATGGACGCAGCTGCGTCAGGTGCTCTTGACGCGACGCTTCCGCGCTGCAAGCAGCTTTCGCTTGCGGCGCACGGACGGCTTCTCGTAGTGCTCGCGTCTGCGAACCTCGGAGAGGATGCCGTTCTGCTTGATCTTCTTGTTGAACCGTCGTAGCGCGCTCTCAAAGGTCTCGCCTTCGCGGACCTTAACTTCCGACACGGTCGGAATCACCTCCTTTCGCTGGACCGCGCATCTCCAGCGCGGACCTCGAATTCTACCTTGAGTCCTCGTCACCGAGGAGAGCGGCGGTCAACTCGGTCATCACCGCCCCCGCTCCGCCGGAGAGGATCAGGGTCGCCATACCGTCCAGGTCCGTGACCCCCTGGTTCACGATCACCAGCCTCGCGCCCTCGCGAACCGCCTCGACCGGAACCGACGCAGCGGGCCA
>JBIOIZ010000091.1:0-11771 GCA_044450385.1 Candidatus Dormibacteria bacterium
CGCTCGCTCGCGCTCGGCGGCCGCGAGACTGGCGGACGCGGCAGCGAACCGCTGGTCCTCGATCTCCGCTTCCGCTGCCGCCTCGGTGGCCACCAGACGCAGCCGGGCTGCCTCGCGCTCGAGCAGCTCCCACGTACGCCGCTCGTCGCCGGCCTCTATGCCGGCAAGCGCAGCCGCCGCCGCGTGCACCTCGGGGAGCGTCGCGTCGACGTCCGCAACGGCGACGCCGCGCTGCGAGACCGCGGAGCGGAGGCGGTCGGCAAATCGGCGTTGCAGCCATTCCCCCCGTTCGACCTGGATGCGGGCATCTTCGAGGCGGCGGACAGCAGCGTCGCGGGCTGCGCGAGCAGCCTCGAGTGTCCGACGTGCAGCGTCGGACCGATGGGCGAACGCCGCGTCCGCCTCTGAGGCGGCCTCGCAGCGGCCGAGCGCCTGCTCCAGGCGCCGGCGCGCGAGCTTGAGGCTTGCCCTCGCCGCGCGCCATTCCTCATGGGCGAGGTTGCCACGCAATTCCGACAGCCGGAGGCTCATCGCCCGAAGCTCGATCGCCGCGACCGACTGCTCGCTCAACTCGGCGAGCCGGGGAGTCGCGTCCTCGAGCAGGTCGGTGAGCCGCCGGATGATGACGTCAACCCCGTCCAGCCGACGCGCCGCCTCTTCGCAGGCCGCTCGGAGCGCGCGCACGCCGGCAGCCTGTTCCACCAGTGTCCGGCGTTGTCCGGGGGTCGCCTCGATGATGCCGTCGATATCGTTCTGCACCACGACGGCATAGCCGTTCTGGGTGAGCCCGGTGCCGCCGAGGAGCCGTTCGAGATCTCGCAGCCGAGCGTGATCGCCGTTGATTCGGAACTCGGTGTCGCGATCGCCGCGAGCGACGCGCCTGCTGACCGAGACCTCGGGGTCCTCGGAGGGCAGCGTACCCTCCTCGTTGTCGATGACCAGCTCGACCTGGGCGAGTCCCATGCGCTGACGGCCGCCGCCACCTGCGTAGATGACCTCGTCCATGCGCTGTCCACGAAGCTCGCGAGCGTTGGTTTCGCCGAGTGCCCAGCGCACGGCGTCGACGAGGTTGCTCTTGCCGCTGCCGTTGGGCCCGACGATGGCGGTGATCCCGGGGTCGAAGATCACCTCGCTGCGACCCGCGAAGGTCTTGAACCCGGACAGGGTGATCCGCCGGAGCCTCATCCGGGCGATTGTCCATGCGGGGAGCGCAGCACGTCAACATCTTGCGCCACACGGATCTCACGGCCACAAGATCTGGTGCTCATGACGCGGCCGGCGGCGTGCCGCCACCGCCGCGACCCCGGCCGCCGCGACGGCCGCGCCGGCGGCGCGGCGGTGGTGCCGAGGCCTCGGCCTCGGATGCAGGGGGCGCCGCCTGCTGCCGTCCCACGAGCGCCTCGGCGGCATGGCGCAGCGCCGACAGGAGGTTCCTGCTTCGCTTCGGGGTCGCGACCTCAGGCGTGGCACCGGACACATCGACGGCACGGGTCCCCGATCGACCGCGGCGGCGCCGCGGCGTCGCCCCGCGATCGGCGGCGACTTCGGCGACGCGGCGGCGCACACGTGCAGGTTCCGACGCAACGGTCTTGGCGGCATCGCGCGCTGCGCCGACTGCCGCGGCCGCGCCGCCGCGGCTCGTCTTGGTGAGCTTGTCGAGCGCGTCGTGCGCGGCCGCCTGCTCGGCGGCCTGCTTGGTCGGACCGCGCCCGGTCCCGCCGACACGCTCGCCGAGCAGCACCTCGGCTGTGTATTCGCGCTTATGCCCGGGACCGCCGGTGGCGATGACCCGATAGTGCGGGGTGTCGCCGGTGCGATCCTGCGAGGCCTGCTGGAGCTGGCCCTTGAAGTTCTCGTCGCTCCACTCGGCGAGGTCGCCGATGTTCTGCAGAAAGACCTTCGTCGCCGCTCGGTAGCCCTGGTCGAGGAAGATCGCGCCGATCATCGCCTCAAAGGCGTTGGCAAGCAGCGATGGCAGCTTGCGGGCCCCTGTCTTGACAGCTCCCCGCCCCATGAGCAGCGTCTCGCCGAGCTCGAGGCGCTCGCCGAGGCGGGCGAGCGATGTCGTGTTGACGAGCGCCGCGCGCAGCTGGGTCAGCTGACCCTCGTCGTAAGTGGGGAACCGCCGGAACAGATACTCGCCGACAACCAGCTCGAGGACGGCGTCGCCGAGGTACTCGAGTCGCTCGTTATCGTGCCCGGGACCTGCCGGCTCGCCGTGCTCGTTGTTCCACGAGGCGTGGGTCATCGCCTCGCGCAGCAACTCCTGCTTGCGGAACTGGATACCGATCCGCTTCTGGAGGGCGCGCAGGCGCTCGAGCTCCGTCTCGCCGAGCGGCGACGGCGTCTGTTTCGGCGTCGGCGGCTGTTTGGCGGCCGGAGCCGCGCCTGGGGCCTTCGCCGGTGGGGCTAGGTTGTCGCCCCCACCTTCTCCTGGATGTAGTCCCAGGCCTGGCCCACTGTCCCGATCTTCTCCGCGTCCTCGTCGGAGATCTCCATCTGGTACTCCTCCTCGAACGCCATGATCAACTCGACCAGGTCGAGCGAGTCCGCGTTCAGGTCCTCCACGAACGACGCCTCCGGCGTCACCTGCTCGGTCTCCACGCCGAGTTGATCGGCGACGATCGCCTTGAACCGGTCGAAGGTTAGATCTGGCATCAGGCGTTCCTTGTGATGGTGTGGCTGCGGCAGGTGCCGCATCAGTCTCGGGCGAAACGATAGCGTCAGAAGCGGGGGGTCGCCACGCAAATGGCCCGGAAGCGCCGTCGATGATGCGTTCCGGTGGGCCGTCGGTATTGGTTGGGGGGCCGGCGTCACTCACGCCGCGAGACCGCCGTCGACGTGAAGCACGTGGCCGGTGATGTACCCAGACTCTGGCAGGACGAGGAAGGCGATCGCTGCGGCGACTTCGTCTGCGGTCCCCATGCGACCCTTGGGGATGGCTGCGATCGCCCCTGCCTGAACGGCGTTGGCGAGCGACGTCGTCATCTCTGTTTCGATGAAACCGGGAGCCACCGCGTTGACGGTGATGTCCCGGCTCGCCACCTCGCGTGCCAGCGACTTGGTCAGCCCTATCAGGCCTGCCTTGGCCGCCGAATAGTTGGACTGCCCGGCGTTGCCGATGACACCGGAGACGCTGGACACGTTGACGATGCGCCCGAACCGCTGGCGCAGCATGGGTCGGAGGGCGGCGCGGCAGATGTGAAACGCCGCGGTGAGATCGACCGCGATCACCGCGTTCCAGTCCTCGTCGGTCAGGCGCATCGCCAGGTTGTCCCGGGCGATGCCGGCGTTGTTGACGACGATGTCGAGACCGCCAAGTGCCTGCACGGCCTGATCCACGAGCCGTGCGGCTGCTTTCGGATCGGCGAGGTCGGCGCCGAGTGCGACGGCGCTCACGTTGTGGTCGGCCTCGAGTGCGGCGACCACCGCTTCAGCGCTGTCCGGATGGGCCGAATATCCAATCGCCACGGATGCACCGGCTCGTGCCAGCGCAATTGCGGTTGCCTTCCCGATGCCCCGCGATGCACCGGTGACCAGCGCACGTTTTCCCTCCAGCGCGCGTGCGTCGCTCACCCGGCGACCGCCGCACCGTCGATCCGTGCCGTCGCGTCGAGCGTGCTCACCGACAGCGCTCGCACGCTGGGCACGATCCGCCGGGCGAGCCCACTGAGCACGTTGCCGGGGCCGACCTCGACGAGCGTGTCCGCGCCGAGCTCCACGAGCCGGTTGACGCAGTCGATCCACCGCACCGGTGACGTGAGCTGCGCGCGCAGTCGATCACGCAGCTCGCCCGCGGTGTGCACGTCGCGGCCATCCACATTGCAGACCACGGGGGGATTCGGGTCGGCGATCGCCACGCTGTCAAGCGCCGACTCGAAGGCCGCCGCCGCCAGTGTCATCAGGGGCGAGTGAAATGCGCCGCTCACACTGAGCGGGACTGCGCGTCTCGCGCCATTCGAGAGGGCAAGCTTCGCCGCCGCGTCGACACCCGCCACCGAGCCGCTGATCACCAACTGCCCGGGCGCATTGTGATTGGCAACCACGACGGTCTCGCCGGTTGCGCGCTGTGCGTCCTCGCATGCGGCGGTCGCACCCGCAACATCGATACCGATCAACGCGCACATGGTGCCGTCTCGCATTGCTGCCATGGCTCGCCCGCGATGGATGACCAGTCGCATCGCATCAGCGGGCTGGAGCGCGTTCGCTGCAACCGCCGCGGCGTACTCGCCAACGCTGTGCCCCGCCACAGCGACGACATCGAGGTCATCAGGCAGGGTGCTGCGCAGCGCGCATTCGACGATGAGCAGCGCCGGCTGAGCGATCTCGGTAGGACGCAGCTGCGTCTCATCGCCCGCCAGCGCAGTCTTCAGATCCAGCCCGCATGCATCAGCGACGGCGAGCATGTCGGTGGCGATTGGGAGATCCGTCAGCCCATCCGCCATACCGGCGGCCTGGCTGCCCTGTCCGGGAAAGCAGAGTGCGACTCGGGCCAACAGGACCGATGGTTACTCGGTGACGACCACTTCGCGGCCGCGATAGTGACCGCAATTCGGGCAGACGCGGTGAGGGATGCGCGGTTGCCGGCAGCGCGGGCACGGCGACAGCGTCGGCATTTCCAGCGCGTGGTGCGAGCGCCGAAAATCACGGCGGCGCTTTGAGATCTTTTGCTTGGGAAGCGGCATGCTCGGTTTCTCCGGGGACGGCGCACACGCACGGCGGCGCGGCCAGTAGGTGCGGTCAGTATAGCGGTGCGTCCACTGCGGGCGACCCGAGACGCTATTCCCGCTCCCGGCGTTTCCGGCGCGATCCACCCTCGGAGGGAAGGGCGTCGATGCCCTTGCGGACCGTGGTTGCAGCCCGCATCAATTGGTCTTCGAGGCGAAGCATGACCTCGCGAGCGTATGCGTCGGCCTCGCTGCAGGTCTTGGCGGCGCGCTCCTCGGCGTCGGCGAGCACCGTCCCGGCGTGTGCTCGAGCCTGCTCGGCGATTTCGTGATCTCCCACCATGACCGCTACTCGGGCCGCTGCTTCATCAACGATGCGAGCCGCCTCAGCCTCGGCGCGGGAGAGGATCCGCTCCGCCTCCTGCGCAGCTTCAACCAGTACGCGGCGCTGATCTTCAAGCAGGTGGCGGGCCTGCATCAGCTCGTCGGGAAGACCGAGCCTGGTGCGATCGATGAGTTCCAGCACCTCGTCCTCATTGACGACCACGCCGGCGGTGAAGGGCACCCGCCGTCCGGTGCTCACCAACTCCTCGAGTTGATCGACCAGGTCGATCACCGTGGGGTCGGCGTTCTCAGGCGGATTGGTCATCTGGTTCGCGCCTCATGTTCGCGTTGTTCCGCGAAGCGTCGCTGCATGGCTTCGACGCTCACCGGCGGCGCCATCTCGCTGACATTCCCACCGAGGTGGCAGACCTCCTTGATCAGCGACGAGGAGATGAAGACGTTGGAGAACGACGTCATGAGAAAGACCGTGTTGACAACAGGATTGAGGCGACGGTTCATCAACGCCATCTGGAACTCCGACTCAAAGTCGCTGATGACGCGCAGTCCTCGGACGATCGCGATCGCGCCCGTGGCCGCAGCGAAATCGACGGTGAGTCCGTTGAAGGTGGTCACCTCGATGCGTCGCCGCGATTCAAGGCATGCCTGAATCATCTCGACCCGTTCGGCGGCAGTGAACAGAGGCGTCTTGCCCGGGTTCTCCAGCACCCCGATCACCACCTTGTCGAAGATCGCTGCGGCGCGGTCCAGGATGTCGAGGTGTCCGAAGGTCACCGGATCGAAGCTGCCGGGGTACACGGCGATGCGCTCGCTCACGCTGTTCCGTCCGATGGTGCAGCGGTTCGCTGCAGGAAGCTGATGGTGGTCAGGCCGTAACGCGCCTCGCGAAACCGTGTGAGCCTGCCGATCTGCTCGGGGATTTCGCGGGCGCGGTGATGTTCGCACACGACAAGACGCGGTGGCGCCGTTCCGAGCAATTCGAGGACGCTGTCCAGCTCAGGGTCCTGGTATGGGGCGTCCACGTAGCAGAGATCGGCCTCGGCGGTCTGCTCTGCCGCGCCGCGGAGCCACCGCCGGACCTCCGCGCCGACCAGCGTGCAGCGGTCGCGGCAGCCGAAGCGCTCGGCGGTCTTCGCTATCAATGCGAGCGCCTCGCGATGACGCTCGACGAAGGTGATGGCAGCCGCTCCTCGGGAGAGCGCTTCGAAGCCCACCGTTCCGGCGCCGGCGTACAGGTCGATCATGCGGGCGCCGACGACGCGTGGCCCAAGGATGTCGAACAACGATTGGCGGACCATCGCCCGCGTCGGCCGTACCTCGCGTCCGGAGGGGGTCCCGACGACGCGCCCCCGCCACTCCCCCGCGGTGATCCTGGTCTGTGCCACGTGCGGTGATGCGCTTTTCAGGCGAGGAGGCATGGAGCCATGAGCCGGCGCTCGCTAGTCAATGTCGAACACTGCTCGGTAGCCATTCATCGCCTCCGACAGCGGCTGCCACGCGGAGAGGTCGGCATCGTTGTCCAACCACGCGAGCGCAGCCTGACGGGCACGCCGTCCGAGCGCCACATCGAGGAGGTCGGCCGCGAGCATCTCTGGGAGGCCGTGCTGGCGCAGACCGACCAGCTGCCCCGGTCCCCGGAGCTGGAGGTCCAGCTCGGCGAGCTCGAAGCCACTGTCGGTCGAGGCGACGGCGGCGAGGCGCTTCGACCCCTCCTCGTCGATACCCCCCTCGAAGAGCAGGCAGTACGACTGGTGCTGGTCGCGCCCGACTCGCCCGCGAAATTGATGCAACTGTGCCAGCCCGAAACGCTCCGCGCCCTCGATGACCATGATCGTCGCGTTGGGGATGTCGACGCCGACCTCGACCACGCTTGTGGCGACGAGCACGTCCGCGTCACCCCGCACGAAGCGCTCCATCCGCTCGGTCTTCTCGCGCGCGGGCATGCGACCGTGGAGCAGCTCGACTCGCAGATCGGGAAAGACGGTGGTGCTGAGACGCTCGTACTCGGCGGTGGCGCTCCGAGCGCCGAGCTTGTCCGATTCCTCGATGAGAGGACAGATGACGAACGCCTGGCGTCCCTTGTGCACCTCGTTCCTGACGAAGTCGTATGCCTGCTGGCGTGCCTCCGGTAGGACGACCCGGGTCACAACCGGATGCCGGCCGGGGGGCATCTCGCGCAGCTCGCTCAGGTCGACGTCACCGTACAGCGTGTTCGACAGCGAGCGAGGGATCGGGGTGGCGGTCATGGCGAGATAGTTCGGCATGGCTCCCGACGTCTGGCGCAGGCGTCGCCGCTGGGCCACCCCGAAACGATGCTGCTCGTCGACCACGACGAGGCCCAGGTTGACCATGGCGACGTCATCCTCGATGAGCGCGTGAGTCCCGACGATCAGCGAGTCGTGGCCGCCCGCGAGGCCGGCGAGAATCTCCCGCCGCGCCGCCGCGGACGTGCTGCCCACCAGCAGCCGGGGTGGGAGACCGTGCTGGGACAGCAGCTTGTCCAGGGTGGCGTGGTGCTGCCGCGCAAGGATCTCCGTCGGCGCCATGACCGCGGTCTGGAAACCCGCGTGGTGAGTCATGAGCGCTGCGAGCGCGGCCACCACCGTCTTCCCGCTCCCGACGTCACCCTGCAGCAGCCGGTTCATCGGACCGGGCGCGGCGAGGTCGGTGAGGATCTCGTGCCCGGCGACACGCTGCCCGTCGGTGAGTTTGAACGGCAACGTCGCGACAAATCGCCGTGCGATCTCGATGTCGTAGCCGACGATCACCCCCGGTCCGCTCATCCGCCGCCGGCGCGCGCGCTCCGCGGCGACCTGGAGCAGGAACAGCTCCTCAAAGGCGATCCGCTCGCGAGCTTGAGCCGCGGTCGCGAGACTATCCGGCACGTGAACCCGGTAGATCGCCTCGGCGATCGGCATCAAGCCCTCGGACTCGCGGACTGACGGTGGCAGGCGATCGGGCAGCTGGGTCGCCAGGCCGAGCAGCGGCTCGATATGCGTGCGCAGGAAGCGCGAGGTGATCCCCTGGGTCTCGGGGTAGACGGGTGCGAGTGCTCCAACGTGATGCTGATCCCGCCCGGCGCGCTCGAACACGGGGCTGCGAAAGCTCAACCCGGTCCTCGACACCTCAACCTTGCCGCTGAGCATCAGCTCCATGCCCGGTCTCAACTGGCGCATGAGAAAGGGCTGGTTGAACCACACCGCTGTGGCAACGCCGCCGCCATCGTCCTCGAGCGTCGCCTCGACCAGGGATACCTTCTTGTACGGGCTCTTTCGCGAGCTGACGTTACGAATCGTGACGCGTGCGGTCTGCACCTCCCCGGGCTCCAGCAGCCGGAGCGGGACCGTTTCCCGCGTGTCCTCGTAGCGCCGCGGAAGGTGGAACAGGAGATCCCGAATGGTGGTGACTCCCAGCTTCTGGAGGCGCTGAGCCTGACGCGGTCCGACGCCGGTGATGCGAGACACCGGGAGGTCGAGTTCGATCGGCACGTGATCCGATGTCACGACCGAAAACGGTTGCACACTCACTGCCGGTCCATCGTCTCAGGCCGCGCCGGTTAGTCCGCGCCGAGGCAGGCGACTCCCAGACCACCGGGCCCGCTGTACGCGCCGACGACGGGACCGATCCGGCCCAGCACCGCCGTGACATTCGAGACCGCCGTCCCCAACCGCGCTTCGAGTTCCACCATCGATTCGGAGGCAGCCGCATGAAACTCGGCCAGACTCCGCAGCGGTGTGCAGCCGCGAACCTGATCGACGATCATGTCGATGCCCTTTGACAGACTGCGCGGCCTGGCGAGTGGGACGACCTCGCCGTCACGCACTGCGATCAACGGTTTGACGTTGAGCAGGCCGCCGACGAACGCCTGCGCGCGCCCGATCCGCCCGCCCCGGTGCAGGTAGGTGAGCGTGTCGAGCAGGACCAGGATGGTGACCTTCGTGCGGCGACGCGTCGCCTTCTCCGCGACGGTTGTTGCATCGTCGCCCGCCCTGATGTCGTCGACCGCCGCGCGTACGAGGAGTTGCAGCCCACCACTCACGCTTTCGGTGTCCACGAGGTGGATCCGAGCCGGGTCGAACTCCTGGGCCGCGAGTGCCGCGGACTGCAGGGTGCCACTGAGCTTGGTCGAAATATGCAGCCCGACAACCTCGTCCTGCGGATCGGCCAGCAACGTCCTGTACAGCGACGCGAAGGCGTCGGGCGACGGCTGCGACGTCGTCGGATGCACGTCGCTGCGCTCGAGCTTCGCGTAGAACTGGTCCGCGTCGATATCCACACCATCGCGGTATTGCTCGTCGCCGAAACGGACGATGAGGGGCACGACATGGACACCCAGGGCCTGCGCATCCGATGGAGCGATATCGGACGTGCTGTCGGTGACCAGGTGGATCAATTCACTCGAGCGAGAGCACGTACGGGTAGTGCTCCTGTCCTCCCGCCTGCAGCTCGAACTCGGTGCCCGGATGGGTCTCGCGGAGGCTCGCCACCAGGGCATCGGCCTCGTCCACGCTCACCTCCTGACCGCGGTACACCGTGACCAGTTCCGGCTTCGCCGTCTCCGCGTTGAGCACTGCGTCGATGACTTTGAGGTACTCGCTCCCCACCTGACTGATGTCGTCGTCGACGACGGCGATCACGTCGCCCACCTTGATGTCGTGCCCGTTGACCTTGGTGTCGCGGACTGCGCGCGTCACTTCAACGGCTCGCACCGTGGCGATCGCGGTGAGCATCCGGTCGCAATTCTCGTCAAGGCTCGCGGATGGGTCGAAGGCGAGCAACGCGGTGATTCCCTGGGGAAGATTCCTCGTCGGGACGACACGCACCTCGCATCCTTCGGCGAGAGGATCCACCTGCTCCGCGGTGAGAATCACGTTGACGTTGTTGGGGAGGAGAATCACGTGCTCTGCGTTGACGGCACGCACGCCGTTGAGCAAGTCCTCAATCGACGGGTTCATGGTCTGGCCGCCGCTCACGATGCTGTCCGCGCCCAGGCTCCCCATGATGTCGCGGAATCCGTCACCGGGTGCCACGCTGGCCACCCCGATCGGCTTGGGAGGAGCCTGCGGACGCTCGTCCGGCGGCGGCCCAACTGCCGCGGCCTCGGCCTCCCTGGCATCCGCACGCTCGAGCACGTCGTGATGCTGTGCGGACATATCCTCGACCTTGAGCTTGCTCATGCGCCCGCGCGAGGACGCTGCAGAGATCAGCCCGGCCGGGTCCCCGGTGTGGATGTGGACGCGTACCAGGTCCGGGTCTCCGACCACCAGGGCGGATTCCCCCAATGCTGAGAGCTCGGCGCGGATCGCGTCGACATCGAGCCCGGGGCCGGTGATCAGAAACTCGGTGCAGTACCCCCAGCCCTGTTCGCGCGGGGCAACTGCGGCGGCGCCACTGCGCGGGACGGCCGAACCCGTCGCCTCCATGTCGCCAGGGTTCGGGGGGAGGCGAAGCGCCGGCTCACCTGATCGGCGGATCAGTGCCGGCGCCGGCGCGGCCGGCTGCGTGTCGCCCACGGCGCGGGCAAAGCCTTCGAGGATCACCGCGAGACCAAACCCACCGGCGTCGACCACATTGGCCTCGCGAAGCACCTGCAGTTGATCGGTGGTGCGCTCCACGGCCGCGTGCGCCTCGTTGACCACGTGATCGAGCACCACTCTGATGTCGTCGGTGGTTGTCGACGCAGCTGCCGCCGCTGAGGCCGCATCGCGGACGACCGTGAGGATGGTGCCCTCGGTCGGCTTCATGACCGCGCGGTACGCCACGGCTGACGCCTCGGTCATCGCCAGAGCGACACCGCCGGCGTCAAGACGTGGGCGTTGGGATGATCCCTGGGCGAAGCCGCGGAGGATCTGCGAGAGGATGACGCCGCTGTTCCCGCGGGCGCCCATCAGCGAGCCGTGCGCGGCGGCGGCAAGCACCGAGTCCGCCGCCTCCGGGCTCGGCGCGTCACGCGCCTCCTCCACCGCCGACCGGAGCGTCAGGTACATGTTCGACCCGGTATCACCGTCTGGTACCGGGAAGACGTTGAGGTCGTTGATCTCCTGCTGGTTGGCCTCCAGCCACGAGAGCGCGGCCGTCAGACCCGCGAGCACCTGCTCACCACCGATCTCGCGGAGCGGTTCGCGGAGCACCGCCAGCTCCGGCGCGGGCTTAGTGGCGGGCACCGTCGTTCTCCGCATGAATGCCCTGGACGTTCACATTGACTGCCACCACCGGCAGTCCCAGGGTCTTCTCGACTGAGTAGCTGACCGCGCTCATCAGGTTGTGGGCCACCTCGCTGATCCGGGTCCCATATTCAACGATCACGTAGAGCTCGATGACGAGCCCATCCGGGGTGACCTGGATCTCGACGCCCCGATGGACGTTCTCTCGGTTCAGTCGCTCCGCAATCCCGTCGCGCAGACCGCGCGCCGCCATCCCCACGATGCCGTAGCACTCGTTGGCCGCGTGGCCGACGATCGACGCCACCACCCGGGGCGAGACCTCAATCCTGCCCAGGGAGGCGGTGCGCGACAGTGCGTCGGACGCGCGGACCTTGCCTTTCACGTATCTCCGTAAGCCCGATGGAGGGCCTGTGGTATCCTCGGCGACCGGCCACCTTCTCGTCTCCGGAGGCCGACGGGCGCCGCCGTGGCTGCGGCCGAATTCTAGTACGCCAGACCGGGCGCGTCTCAGATGCGCGTCCCGACCCATGAGAGATCTGATGTCCCAGCGCTGCGATATCTGCGGGAAGGGCCCGATGACCGGGAACAACGTGAGCCA